>CAZNJW010000045.1:0-19652 GCA_964573455.1 uncultured Anaeromyxobacteraceae bacterium | reverse complement strand
GCAACGGGTTGATCAACAGTGGCGGCGACTGCATGACCACCAAAGGTTTCTCCGTAGGCAGGCACGAACTTGCACCCGGGGTCTTCCTGGATGTCTACAACCTGCACATGGATGCCAGCGGTTCCGACGAGGATATCGCAGCCAGAAAGGCACAGGCGGAACAGCTTGCCGATTACATCGAAAACGCATCGGACGGCGTGGCGGTTCTAGTCGGCGGGGACACAAACCTGAAGGCTACTCGTCCGGAAGACCTTGTGACTCTTGAAGAATTCCTTTCCAAAACCGGCCTGACGGACTCGTGCCGCGCCGTTTCCTGCGGGGACGAACGAATCGACAGGATCATGTTCAGGAGTTCGCCTGGCCTGGAGATCGAACCGCTCGAATGGAGCATTCCCGACGAGTTCGTCGACGAAAACGGCAACCAGCTTTCGGATCACCTGCCGGTGCGTGTCATCTTTTCGTGGAACGTGATCGACTAGAAAAAGAACACCTTCTAATTGCTGGTCGCCCGCGGGACCCTGACGACGAACTCGCCTTCCCCGCCGACACTGAATACCCTGACCGACATGGCGTCATCACCGGTTTCGACGATGGCGAAGGAATGCGAACCGTATGAGCGGCCCCACGGCAGAGGCCAGTCTTCCGGCAGGGCGCAGACCCCGGGATCAGTGTCTCCGCCAACACCGCCAATGACGAACGTGTTGACGCCATCGACCACGCCCCACTCAACGCCGTGCATGTGACCGTGGAAGGTAGCGTCGACCCCGCCGTCCCGGACCATCGGAATCATCGAGAGCCTCAGGCATTCCTCGCCGGTGTAGTCGCACCCGGGCCACTCGGCGACCCAGGCCGGCTGGTGAATGAAGAAGAGTCGCCACATGGCGGTCTTGAATTCCTCGGATTCGAAACGCTGCCGGAAGAATCCGACCTCGCCCCAGTCGACATCAGGCGGAGATATGTAGAAATCGCGCACCCAGCCACCGCCAATCCATGTGTTCCCGAGGCGGGCGTCCCAGTATCCCTCGGCGTAGCCGCCCTCCAGATCGTCCTCGCTGACGCTGCCTTTCGGGAGGACCACCGACTCGAAAAACTTGCGAACGTCGTAGTCGTCGTGATTGCCTGGAACCGACCAGATCGTGACGCGACTGGCGATGTCACGCAGCCCCTGGAAGTACTGATCGTATTCCTCATCGGTGGGCGTGCTGGCCTGATCACCGACCGAAACCCCGAAATCGACGCCCTCGGCAAGCGCTACATCAGCCATCCATGCAAGTGTTTCGGGTGTATTGTGTGCGTCGGCAAAGACCAGTATCTTCAGGGGTTTTGATTCCATCGGAAGCGTCCGGAACGACAATTCGACCGTCTGGTTCCCGTCAGTCGAAACCGAATAGAACACCTCGGTCTCTGGCGGCAGGTCGGGCAGTTCGACCTCGTACTGACCATTCCCGTCGGGATTGGCGCATCTGCGGTCCGAGAAGTTGCCGTGCCGATAATCGACGCAGCCCTCGATCTGAAGCACCGTTTCGGTGCGCCAGACGATCACGGCACTATCATGATCGCCCATCTGTATGAACGGACCGCGAAGGAACGTGGCGTCGGAAATCTTCGTCCACGGAGTCGAGGTAATGGGCACAACCGGCTCGCCGGGATCGTTGCCGAAATCTTCGACGGAATCCATGCCGTTGTCTTCCGGGACATCGGTGGGCACGTCAATGCCGACATCGACCGCGCAGACAACGTCGTTGCAATTATTCAGGCATTCGGAACACCCGACTGTTGCGGTCAGGACCACCAGAATGACCACGGGCATCAAAGGTTTGAATCGATTCAACGCAGACTCCCGGACAAAAAATGCGGAACGATTATCCACCATCGCCCCATTCGTTCAATCAATAATGACTTGGATGGCGAATCGATTCATTTACACGCCGGCACCGCCGGTCTGAAAATGAAGTTGCCGAAGTTCACGTTGTCGATCATTCCACGAAACGGGAACAACCCACCGACATGACTACCAATCCACATGTCGCCGTTAGCGTCGAAATCGCCGGTCCATGAGTTCTGTGAACACTCAATCGCCTCGCCATCGAACGATTCGCCAGCCGTCGCGAACCGGCCCGCTGCCACGTTCCATGGAACGACCGTCATCTTGATCACGTTGCGCCCTTCGATGACATCGGTGTGAAAGAAAACCCTGTTCCACTGCCCGATACGAACCCGCGCACGAACCCGGGAACTGCCTACGTAGCCGCTGAGCGTCAGATGCCCGTCATCCGCCCCCGGCTCGATGTAGATTCGTATGTCCTCGTGACCCAGAAGAAACTGAACGCCGCCCGCGCCACCGGCGAAGCCGTCCGGCATGAAGTCGAAGCGAATCATGAATTTGTTCGAATCGGCGATGGCGACGATCGGGCTTTCGGCCCCGGTGCTGACGACACGCAGATACGACGAGCCGCCATCAAACCGGGCAGCCTTCCTGAACGTCGACGCGGGCCGCTGATCCACGCACATCCCGGCCTGAATGTCGCATCTTCCCTTGATCGCGACACATTCGGAATCGTTCGCGCAACTGCCCGAAAAGACCACAGGTTCAACGTAGGAAACGCCGTTGACTGCCAGCGGAGTGTCCCAGCCCGCCAGATTTTCCGTCACGCCCCCGTTGAAAGTCGCCTTGAAGATGTCGAACTCCGGCTGGTACATCCGGCCAAGCCGATCCTTGCCGATCGCCTGCATAGTGGCCAGTTCGTTCCTGTCGACCAGGCGATCGTTCGAACAGTCCTCGATCGCGGTCGGTTCCCCACCCAGGTTTCCCATCGAAAGGTCGAATCTGTAAGGCCCTTCAGGCGGGTCGGGCGGCTCACCTTCAAACCGATAGGCGTCCCAGTCAATCCTGCAGACGCCATTCCGACAGTGTCCCTTGAAAGGATCCTTCTGCGGTGCCTTGTTGCGCCCCTTGTCTCCGAAACACTCTACCTCACGCACCAGCATCCGATCCCGCCAGGTCGCGACATCGCCCCTGGACAGCGGGTTGACCTCGACCAGGTCCTCCTCGGAAAGTTCGCCCAGAAGGCCCTTGCTGAAACGAAGGTTGCTCCTGCTGCATCCCTCCTGAAACTTGGCCGTGCCTGTAGGCGCGTCCGACGTCAGGGGACGCATCCCGGCTCCGAAACTGTTGTAACCGTAGTTCATCAGGGAAGGCACGTTCGGATACTGTGGCCAGGCAGTCTGCGAACGATCCCGTTCAGCGTCGAGTCGCACCTCCGGACAGGTCACGCAGGAACCTCCGGCCGGACAGCCGTACCCGTATTTCGTGTACGACAGGTCGCTGAGCCCCAGAAGATGACCAACCTCGTGCGACAGGATTGACAGCACGTCCGAATGGCTTCGTTCGTCGTTTTCCTTCGCGCCACGCCAGATCAGAGACCTGTATCCGCGGGATGACTGTCCCTCGGAACCGGACGTGGAAAGGGTGAAGAAACCGACCCCGGTGTACCGGAACTCCGGCTTGAAGAAACGGTTGAAGTACGCAAGCGTCCACCGGACTCCGCCGCTGACCTCGGAACCGAACTTCGCTTCCACGAATCGGTGCCTGGTTACATGCAAGCCCGGACCTTCATCCGAATAGACATGCACGTTGAACAGATAAGGGAGGTCATCCTGACCCTCGCAAGGCGCCGAGCTTCCGTCCCAGCACAACAGCGCGGCATCGTGCCAGGCGTTCTTCAGCAGCTCCTGTCCAGCGGTCGTCACCTTGTATTCGAGCCCGGTGGATTCGATGTAGTCATTGAAAACGTAGACATCGTAGATGTTCGGGTTTGGATCCGACAGCGCCGACACATCCACGCCGACGCAATACTCGCCTGGCGGGCATCGGTGGTCGTCATTGAACCCGAAAGCCGTGCAGCGGCCTGGATTGTTGTATGGAGGCGCGGGAGTCCGGGTGCAGTGGACGCCCTTGGCGAAGACCTCGGCCGAATCGGAGAGCCCGTCGTTGTCGGAATCGGCCGCCGTCCACTTGCCGCCAAAGGATTCCACCCTGGCGGCGTAGTCACGACAAGACATGCCCTGAATGCCGACGCCATCGGGAACCACGTCGTCAATGGAGTCGCATGAACCAAGCACATGTTCGATCGCGGCAGTCAGCCCGTCCCCGTCCAGATCCGCCGAGTTCGGTCCCGTCCAACGGCCACCGTCCGACTCGCCGCGCCTGACGAAGAAAAGCCGGGCGTTCATCGAGTATCTTGTACCGGCGGAATCGCGGTCGTCATGCACGCCGACGATTACACGCCCCTTGAAGTCCCCGAAGCCAGCCGGCACCGTGACCCGGCTGAGGAACATGGCTGAATCGCCGTACTTGAAATCGTCGTTGAACAGAAACCGCCCGCAACCGTCGTCACAATCGCCTGCCGAAGTGTCAAGGATCAACAGCTTCGAGTCGTGGTACTCGCGATGACCTTGTGAGCCTGCGCGGATGGAATTCGAATTCTTGCCGACGAATAGGGTGTCGCCCTCGCGAATCTCGCGATCCGTTACGTGCCAGCCACCGAAGTCGACGTCCGGCGTCACCGTAGATCGGCCGTCGTCAAACGAAACCTCGAGCGAGGCGGTTCCCCGTCCGCCCGGGGCCGCGCCTGTCAAAACCAGCCGGTAAAGGCGCCCTGGACGTGTCTGAGCCACGATCAACGAGTCGAAAGGCTCGGTGGTGTCTTCGTTTCCATTGTCATCGATGGAAATCACCGTTCCCCGCGAGCATGAATCGTCGTCGCACTCAAGCAGCATCAACATCGTGTCGGGCGCTGGATGGCCGAACCACGCGGCAAGGTTGGTCGAAGCCGCACGGACCCGGCCACCGGCCTCGCCGGCACGAAAATCCATGTGATAAAGCCTGAAAACGTTGTCGAAGGCGCATACCACGCCGTCCGGACCTACGCAGCCGTCCGCCTCGCCGCCCACGGTTCCCCTGGACACGACCACGGGCATCGCTGCCGGATCAGGATCCAGACCGGCGCGTGCCTTTATCGAATACATGTCGACCGGCACCGGCCCGGGATCCTCGTCGGCAGGAGCACCCTGGGCCGCAGCCGTTGAAACGCCCCCGGAGATCAGCACGACGAACGCGACGAAAACAGAAAGTGACTGAATCAAGCTGGTTTTCATGCGATCAATGGTACTTCAATTAAATTGATCGTGTTTCCGGAAATGCTCAATGGAACTTGACAAATGACTGCGACAGCCAAATCTGGATAAAAGGTATCCGAATTTGAAACAGCATGTTGAATGGAGAATGATGAAATGAAAAAGACTATTGAAAACATATTCACGGGGGCCGTTCCACTGGTCGGCCGCGTTCTTCTGGGGATTCTGTTCCTGTTGAGCGGCATCAACAAGATCGGTGGCTGGGAGCAGACCGCCGGCTTCATGGGTTCGGTGGGAATGCCGCTGGTGCCCTTGTTCCTGGCCGGCGCGATTGCGGTCGAGGTGCTTGGAGGGCTGTCGCTGATACTCGGCGTTCAGGCCAGGGCCGGCGCCGTCGCCCTGTTCCTGTTCATGATACCCACGACGCTGATTTTCCATGCGTTCTGGAACATGTCAGGCCCCGAGGCACACATGCAGCAGCTCATGTTCATGAAGAATCTGTCGATAATGGGTGGTCTGGCAATGACCGCCGCGTGGGGTTCCGGGCGTTACAGTCTGGATCGACTGCCTTGCCCGTTCAAGTCCGCCCGCCAGTCTTGACCGCCGTCACAACGATGAACCCGCCCAGCCGTCCGGCCGGAGTCTTCCCCACAATCCTGTCCGACAGACCCAGCACGCGATCAACCACGGGAACCTTCATGGCGGCCGCGAACGGGATGATGGTACGGATCCCGCGAACCCGCAGAATCTTCATTTCCGCCGGAAAATACGAAACGGCTGCCCCGACTGAGTCGTACCTGGTGAAGACGTCCGTGTCGACCACCCCATCGCCGATGGATGACGGCCTTTTCAACGACTTGATCAGGCTGCGGATGCTGCGACTGTTGTAAAACTCCGCGGCCACGAATCCACCCGGCCGCACAACGCGGCACATCTCGCCAACCGCGCCGCGGATGTCCTCGATGTGGGCCAGAACCTTGAAACTCACGGCCACGTCAAACGAATTATCCGGGAACGGCAGGGACAGAGCGTTCGCCTGAACAACCGACAGGCCTCGATTCCGCGCCATTGCCAGCATTCCGGCCGACAGATCCGCACCGGTCACGTGCGACGCGATCGGCGCAAGACGTGACAGGATCAGCCCGGTTCCGCACCCGACCTCCAGCACATCCTTGTCACGGACCAGATCCGCGACCGCGCTGACCTCGGACTCGTCCAGAAATGCGTGGTAACCACGGTGACGCTGATCCTCGTAGCCGCCCGCCATTACATCGTAGTAGCTTCTGTTATCCATTAACTGGAGTCTTCCGGGCCAGTTCAAGATACAAGGCGGCGTGAGCCCTGGCCATGGCGGCCGCCGAGTGGTTATCAAGCGCGTATCCACGACCTGCCGCGCCAAGAACCTGGCCGTCGCCACCAGGTCCGAGAGTTGCCTCAAGCGCCGCCGCCAGGGCAGCTCCACTGCCTGGTTCGACACCGCGCACGGCGCCGGCCTGAATCATCTCGTCCATCGGTGTGGATCCCCCGACAATCGCCGGCACGCCAGCGGACATGCCCTCGAGCACGGCCAGGGGAATGTCGGTCTTCGCATAGGTCGTCTCGACCGGAAGCACCTGACAATCGACGCAAGTAAGTAAATCCCTGAAGTTGGGCACGTTACCCATGAACCGCACCCTGCCCGCGGCCACCTCGGATGCCAGGCTGGACTCGATCTCGGACAGCACCCGTCTGGACGCGGCGGTCTTCGGACGGCAGGCGAACACAAAAACAAGGCGCATCCGATCCTTCAGAATCCTGATGGCGCTGGCGGTCGTCGCCGCTCCGGAGGAGAACTCCAGATCACCGGCGTACAGAACAATCCTGGCATCGGGTGGCAGGCCGAATCCAGTACGGATGAACTTCCGTGCGTCGGCCGAAACCGGTTCGAGCGGTTCGATACCAGGTTTCACATGTACTACCTTCGCATCCAGGCCACGCGCCCTGACGGCATCGTTCACCAGCATTTCGGCGTGCCTGGACCAGACGACGATCCTGTCCGCGAAAAGTCCGTCGGCAAGAACGCGTGGCCGGTTGGGAAGGCTCATCACCGTCTGAACCATCCGGACGTCCGGTCTGCGCCTTCTGACGATACGGGCCGCCATCGACGTGGGACCGTTCGGAGAAAAGAAGAAGTGCGCGATCGGCGGCATCCCCTGAATCATCAGGCGCGCCATGAGCCGCATTTTGTCCATCCCCGGCAAGGTGAACGATGAAGCGCCACCGTAGACGGTTTCACTTTCCACGTTGGGAAGATCCAGGTGGCTGCCTGAAGGCACCATGACCGAAATACGGAAATCGGAAAGGTTTCTGGCCAGAAGCCACGGCAGCAGTTTTCCAGAATCGTTCCAGGGAGGAACAAGCGGCTTGGTGATGTAGAGGATGTCAGATGCCTTCAAACCCGAACCTCATCCCGGCATGGACATGGCCGCAAGGCTTATCCCTGGCCGGGGCTATCGGCCGAGACCACCTCGTTCCACGGTCTGGCGCCGGCCGCGCGCACACTCGACGTGATCGCCTCGGCAGCCGCCTTTACCTCTTCATCCGACAATGTCCGATCCGACGCCTGGAATACGAGCCTGAACGTGACGCTTCTGAAACCTGGCGGAATCGGCTTGCCGGAGTACACATCGATCAACTCCAGCCCGTTCAGGAATGGCCCACCAGAACCCCGGATCGCGTCCTGCACAGCCGAGACGCACGTCCGCTCGGCGATGACCAGCGAAAGATCAATCTGGCTGGAAGGGAACCTGGGTATCGACGTGAATCCCGCGGGGCGCCTGGGTGCCGCCATCAAATCGTCGAGCACTAATTCCACATAAACCGCGCCGCCCAGAACATCAAGGCCGCGCATGACGGCCGGGTGCACGACCGTGACGTAACCCACCACTGCCCCGCCGACACGAATCTTCAGCGCGGCGCCCGGGTGCAACCACGGCAGCTTCTCGCCATCCACGTCATCCGCCGACACATCGATCACCGGCGCCACGAAACCGTGAATCGACAGGAAACGTTCGATGACGCCGCGTGTCTGGCGGAACAGAACCTCGAGCTGATCCCGACGTCGCGAGGCGCGGGAGTAGGAAAGGATGCCTATGTGCCAGCTCTGAAGCGGGACGCCCTCGTCATCGTGATGGGCCGAGAACACTCGCCCGACCTCAAACAACTGGAAATCATTGAAGTTCTTTGAATTCAATTCCATCGCGCCCAGAATGTTGGGAGCAAGATGGGTTCTAAGCGAAACATGATCGGCAGAGATTGGATTCTTCAGCGTCAACGCGTCCCGCGGCTCGAAGCCGATCTTCTTCAGCGTGTCGCGGCTGTCGAACGAGTATCTTTCGATCTCGTCCAGGCCACAGTCGCTGGCCAGGATATGCTTGCTGCGGAAGATGAAAGCGCGGTGTTCAAGACGCGGCACCAGGCTGACCACGGCCTTTGAATGAACCGGAACGATGTTGTCGTATCCGACGAACCGGCCGACCTCTTCCAGCAGATCCTCGGGAATCGAAACGTCCTTGGTCGCCCGCCACGACGGAACGGTCACAAGGAAGATCCCATCCGGTCGAAGCTCGATCTCGAACCCAAGACTTGCCAGAATCTTCAGTGTCTGGTCCGACGGCACGTTCCTGCCCAGACGACGACTGACAAATGCGGGATCCAGTCTCATCGTGACGGTGCGGGGCGGGTTCGGGAACAGATCGTACGCCTTCGATGACGCTGCGGCGCCGGGACATGTCTCGGCCAGCAACTTCACGAACATCGCCATCGCCTGAGCTGCGGCGCGCGGGTCAAGACTTTTTTCAAACCGGGCCGACGAGTCGGTCCTGAGGGAATGTCTTACCGACGTACGGCGAATCCGCCCCGGATGGAAAGTCGCGCACTCGATGAAAAGCCGCGACGTATCCGGCAGCACCTCGCTGTTCTCGCCACCCATCACACCGGCCAGGGCCACGCCGCGACTCGAGTCGGCTATCAGCAGATCCTCGCCGGTAAGGACGTGATCCTGCCCGTCGAGCGTCCTGAACGCCTCTCCCTGCGCCGCCCTTCTGACGATGATCGTGTCGTCCTTGATGTTTCGACGGTCAAACGCATGCATCGGTTCGCCGACGGCCATCATGATGTAGTTCGTAAGGTCGACGATATTGCTGATCGGCCTTAGACCGACCGCCCGCAGCCTGTGGCGGATCCAGAAGGGCGAAGGTGCGATCTCGACGCCGTCAAAACACATGCCCAGATACCTGGGACAGTCGATCGGTTCCTGGACGCTCACGGACATCAGGTCAGCCGTGCCCTGTGCGAAATCCTCATCCAGGTTCACAAGCGGCCGGCTCATCATGGCCGCGACTTCCCGTGCCACGCCGTAATGCCCCCAGAGGTCCGGGCGATGTGTGATCGACTTGTTGTCGACCTCAAAAACGGTGTCGACGATCGGCAGGGCGTCGACCAGCCTGGCGCCGACAACAGAATCAGCCGGCAGTTCCATGACGCCGGAATGGTCGTCTGACAGCCCGAGTTCCTTTTCCGAGGCTACCATCAGCCCGCTCTCGATGCCGTGGATCGTCACCTGGGAAATCAGCACGCCACCGGGCAGCGTCACACCCGGCAGTGCAACCGGCACCTTGAGTCCGGCCGCAATGTTCGGAGCCCCGGAAACGCCCGAAACCACTCGCCCGCCGACATCGACCTGAATCGCCTTCAAGGAAGCGGTCCCTTCGACCGGCACGCACGACACCACCTGTCCGACCAGAACGCCGTCCAGACCGACGCCAATCCGTTGAACGCCTTCCAGTTCGGCCACCGTCATCGTGAATCGCTGCGCGACGGAGTCGGGGTCGATCCCGGACAGGTCCACATAATCACAAAGCCAGTTCCACGAGTACTTCATCTTTCTTCCCAAAAACAGGCCATCGGCCTAAAACTGTCTGACAAACCTGAGATCTCCGGACATCAGCCAGCGAATGTCATCGATCCCGTATCGCATCATCACCAGCCTCGACAGGCCAAGACCGAAAGCCCAGCCTTCCCACTCCGCCGGATCCAGGCCGCCCGCCCTGATGACGTTCGGATGAATCAATCCGCACGGCATCAACTCGACCCAGCCGCTGCGCTTGCAGACAGGACAGCCCTGCCCGCCGCAGACCATGCACTGAATGTCCAGTTCGAAGCCGGGTTCGACAAACGGAAAGAAACCTGGACGGAGCCTTACGGTTACCTGTCGTCCGAACACGCCCGAAAGCAGCGTCATCATGGAAGAAATCAGGTTGGCGACCGAAACCGATCGATCGACCATGATCCCCTCGACCTGGTTGAACGTGTGTTCGTGTGAAGCGTCGGTCGCCTCACAACGAAACACACGGCCCGGAAATACCGCCTTGAAGGGCGGCTTGAACTGTCGCATCGCCCTGACCTGACCAGGCGACGTGTGCGTCCGCAACAGGTTCCCGTCGGTCAGGTAAAAGGTGTCCTGCGTGTCGCGTGCCGGGTGATCCGCGGGGATGTTCAGGCCG
This sequence comes from uncultured Anaeromyxobacteraceae bacterium, assembly GCA_964573455.1. Classification (GTDB taxonomy): domain Bacteria; phylum Myxococcota_A; class UBA9042; order DTJE01; family DTJE01; genus JAGOFO01. The sequence continues at coordinate 8,973 of CAZNJW010000045.1, read as the reverse complement.
TCGAAGTTGAAGAATTCGCTTTCTGCCTCGGGGTAGTCCAACGTGTAGAACCCCATCCTCTCGAAGACGTCCACGACCTGTTCCGTCACGAGTGTCAGAGGGTGCAGGTGCCCCGGACGCGAATGAAGGCCAGGCATCGACGTGTCGATGAACATCGCGGCCGCCTGTTCCTGAATCTCCCTGGCCGCGACCTCGGTGGTACGTTGGGCTATCGCGGTCTGTATCTCATTCTTCAGGATGTTCAAATCGCGCCCGACCAGCTTTCTCTGATCCGGGTCAAGCGTTCCGAGTTCCTTCATCCGATTGGTGACGACACCCTTCCGGCCCAGCCAGAACACCTCGATGTCCTTCAGGGTCGCCGTCGTCGACGCGGCAGAAATCTGTCTGAGAGCTTCTTTTTTCAAGTCTTCCATGGATTTACCAGTCTAAACACAAGCAGCAGAGTCGGTCGCTCTTTTATCACCTAAGGCAGCATTTGTCGAGCGCGCGAGGCGATCGCGAGATCGATGAACGATGTATACAACCACATTCGCGATGCTGTTATCATTCCCGCCGAAGAATCCGGCCAGCGGAAGCGAGCCGACAGACAAAAGTGACAACACAGAGGCGAAGCATGAGGAACACGACAATCATTGCATGGGCGGCGGCGGCAATCCTGGCGGTTTCAGCCGGTTGTGGCGACAACGGGGAGCCTGTCTCCGAGGACATTCCGGACATTCCGGATACCGTGGAGGAGGATGTCGTCGACACCGATGGTCTGGTGGATGCGGAACAGGACACCGTTGCTCCGGAACAGATCGTCCGCTTCATCTTCGTGTCAGATATCCACTACCGGGTAACCGAGGGGCAGACACGGGACGACAGCTACCTCCAGGCGCGCGTCAACCTGATAAACGCTATTTCGGGCGACTTCGACGCGCTCGTCACCGGTGGCGACAATTTCGACCACATCCTGCCGGCCTGGCACGACCTGGACGCAATGCCTCCCCAGGACAACCCGCTGTACTGGTTTGTCGAAGAGATGAACAAACTGAAGATGCCGTGGCGGGCCTCGATCGGAAACCACGAGTTCTACGACTACCACGGCGACCTTCCGGCCCTGACGACGGACGGCGACGCGCGCGGAGCGCTGTTTTCCGAGGTCATGGAACAGCCTCTTTACTCGACCTGGGAAATCAACGGCGTCAAGCTGATCGTTCTTAACTCGATGGAGGAAGGCGCATGGGGCGAAACCCACGGTCTGATGGGAAAGTTCTCTACTGAACAGTTTGAGTGGCTGCGAACCGAACTGGACTCCGGCAAACCGGCAATGCTGTTCTTCCATCACCCGCCCAGTTCGTTCGCGCCGGTGTCGATCAGTGGCCAGCTCTGCGACGTACTTGAAGAGTATCCGGGACAGGTAAAGGCCATTTTTGCCGGACACCTTCACGGCTTCTTCAAGGGAGACTACTGCGGCGTCCCCTATTACATGGTCGAGAACTTCCAGGCCGCTGAAAACAAGTGGTTCGAGGTTGAGTACAACGCAACGACGGACACATTCACCCTGCTGAACGAGGCAGACATCCCGTTCCCGGTGGTTCCGGATTTCACGTGTGAACCAGGAGAATCAACGATCACCGACCCGGCTGCCGCCACCGGAACCTTCCAGCGCATGACCGTCACCGAGGGCGTTTCGGACGCGACCGGACTGGGTGAGATGCTCGGCGAAATGATGTCCGCGATCCCGTTCGTATTCTCGTTCGACGCCTACAACTCGGAAACCGGCTACCAGAGCCGGCTCAGCATCGCGTCGCGCTGGGAGATCGATAACTACCTGACATACGTGGAAGGTTCCCCATGCCTGGAGATCCCGCTGCGCTGGAAGGAAGGAGCGCCCTGCTTCGAGGCTGGCCCTGTCAGCATGGAGGTTCAGCTGATTCCGTTCCTCTCGGCGGTATCCGACGACCCGGTCAACCCGGAGTGGGCGGCGGCGCTCGACATCCGCAACATGATCCTTGAAGGCCGGATCGGCGATGACGGCGAAGGCGTCCCGGTGATAGTGGACGGGATCATCACGGCCACGCTGATGCGGGACCAGACGCTGAACGACATGAAGACGATCCTGGTTAATGAGTACTGTGCCGGCCGCACGTCCGGCTGCACGCCGGGCGAAGGCACTCTGCCAGCCTGTGCGACGGAGATCGACGAGGCCGCGGTCGCGACCATCTACGAGGCTATCGCCTACAAGTGCGACACGCAGATTATGGGATTCGGGGCGCAGATGCTTATCGACATGGTGGCCACGCTCCCGGACGAGACCCACATCACCGGTAAGCTCGGCAGCGAGGTTCTGACGGTCGGTTCACTGGAGGACGGCGCCGCCATCACCGACCAGATTTTCTCGACCGAGACGGGGATGAACTGCGCCGCGCAGTGAACCTGCATGGCAACGCCTGACCCAAAAGTGATAGTATTGTTCCGATCGGGATGGGGGGACCGCACTCCGCGGTCCGACAACACGAAAATCTCATAGGGAGTCAGATGATGCGGAATTTCCTGTTCGCTGCGCTCACGGCGGTACTTTTCACGGTGATGGCGGTTCCGGCCACTGCCCAGGACGAAGGCGGGCCTTCTCCCGCTCTGACCCCGTCCGACATGCTCAAGCAGTCCGACCAACTCTGGAAGAAGCGCAACGTCTCCGGCAACGCGCAGAAGTCCTTCGATCTGGCCGAGGCGGCCCTGAAGGCCGGCGGGGACGAATTCGATGCCAGATGGCGCATGGCGCGCGGCGCGTTCTGGGTTGCCGAACGCTCCAGCGACAAGAAGGTCAAGGAGACGATGGGATGGCGCGGCTACGAGGAAGGCCTGAAGGCGTCCAAGCTGCAGCCGGGCCGTGTCGAGGGCTATTACTTCGGCGTGATCTCTCTGGGACAGTATTCGATCGCGATCGGCGTGCTGAAGGCGATCGGAAAGGGCGTCAAGGGTAAGTTCGAGAGCATGGGGAACAAGGCCGTCGCCGTGAATCCCGGCTACGACTTCGGCGGTCCGGATCGGGCGATGGGCGTTTACTGGCGCGACCTGCCCAAGATCGCCCGCGACATGAAGAAGGCGGAAAAACACGTCAAGGCATCGATCGAAAAGGGCGAGACCAAGATCCGCAGCCATTACTACCTGGCTGAAATCTACCTGATGACCGACAGGCGCGACCTGGCGCGGGCCGAACTCGAAAAATGCTCGCAGATGGACCCCGGCGCCGAAGACTACGCGGACGGCATACTGTTCAAGAAGAGCTGCGAGAAACTGCTGAAGAAGGAATTCCCCCCCGCCAGTTGACCTTGTCCCCGCTTCCTGCAATCATTCCGGCGTGAAATAACGTTCGCCGACTGGAGGAATTATGAATAAGGTCTTTGAATCGGCCGACGCCGCAGTCGCGGATATCAACGACGGAGCGGTCGTGGCCGTGGCCGGTTTCGGTCTGTGTGGCGTGCCCGAAAACCTGATCGAAGCACTGATCAGGAAGGGTCCACGGCATCTGACCGTGATCACGAACACATGCGGAACCGACAACGAGGGCGTCGGTCGTGTTATAGCGGCTGGACTGGTGGATCACGTCATCGCCAGTTACATAGGCGAAAACGCTGTTGTCGAGAAGCTGGTCGCCGAAGGCAAGCTGACCTGCGAACTGATGCCGCAGGGCAGTATCGCCGAGGCGCTCAGATGTGCCGGCATGGGAATCCCCGTGTTCTACACCCCGGCCGGCGTCGGAACGGTGCGCGCCGAGGGTCGCGAGACGCGCGTGTTCGACGGACGGGAATACCTGATGGAAAAGGCTCTCAGACCGGATTTCGCGCTGGTCAAGGGTCACGTTGGCGACGCTCGCGGCAACCTCCGTTTCCGCTATACGGCGCGTAACTTCAACCCGCCGATGGCAATGGCCGGCACCGTCACGGTGGCCGAGGTCGAGCAGATGGCCGATGTCGGGGGGATCCACCCGGACGATGTCCACCTTTCGGGCATCTATGTGGATCGTATCGTGAAGGGCGCTGTTTATCGCAAGCCGATCGAGCGGCGGACGACCAGACCCAGGCAGGCATGATGGCGGGCCGCCGTTGCGGCCGTCACCGGAGGTTTTCAATGCTGACACGCGAACAGATAGCTATGAGGGTCGCCCGTGAGGTTAAGGACGGCTACTGCGTCAACCTCGGCATCGGGCTGCCGACCCTCGTTTCAAACTACATCCCCGAGGGGATTGACGTTCTCTTTCAAGCCGAGAACGGCCTTGTCGGAGTCGGACCGTTCCCCTTCGAGGGCGATGAAGATCCGGACCTGATCAACGCCGGCAAGCAGACGGTCACGGCTATGCCGGGTGCCGCGTATGTCGACAGCACCGAATGCTTCGGAATCATCCGAGGCGGGCACCTGGATATGACCGTGCTTGGCGCCATGCAGGTCGCGGCGAACGGCGATCTGGCAAACTGGGCGGTTCCGGGCAAGATGGTCAAGGGCATGGGCGGCGCGATGGACCTGGTCAGCGGCGTCAAGCACGTCATCGTTGCGATGGAACACACCGCCCGTGGATCCCACAAGATAGTCGAGCGCTGCACACTCCCACTGACGGGCCGCGCCTGCGTCAACAAGATCATCACCGATATGGCGGTGATGGAAGTCACCCCCGATGGGCTGGTCCTTCTGGAGACAGCGCCGGGAGTGACGGTCGAAGAAATCAGGGCTGCCACCGGCGCGTCGTTCACCGTGTCGCCGGACCTGCGGGAGATAACCCTGTGAGGGTGATGGCGGTAGATCCGGGCACGGTCCGCTGCGGGATTGCAGTCTGCGACTGGCTCGGTCTGCTGGCGACTCCAGTCGGTGTGATCCGCGTAAAGGACGGGCGTGAACTGCCGGCGGCAATCGCGGCCAGGGCAGTTGAACTGGAAGCCGGGTTAATCATTATCGGCTATCCAGTTTCAATGGACGGCACGATCGGTCCTCGTGCGCTTGCGGCAGAACGACTGGCCGAACAGGTTCGGGCGCATACCTCGCTCGAAGTCCGTCTTTTCGACGAAAGACTGACGTCCGTCGAGGCCGAGGACCTGCTGAAAGAAGCTGGACGAACGATCAAGCAGTCAAAAGAGATGCGTGACGCGGCCGCGGCCGCGGTGCTGCTGACATGGTGGCTTGAAAAGAATCCGCAGGGCACACTGGCGCCAGCCGGCGAATCGGAGGAAACATGTTGAAAAGACTGATATTCCTGATACCGATACTGCTTCTGTCTACCAGTTCGGCGACTGCCGCTTTGGGACAGACCGAGGTTGACGTACCAACTGCAGCGGAAGATGTGACCGCCACGGACGAGGCATCCGCACCGGCTGATCCATCGGTTGGCGAGCCAGCTTCCCTTGTTGAGCCGCCTCTACCGGAAGAGCCGCCCGCACCCGAGGAACCGACGGCGGACGTCGACGATGACGAATACAAGCCGTTCTGGGTGAACCTGGCTGTCATGGCCGAGATTTCCATGACCAGGAACCAGCCGACTACCTTCAGAATTGGTGTCGGGGCCCAGTTCGCTGACCGGAACAGGATGCTCACCTTCACCCCGACTTTCTACGGAATCAGCGGTATCGAGGGGCTGGTGGATTCGGTTGGGTTCAGACAGGGTCGCGGTACCGACATCTTCTCGGACGAATACCGCGTGTACGGTAACAAATCCGACGTCGGCGGTATCGGAGCCGCGGCCGCATTCGAGTTCTCGCTGTTCCATTTCACCCGTGGCCGCCTGTCGGTCTACTTCGCGGGTGGCGTGGACTACTACATCCCGCAATACGAGTTCGCCGGTCACGACCCGTCCTTGACGTGGCGACTCGAAGGCGGTCCGGCCCTCTACATCTACGCCGACGACGGCGCCGACGTGGCGCTGTCCGCGGCCTTCCTTTACAACGGCGTCGTGTTCGCGGGCACCACTGAATACAAGGACCCCGGCATGGGCGCCACCATCAGTTTGAAGGTCGTCCTGGATATCAACCAGCTGATCAAACAGTCCAGGGAGCGCAAGGCGCGTAACGGCGAGGTGGCAAAATGAAAACCGACAGAAACAACGGATACTTCATGCGTTCGTTCGTTATGGCGGCGTTCGCCTGCGCCTCGCTTCTGACAGTCTTTTCCGGCTGCGACGAGGACTGGGAGTACCGGCCCCCCCTGTCCCGCAACGACGCGATCATTCCGGCCAGCCTTGACCTGGACGGAGACGCCTTCTTCGGCGTGATCGCCGTGGGCGGTTCGCCGATCTCAGGCGATGGCAGGTATGTCACGTTCGCCACGCGGGGCGTCGGTGACGAAACCGATGCGACGCTGGCCCAGGTGTACAGGGTCGATCTTCAGGACGGCTCATCCAAGCTGATCTCCAGCGACGCGTCCGGCGCACCTGGCGATCGAGACTCGGGCGCGCCATCGATCGACTCGGACGGCGACACCGTCACATTCGCGTCGTTCGCTCGCAACCTGGCTCCTGGACTGGATCTGCCTTCGGTCGACATCTACGACCCGGCCGTCTACACCTGGGAGGCATCGACCGACGCGGTCAAGGCCGCTGGCGCATTCACATCGACAAACCCGTCAATCAGCGCTGACGGCAACACGATCTGCTTCCGCAACAACGATCTGCCTGTCTGCCTGGATACCAGGAACAACCAGACGACGATTCCGATGCTGCTGGACGACGACAGTTGGGACTCCGGCGAGCCGGCATACGATTTTCTCAACCCGGTGGTTAACCGTGACGGCACCGTCATAGCGCTCGTCACCGATCGACCGTTCGACGACGACGACGACAACGGCCTGGCCGACGTCTACGTCTTCGAGGCCTCTGGACAGAACACACCCGAGCGCGTCAGCATCCTGCCGGATGGCACCAGTGTCGACTGCGAGAGCCATCAGCCGGTCCTCAGCGCCGACGGTTCCATGGTCGCGTTCACGTCGTGCTCGGCGCTCGGATACTCGGACGGTTTCGACGACGATCAGATCATCTACCTGTTCGACCGCAAGACTTCCACACTCAAGGCGCTGATGCCGACCAACCCGCCATCGACACCAGCCGAGGACATCGTCGCCTGGGGAAACGGATGGCGTCCGTCAATCTCCGCCGATGGCAGGTACGTATCCTTTGAACAGTACATGGACGGTGAGTGGGGAATCCTGGTCTGGGATCTGGAGCGCGACGTGTATAAGCCGGTCGTCAACGGACATATCTTCGACGCGTCCGACCCCGACCTCTACCGCGGGGCCGCCGGCGGGATGATCTCGGCCGATGGTTCGACGATCCTTTTCGCGGCCTATACCAACTTCTGGCAGCAGTGGTCGCGGTACACGCTGTTCGTCACCGCCAACCCGTTGTTCGAGGCGCCGCCCGCGGACTGAACCGAACCTTCATCGCCACTTCGTCAGGATCTCGGGCTGATCGTCGGTGATCAGAATCGTGTGTTCCCAGTGGGCCGCAGGGCTGCGATCCGCCGAGATCACGGTCCATCCGTCGATCAGGACTTTCACTTTTTCCTTGCCCAGCATGAACATCGGTTCGATCGCCAGCGTCATGCCGCGCCGCAGCACTGGCCCGGTTCCCGGCACCCCGTAGTTGGGGATGCCCGGATCTTCATGCAGACTGCGCCCTACCCCATGGCCACAGAATTCGCGAACAATCCCCAGACCTTCAGACACAGCCCAGCTTTCGACCGCGAAAGATATGTCGTGCAGCCTGTTTCCCGGCCGCGCCTTCTCAATCCCCGCATACAGGGCGCGACGCGTGGTCTGGTCCAGCCTGGCGACGTCCGGATCTGCCTGACCGGCGATCCGCGAAAACGCTGAATCCGAGTAGTATCCCTTCCAGATCACGCCGCAATCAACGCTGACGATATCGCCGTCCTTGATCACCCTCTGCCGCGAGGGAATGCCGTGGATAATCTCTTCGTTGATCGAGATGCACGCCACGGCCGGGAACGGCCGGGCGCCGCGCGTCATGCCGGGCTGACCACGAAAGGCGGGCTGACATCCTGCCGCTGCGATCTGCCTGTCCGCCCACTCATCCAATTCACCCGTGCTGACCCCGGGCACAATCCGTTCATGCATACCCTGAAGCACATCGGCCAGGATTCGACCAGCCTCGCGCATCATTTTCATCTCGGTATCGGACTTAATCAGGATCACCGCTTTCTGCCTCTTCAAAGTCCGGTGCTACACTAGCACCCGGCCGCATCGTTTCGCAAGGAGCCGGATGAATCGACAGGGCTGGCGGGTTGCATCGTTTTTCAACCCATCCGATAACAACAGGGTCCACTGCACGCTGTGTCCGCATGGGTGTGTCATTCCGGACACGAAAGCGGGCGACTGCCTGATCAGACGCAACGAAGACGGCGTTCTGTACACGACCGTCTGGGGCAGGCCTGGCGAGATCTCGGTCGGGCCGATCGAGGAAAGACTGATTTTCCATTACCTTCCGGGCTCGCGCGTCTTTTCGATGGGAACGCCCGGATGCAACCTCGACTGCTCTTTCTGTCCACATCACGAACTTGCCCAGTCGGAAGCGCCGGACATGGTCCAGCTCGAGATGGGGCCCGACAGGATTGTGGAAGCTGCCCAGTCCAACCATTGCCGCGCAATCGCTTTCGCCTTCAACGAGCCTGTGGTCTATGCCGAGTACCTGATGGAGATCAGCGCGGCGGCCGCGCGGGCGGATATCAGATCTGTCGCGGTCACGAACGGTTTCATCACCAGGTCGGCCATCAGAGATGTCTTCCGTCACATTTCCGCCGCAATCGTCGAGATCAAGGCGTTCGATCCGAACTTCTACCGCGAACAATGCCACGCCACTCTGACCGACGTTCTGCATGCCACGGTCGAGATGGCCGAGCTGGACATCCACGTCGAACTGGCGACCACGATCATTCCAGGACTGAACGACTCCGATCGGTCGATGCGCACGCAGGCTTCGTGGATCAGGGACAGCCT
>CAZNJW010000044.1:1963-19808 GCA_964573455.1 uncultured Anaeromyxobacteraceae bacterium | reverse complement strand
CCCTTCATCCCCAGTCCTGACGCGGAGTCTTAACTTCCGGTTTAATGTGTAGGCGCGATTTACGGGTTCCAGACGCGGTCTTCAAATAATTGCGTCAAGCAAAGCAGCGATGTCTTCCTCGAAGACGGTGGTGTAACCTTCACCCGGGAAAGCCGATTCATTCCGCAGTTTCATACCCATGCCGGCATCGCCCAGAAGGGGGCGCATCTTCATCGCAAGACGCCGCAGTTCTGACGCCGCGGTCAAGGGGTCGAGCCCCGCCACGGCAAGACGATCCACGCCCAGCCAGAGGATTTCCTGGGCGCGGAACAATGCGGAACAATTCATCCATGGGATCGGGTTACCGTCGGGCCGCAGAAGGCTGTCCAGGAATCCTGGCTTCAGCCAGTACATCTTCTGGCGGTTGGCGGTTCTGACCTCGACCACGCCGGAACGAAGCATTTCCTGCATCGCGTTCTGCACGGTGCGGGCAAAATACGCCGTCTGCCGGGCAACCTCCGACGGGTGCACCTCCTGGTTCGCGCCAAGCAAACACAGAATTTCGCAACGGGCGCTGATTCCAAACAGTGCGCGCAGGCGCAGCAACAGTGACGGCATGCCGGTCAGCGGAAACGGACGGGAATAGCCACGAAGTTCGATCGGATTGCGCAACAGTCCGTAAGCACTGAATTCAGGTGACAAATCGCCCTTCAAAGGAACGGGACCTCCATCCCTCAAACAAAAAAGAGGTTCATCACGGCCCGGTCCCGCCATCGAGGAAACCTTTTTCCATTTCAGCACCGACCTGGCTTTCGGCCCCAGAAATTCGGACACAGCCGCCATCTGCGCAACGCCGGCAAAGTCGAACTGCCTGGCCACATTCTTCAGGCGCTGAACATTGATGAAGTCGCCGTTGACCGTCAGCCAGTCCATAACCTCGTCAAACAGGCGGGCGTCATACCTTGCCACCGTCAACGTCAGCAGCAGGAGTGGTTCGGGATCAACCACACGTGTCGATTCCGGCTTAACCGCCCCGGCCACCCCCAGCGCCGTCCACTGGCGCCACAGCATATCCAGCAGCCGTTCAAGGACGCTATTTCTGAATTCGTTCAACGATGTCTCCATAACCAAACCCCTTCAGAAACCAGATAATGGTTTGCAGAAAACCTTCCGAGGGATCATGTGAACGCGCCCAGTCCACGGCCGACAACATTTCATCATCAGTCGGGACCAAAGCGCGCAGATCATCCGCATGGTAACCGCCGAACCGGTCAACAGATGCATACAACTTGAAATGAATCTGGTCGTAACGGCTGATCAGACCGATGGAAAGACGGTCCCCAATCGTTTCCCACGTCACGCGACCCGCAAAACCGACAGGCAGACCGAGCCTGAATATGCCGCCGTCCCCACTGCTTGGCCCGTTGTTCAACCAATCAGGCGGCAGGTTCAGGTCAACGGCAACTTCGCGAACAACAGTCAGCAACAAGGCCGGCAACGGTTCTGGATCGATCAGGCCACCCTCATCGTCAGCCAGCGCCACAACGTCAATATCCTTTGTGGCCCGGGCCAGGTATCCTGCGGCAATCAGGGCGGCGCCGCCACAGATAACAAGATTGAACCTGGGCGAATCAGCCAGAGCAAGACGACCGTTCAACAGCGTCAGAGCTTCGGAAAATCTGTCGACGTTGATCATCATTGATATTTAAATCACGCGAAAGGAGAACTATAAATATCAAATACTCTACTGAGTGTCAAGTTTGGAAGTGGCTCTGGACCGGGCACACCCATTGCGTATCACATTCCCTAATAAATGAGACACAATTTGCTTTTCTGTATCAAAGTGATTTGAAACCATTCGCAGGAAAAAGCCGACGTTTCCCAGACTTGACAGCTTCACGCCGACGCGGTCAGGACGCCACCATCCCGGCGACAAAACGGGGACAACACCCATTATCCCCAGTCCCGACGCGGGGTCTTAACTTCCGGTTTAATGTGTGAATTTAGCGAAAACGTTCAACCGATATCGATAAGGCGTACAAGATATTCCTGCCAGGGAAGGACTTCGATCCCGCCTGGAAGCTTCCGCGGGATTTCCTCGCGGGAAACAATCCACTTGTTCTTAAGCGGGACTTCTTCGCCCAGGGCTTGAATGCCGCGGCCATCAGATTCGTGGACGCGCCCGGACTTGAATTCAACAGCCGTGTGTTCGTTAATTAGCAGGTCCACTTCCAGCCCGCTCGACGACCGCCAGAACTGGACGCGTTCGACTGCCCGGTCATAAAAGGACGAATAGATTGTTTCCAGCACCAGGAACTGTTCGAATACCTTCCCGAACTCCGGGGTTTTAGCGGCCAGCTTTCGTCCCAGGAGAGCGTTGCTGACACCGCAGTCGAAGTAATAGAACTTGCGCGTCTGGATCGCCCGGCGTTTGCTTGTGCGTGTGAACGGTTCCAGATGAAAACCCAGCAATGTGTCTTCAAGTATCTGGTAGTACTCGGCCACCGTTTTCGCGCTGACGCCACAATCCCTCGCGACCGTCGTGTAGTTCAGCATTTCGGCGTTGTTAAAAGCGGCCATTTCCAGGAATTTGGCGAATGACGGAAGATTGCGAACAAGGCCTTCCGCCTGGACCTCTTCCCGGAGGTACTCGCCGCAATAATCGCGCAGGTCAAGGGTCGGGTCGTCCGAAAAGACTATCGGGGGCAGCATGCCGTACTGAAGACGTTCTTCCAGCACAAACTGGTCACGACACTCCTGCCATGTCAGCGGGGCCATTCGCTGGGTGCGCAAACGTCCGGCAAGGTTGGTGACGCCCCCACGCCGAAGCCTTCGCGCACTCGAACCGGACAGGACGAAGCGCACGTTTGTGTTTTCGAGCATCCAGTGAACTTCCGATACGAGTTCGGGGATGCGCTGAACATCATCGACAACAATAGTTCCGGAAATGTCCGAAAAACGTTCCCGTATCAGCGACGGACGGTTGCGGTAATCGAAATAGACGTCACTCATCAAAAGGTCAATCATGACATTAGGCTTAAGTTCGTTCTTGAGGAAGGTACTCTTACCCACTCTCCTCGGGCCAAGCAGGAGATAGCTTCGCCGCGGATCCAGGACGAGTCTTCTTTCCAGAACCATAATCCCTCTTTATCATGACAATCCGAAGTTACAACTCTATTTATCACCAACATCCCAACCAGGTCAAGTTTCAGATGTTGGCGTCGCGACGCGGAAGAGAAGGTAATACCCTCAAAAGCGGACAATAATAAGGGTAACAAGACTTTCAATACCGCTCCGCCATTCCGGCGACAAAACGGTGACAACAGCCTTCGTCGCCAGTCCTGACTCGGGGCAAACGGCGAATGTCATTCGCCGCTACGGTTTAATGTGTAGCCCCAGCAGCCTCTCTGCCCGCATGATTTCAGCCAGTCACATCAACATGGGAAAAGGAAGAACGCTTTTGCACGGCCCCGTTTATCGGTATCGATCGGCAATTTGACATCACGGCGCTTGACGGCTAGTCTTGCATGAAGTGGTCAATAAATGACAGTTTCGGACACATTGCCAAAATGAACAGATTAACAGAACATTTCCTGTCTGCCCCGGGTGGAATCTTCACCATCACCGACGTTCACAACGCCATCGATGGCAGTGATTTCAGCCGGCATGCCTTGATCAAACGCGCTCTGGCCGACGGCGAAATCCTGAGCATCCGGCGCGGACTGTACTGCCTGGCCCCGAAGTACAACAGGGTCCCCGTCAATCCCTATGCCCTGTCGCAACGTATCTATGGTCCCAGCTACGTCAGCCTGGAATCGGCACTGTCATTTCATGGATGGATTCCCGAAGCGGTTTACACATGCACATGCGTCAGTTTCCACAGATCCAGACGGTTTGACACGCCCATCGGCGCCTTCAGTTACGAGAGGGTTCCACAGAATATCCTGTTCAGCCAGGTGGAACGCGTGGTCGAACCGGGCTCAGTCGTTTATTTCATGGCAACCCCGGCCAAGGCCATGGCCGACATGGTTTATATCCGCAAGGCCACCTGGAAAACGGTCGATGACGCCGCCGAAGACCTGCGGATTGACGTCGACGACATCGGTAGCGTCACAGCAGACGAACTGGACACCCTGATAGAAAACTACGACAGCCAGCGGGTCGGAAAATTCCTGACAGCCTGGAAGGGGGCTCTGAAACAATGAACATCACATCCATCCAGCAACGCCTTGAAGGTTATGGCGGTCTGACGTCCATTGACGAACACCAGGCTCTTCGAGAAATCACCCAGGAAGTGGTACTGGCCGCGCTGGGACGCGGGGATTTCTTCAGGCACGCCCTGTTTCATGGCGGCACATGCCTGCGTGTGTTTCATGGTCTGAACCGGTTTTCTGAAGATCTCGATTTTGTACTGAAGGCGCCCGAATCCGACTTCCGACTTCTGGACTACCTGTCGCCCCTGGCCGAAGAAATGGCCAGTTACGGTTACAGGCTCGAAATCATCCAGCGCGACAAGGTTGACACGGCGGTGCAGAAAGCATTCCTGAAAGACGACTCGCTGGGCGGCCTCCTGACCATGCGGCATGCGAACCAGACAGGGCGTGCGCCCGCGATCAAAGTGAAACTGGAAGTGGACACAAACCCGCCCGAAGGCGGGACCCGGGAAAGCAGATACCTGGACTTCCCCTTTGTTTCCAGTGTCGCAACGCAGGATCTGCAAACGATGTTCGCGGGAAAGATCCACGCCCTGCTCTGCCGCGACTACATCAAGGGCCGAGACTGGTACGACCTGCTGTGGTTTACCGGCCGCCGCACCGGAATTAACTGCAACTACCTGGCGTCCGCCCTGAACCAGTACGGCCCCTGGAAGGGCCAGCGGATCCAGGTCGACCCGTCGTGGGTATCAATCATGCTGGACAAAAAAATCAGGACACTGGACTTCCAGGCCGTCGTTACCGATGTCCGCCGTTTTGTGCGCCCGATTGAATTGCCGTCGCTTGGACTGTGGTCCCCGGAACTCTTTCTTTCCCACCTGGACAAGCTGTCTTGAACGAAGGTAATTACCCTTAAAAGAGGGTAGGAATAAGGGTAACAAGTCCTTATCGTCCGACTGCACACATCCCGGCGACAAAACGGGAACAACACCCGTCATCCCCAGTCCTGACACGGGGTAAACGGCGAATATCATTCGCCGCTACAGTACAATTTGCAGGCGTCACGCGTCCGATTCATCTTCGCAGGTCGTGAATGTTACTTCGCATACCGGCATTTTTTGTCAACGCATAGCGGCAGGTCGTTTCTGCACTTGTGCATCGTGCTGTAGCAGTCCCATGTGACTGGCAATGCTTTTATCTCGTCCAGAATCCGTTGCCTTTCGTTCCTGTTCACGACCAGGCCGCATCCAAACGGGCACACCGGCCCAAGTGGGGTGCAATCAGCATCAACCGCGCAGTAATTTGCCCTTTCAACTGCCTCCCGAAGTGCTTGGACCACATATGTTCCCGTGGACTGCCTGTATTGACCGAACAGAAAGAAACCGAAAAGGACGGAGGCAGGCACCATCACAGACGCAACTATCAATCCGATATGCCATTTCTTCATCGTGACGTCCCCGCTCTTCCAGGATGCCTGGATAGTAACATCGCCAGTCTCTACCGTGGCAGGACGTTAAGGGGGGCTTGTGTGTGGTTGCGGCACGCCGGACATCGACGCCGATCACGACGGCGTGCTGGTGTGTTTTGACAGTTGCGACGGAAACCCGAACCTGACAAACCCTGGTATATGCGGCTGCGGGAACGTCGTGGATGCGGACGGCGATGGCACCCCGTCATGCAAGGAGCAGTGCGACAACGATCCCGAAAAGACACTCGCGGGCGTCTGCGGCTGCGGCGTGCCTGATGTGGACACCGATCAGGACGCCGTTTTCGACTGTGTCGATGAATGTCCGCAGGATCCACTGAAATCAGTCGAGGGCCTGTGCGGATGCGGCGTTGTGGAAGAACCCGGGGACGCTGACGGCGACGGGACTCCCGACTGCCTTGACCAGTGTCCCGGGATAACCGATATCGATTCCGATGCGGACGGCGTGGCAAACTGCCTTGACGGTTGTCCCACGGACCCGAACAAAGTCACACCCGGCACTTGCGGCTGCGGGGTGGCCGATATCGATACCGATTCCGATGGCCGTCGCGACTGCGTCGATGCGTGTCCGACCAATCCCTGGTTCACCGATTCCTTCGACGACTGTGGTGGTTGCATGTACATGGCGGTCGAGTGCGTGGGCGAAGAGCCCACATGCAAAAGTTTCTGCAACGACGATCCGATGAATCATCCCGATCCCTGCCTGCCCTGCACGTAATCCAGCACAAATCGCCTTCTGCATCTATATGTCATCGCCTATCCGGTTCATGATCCACAGCGAATTCAAGCACGGCCGCCTTCTGGTTCGCGAAGGCCCATTCGTGGCGGTTCAGTTCGGCATCCGTCAAACTGACCCAGGCCCAGTCGCTGTTTTCGTTGTCCAGCACCACGTCATGATGGCTGGTCTCGGCGAAAAACAGCAAAGACAGATATGGAACTCCGTTGACCCCGGCCTTGGCGAAGGATTTCATGTACTGAACGCGCACCGTCAATCCGGTTTCCTCGCGAATCTCGCGTTCCATCCCTTCCTCGGCGTTCTCGCCCGGCTCGTAGTGACCTGAAGGAAGGCTCCACAGGCCCAACCCCGGTTCGATCGACCGCTTCAGCAACAGAATCCTGTTTCCGTTCCTGACAATACACGCGCCGACCGGAATTGGGTTCACGAAATCATTCATGCGCACACCTGTCGCAAATGGCCCCGTGCCGGACGATCACCGGAACTTCGCCAAGATTAACAGGACCTCGGGGGGAATCAATGCGCGCGGGCGGTACAGATGAACAAATCACTTCGGATGGTCAACCAGTGGTCGCGACTGGACGACCCAGACCTCGCCACGAAAAAGGCACCATTCCATATCGCATGGGCCTTCAAACAGCCTTTCGGCCCTGATCAGCATATCGGCGACCGCACCGGGAACCGCAAGGTCCAGTCCTTCCGGAATGCTTGCGCCATTGAGCGGGGTCACCAGGTTATCGACACGCCGAACCGCAAAGGCAGCTGTTTCCCCGGCCCCGTCGACCACACCGCCGATCCCGGCCTGAACCTCGACCACTATGTCCCGCCCCGCATCGCGTCCAGAAGAGCCCAGCCATGACACTGCGACCCCCGAATACTCTGCTGGAACAAGCGGCTGAAGGATAACGGAAAACCCGGTCCGGTCCCGGATGCCGAGCCGATCCATCAGAATCGATGCAGCTGGACTGTCGCGGCTTTCGAGGCACTGGCGAACAGCCAGGGCCAGACTGTCGGGATCGGAGATTCCCGCGACGGTCCTGAAGACACCGGCGAAGCTGGATATCGTGCCATCCTCAATCTCGGCCGAAGACCTGGCGATGAACCCGCTGCCCATGTCAAGCGATCTGATTTTCTGCCAGATTTCACCGGCTGCCTGCGGCGACATCATCTCGCCGCCCGGGCAGGCACGCCGCAACCAACGATCCGGCAGGACGAATCCCGGCGGAACCTGAAGCCCCGCGGACATCACGGCGGCGAGCGATGCCGCCTTGTTGCCGCATTCGGCTGCTGCGGATGACAGTTCGACCATTTCAACAGAGCCGGAAGCGTGAACCTCATCGGAACAGACCGGTATGTGTGTGTGGATTGATAAGTCGGTCCCGATCGTGATGGAATCGCCCTCGCGAAGGAATGACCGCGCACCGGCGACGCCGGAAACAAAGGTCAACCCGACCTCTCTCGCAAGCATGGCCGCGTGCGACAACCTTCCACCGGACTCGGCAACGACCGCTGCGCAATCAAGCAGTCTCACCAGAACCGACGAATCTGAAGCGCCGATGACGACGATATCGTCTTGTCCGAAAGGACCGGATTCGAAGCCGTCCCGCAACAACCTGACCCGCCCACTCACCGGAAGCCTTCCGGATACCAGAACGCCATTCTGGATGGTTTCCGCACCAACACCTGACAGATGATCGACGGCCAGGTTATCGAACGCCATTGACTCCAAGGCGCCCACAGTAACGACCATCGGCAGCTTTACGGTTCGGACACTGTCGAGGCATGTTCGCCTGGACTGAAGCGTGGCGACAGGGAAACCGCGGAAACGGCCCCTGCAACAACGCAATTCGTCAATCCGCGAGAAAAAAATCAGATCGCCAAGACCAGTGGCAGCGCCGACTGACGCGAATTCCCTGCCGATCACCCCGCACGCCCAGCCGGTTAACCGGCGGAAGGCGCCCCGAAACTCCTCGACGCGCCTCCAAAGAACGATATCCCTGTCAAAACGAGAACCGGACAATTCCGGTACCGGTTCAAGGATCCTGAGAAAACCGGCGTCAAGCGACGGAGGCATCGTCTGGTCACCCCCGGACCGTGGCATCAACTCCCAGGAAGCCGGAACTGACAATGAACCGGCACGCGGAACGGATCTCGCATCGCCGAATCGTCCGAGTGCCCCGTCGCCGCCCGCACGCAAGCAGCTTTCCAGGATTAGCGCGTGAGCAACAGCGGTCGCTTCCTGGAAAATTGCAACGTAGCCCAGCAGCCGGCCGACGGCGGACTTCTCGCATCTGATCCTTCCGTGACCATGTGCCACGGTTTCCGCAATCGCCATGGCCTCGGGCAGCACAAAGTCCGAAAACACGGCATCGAGCGCCTTCACATACTGCCTGGCAATCCATATCCGAAGCCCGGAGATGACATCTCGACTTCCAGATCGCCTCAGGACCTCATATATCCCCGCTCCCAACCGGACAGTCCGGCTGTGATACCTGGAAAATCCGAACATCAACCCTGTCATGTGGGCCGGGCCGCGACGAGTCGAGCGGGCGGCCAGGATCGAAAAGGTCAACGGGGTGGGAGCCGGATCCTGTTCGGCATATCTCTCGGCGGATACAACTTCGGTCTGCCCGTCCAGTGGCCCAAGCCCGAAGCCATCCACCAGTGTCGCGACGTTTATAACCTGCCGATGCAACACTGCGTCCCTGATGTCGGCTGACATGTCCGGCTGGAATGAATCCCTGAGATACCCCATGGGAATCGTGACGCGTGGCGTGAGCGAAGCGACCGTCCAGGTGAACTTCAAGTCAATTCCCAGCCCTGACGCCACGGCAACCGCAAGTCTTGCGCGGGCAACGACATGCTCATGAAACAAGGGGACATCCGGCGCGGACAGCGACAGCATGCCGACAGTTACGGATGGAGCATCACCAACGCGCATGGAAAGCATTCCCGGCCTGCCAGGCACGCGTGTCACTATCTCAACCGCTTCACGGCAACGAACGGCACGCGACACCAGACCCGGAAAGGCCAGGGCGGCAAGGAAGCCTGCCAGAGGCACCCTGACATCGGTGTCCGCCGACTGGCTGCTGGAATCGGATTGAGCACGGCGCAGGCGCAGTCCGATGATCCGGGCAACCAAAAGCAGCGCCGCGTCCCTGACGAAAACGGCACCGCAAATCACTGTCAGGACCGCAACTGTCAGGACGGCTGCGGGCGGCGGGAGCAGGGCGACAGTCGTGGCAACCAGGATCGAAATCAGAACCCAGGGCCAACGATAGGTTCCTTCAGCACCGGTATCACCGTCAACGGGAGATGATGCAAGTTCCAACCGCGGAAGGGAGTCCTGACGCCGCAGCAGGCGTGCCAGAACAAGCAGGAAAGTCACCAGAAATATCAATATCGGCGCAAAACCGTGATTGCCGAAAAATAGACTGATGTGGGCGGCCGTGTGCGTGCCGTCGAACATGGCAACAGCGACCGATGCCCCGCCAAGCGCCATCACGAGGCCGACCCAGCGAAGAACGGAACGGGGCGATTTCGGAAGCCCTGACGCGGTCAAGACGACACCGGCCGAACAGACAAGCAGCAACAGGAAAAACACCACGACGCCCGCAGTTTCCTCCACCGCGAAACCCAGGCGGGCCAGGGACATACCCCTGGCACTGGCGGCCACACCCGATTTACCTGGCGAGTCGCTGCCGATCACGGACCATCCGACAACGGAGATCCCACGACTCTGCGCTATCGCGGCAACGATTGGTCTGAGCGCCCTCTCCTGCGGCGAATCGCCTCTGGTGACAACGACAATCGGCCCGTCCGGCAGATCTTTGCCCAGATCAGCCACGATGGTCTCGTCGGCATAAACCGATTTCACCACCCCTGCCTCTATCCAGTCCGCAACCTCGTCGACCTGGATAAATCCGTCATCGCCCGCCACCGCCGGGGCCTTTATGAATCTGCCGCCATGATCACGCAGCGCGGTGCATCCACCAATGACCATGACCGCCGGAACGCCCCTGCTGCGAAGCTCCATGACGGTTCTATAGGAAACCGACACCCCGAACGAACAGCATAGTGCCAGTTTGCGGCCGTCAGCGGCGGCAGTCCTGGCGAGCGAATCGAGATAAAGATCCGTGGCAGTCTGCGACCAGTATTCGTGAACTGCTCTTTCAACGTCGTAGCGCGGAAAACGCCAGGCTCCTTCAAGGTGACCACGAGAAAACTCGTAGGAAGGCCTGACATCGACCACCATCATCCGCCCGGCAGCCACCTCGCGAACAACTTCTTCAGGACCAATCGTTTGCGGCGTGCCGCGAATCTCGGCGGGCTCCTCAAGAAGACGCGTCCTGACCTGGTCAAGACCGGCAATCTCGCGCCGCCTGGACGCATTATCAGTAATAAAATCAACAAGTTTTGCTTCGGCTGCCGGATCAATCAAGCCACCGACCGACGAGGAGAGCTTCACGAAGAACGTAAAAGCGATGATAGTCAGCAACACCAGGAACAGCGCACCGGGAATACGCGCCATGAATCCCTTCAGGCGTCGGTGTCGGGCGACCAGGGCATAAATCCAGACCAGCAGCAGGCAGACCACCGGAATCACTGGAAGCATGAAGGACATTCCGGCAAGGACAACCTGCGCCGGAATCGCGACGGCATGAGCCGGACAAAGGAAAGCAGCCAACGTCACCGGACCGAAGGCCATGGCCCCCGGGGTCCACGCCGGAAGGATCCTGGAAATCAGACTCGACGAACGGTTCGAACGCCTCAATGACGGCCTCCAGGCGTAAGCATAAGCCAGCCCTGCACTGTCCTTGATCCCGCTTGACTCAAGTGCATATCCGCGAAAACCCCCGGGCATGAACACTGAAAAACCAATGGGGTCACGATCGAAAATGGCGAAGACAATCATTACATGATTGAGACGCCGGATCAACGAATCACAGGACGAAAGGCGGCACTGATACCGGGTTCACGACACTATACATTTCTGCAACTGTCACAAATGACCTTCAGCGCCAGAATCACGGACGCGGGGTCCTGGGCCTGGTTCACGCACCGGACGGCGCAGATCATCCTGGCGCCGGCCTGGAACACCTGCCCGGCGTTCATAAGATCGATACTGCCCAGACACACGCTGGGGACCGTGGCGGCCCTCACCATCCAGGCCATCGTTTCAAGGCCGAGTGCCGGGTCCGGAGTCTTCTTGGTCGGGGTCGGCCACACCGGACCTATCCCGATGTAGTCCGGACACTGCAGGCATGCCGCCACAGTCTGGGCCCGACTGTGAGTCGACAGGCCTATCACCGCCGCCGGTCCCAGGATCGCCCGGGCCTGGTCGTACGGCATGTCATCCTGGCCCAGATGGACCCCGTCCGCACCAGTTTCCTTCGCAATCGACGGGTCGTCATTGATGATGAAAAGGACATCCGGCGGAATCATGACGCGCAGCTTTGTCGCGATGCCGACGACCTCGGCGCGTGGACGTTCCTTCATGCGTAACTGGATCACCCGGATCCCCTGTTCGATCATGATCTCCGTCAGCCGTTCGTATCCGACCAGCGGATCGGTCAGGATTCCATAGATTCCAGAATCAGCTGGAAACCTGCCGCTCATCTCAGATCCTCCAGAATCCGCGCCGCGACCTTCCTTCCGGACAGCAGCATGCCACCGAAGATCGGCCCCATCCTGAACGCGCCATGAACCCCGTTCGCGGCCATGCCGGACACGTACAGCCCTGGGAAGATGCGACCGGTGTTCTCGACCGTCGCACGTTCACCCTCGACCGCCCACATCGGGCGTTCGCCCATGACCGAGCCAGTGACCGTCTCAAGCCTGACTCCCGCCTTTCGTGCAATCCTTGCAGACAACTCGGCGTCGTGTCCACCCGCGTCCAGAACCGCCCGCGACGACATCATCAACGGATCGACGTGCCACTTGTGTTCCAGAACGGGAGCCCAGTTCACGACCACGCCCGCGACACGATCGTCCTTGAACATCACATCCTCGACCATCACACCGTTGAAAACGCGGGCACCCGCGTGAACCGCCTGATAGATCAGGGCGGCAGCCACTTCGACGGAATCGGCGGTCACCAGTCCATCCTTCAGGGGCGAATGACGAATCCCCGCCTCCTCCAGGATGTGAACGGCGTCTTCCTGAACGACGATCTCGTTGAAAAGCATCGCCCCGCCCCATATCCCTCCGCCCGGCTTCAATGTGCGCTCGAATATGGCGACCTTGCGCCCCGCCCTGGCGAGATCCCAGGCAGCGATCAAGCCTGAAGGACCGGCTCCGACGATCGCCGCATCAAGCTCGAGGCTGTCCGTAAGTTTTTCGAAATAGCTGTTTATGATCCTGCCGGAAATCGTGGTCTCCATGAACATCTCCATCAATTGGCCTGTGGCTGTCCACCGCGGCTCTTTTATCAGAAGAACGACCAGTATGCCACCCCTGAGCCGCCTGGCCCGTTTTTTCGACTCTATGTCTGAAACGTGCAGTGTGCTAAGCTCTCGAATGTAAACACACAGGAGACTGTAATGTCATACAATCAAAAAGTTATGCGCTCGTTCCAGGGTTGGGCTTCAACTGCCATGGTGATGTCGACCCTGCTGATGGCTTCGGCCTGTGGCGACGACAACATCGACTCTCTCGATATCGACCAGGATGTTCAAGACACCGTCGTCAGCGACGCGACGGACGATGTCGCCACTGATGTGCGTGACGCGGCGGACAGCGACTCCCCGGACGCGAACGATCTGGACACCGGCGCCGACGCGCTGCACGATACCGTTGACCCCGGTGATGCCGCAGATGCCGCTGATACGATAGATGCCACTGACACGATCGAAGACCAGATGGAGATCCTTTTCCCGGGAATCCGTGAAGAATGCAGACCTGCCGACCTCGGTTGCACGACGGATGAAGAATGCATCGGTGAAACCCTGTGTATCGCCGGAGGCTGCCGTCCTCTGGTGTCGCCGGCCGAGTTCGATTTCGGAATCGTGAAGGTCGTGTCAGGTGTCAGGCTGCCGCCACCTGACAGCGGAAGCGGATTCGACATGAACGGCGACGGGGAACCGGACAACGTCATGGCGGACACAATCGGTCTGTACCCCGGCGGAATCGAGCTGGTCAACGATACCATCGTCCAGTACATGAACGCAGGTCTGTACACCTATCTGGCGTCTTTCCTGGAAGTCCCGTCCGACGGGTGCGGACCGCTGCGGATCGCGGTGCTGCCAGGCACGGGCGACATCGACAGCAACGGATTACCGGACGAGTCCGGGCTCTATCAGGCATTGCCGTCTGGTTTCAGGGATGATGGCTACGGTCCGCTGGCCCAGATAAACATCGCCGCCGTCGACGGCAACCTGATCCTCACCGGACCGGGCGAGGCGCTCAATATGAAGCTTCCGTTGCCAGACGGCACGATCCTGGACATCCCGGTCGAGGGGGTTCGTATCAAGGCAAACATCGACCTTACCGATACCAGGATGCTGCGCTCGGAAACTTTCGAGGCTCAACTCGGCGGGTACGTGCGCCTGGCCAGCGTGGTCGACGAAGTCAACCGGCAGGCCCAGGGATGCGCGTGCGCGGGCGTCGTGGAAGACGTCCAGCCGGCCGAACTGGTGTTCGACGCCGGCGTCCTGACCGCGCGATGCGTTCAGTCCTTCGACGACCAGGCATGCTCCGAGGCCACGGACGGCAAGGTGTGCAGCAACGTGACATCGACCTGTGTCGCGTTGATGCTGATGAGCACGCTCGTGGACGTGACCTCCGGCAAAACGAAAAACGCTGAAGAACAGGCAGTCCCAGACGCGCTGTCGCTCTCGATCTACGTTGACCTGGCGCCGGCGGAACTGGCGGTTCCGACGCTGGCTCCGGACTTCGGCGCCATACCTGACTCCTGGCGCAATATTCCCGAGGCTGACATCGCCCAGGACTACCTGCCTGTCAGACTGGGTGTACTGATCAACGACTACTACGACCCGACAGTCGACCCGTTGATCACCGCGGTCACACAGGGCGACGCTGGTGGGCAGGTCGCGGTCGGGGCGGACGGGCGCCATATCGTGTACACGCCCCAGTCCGGTTTCTATGGTTTCGATCACTTCTCATACACCATCGCCGACCCATCCTCGAACACCGCTACGGCCACGGTCGAAGTCAGAATCTCCAGGTTCGGGTCGCTGAACTGCGACTCCGAGCCGCAAGAGTACTGCGAGCTGTTCTGCAGGCATGAATCGACCTGCGATCCCGACAACTTCGGGCCACTGACGAATCTTGAAGACTGCATCAACAACTGCTACGAAAACGAAACTCCGGTGATGTACATTTCCAGCGATTGCGGCCGCGCTCACACATGCATGGAACACTGCCGCGTCAATCTTCCATGCAATTTGAGCGACGAGTTCGACCAGGCCGTAAACACCCTTAAGCAGGGGGGTGAACTCAGCGAAAAAATGCCTTGCGGCGGCTGGATCCAGTCGCATGTTCAGCAATGCGGGGAATGTGATCCCGGCACCTTCGGCGAAGCCTGCGCCCCTTGTCCCAACGAAGAGGAGATTATCTGCAGTGGAATCGCCGAGTGCGACGATGGGTCCGCAGGCAGCGGTAACTGTATCTGCGAAAACGGTCTTGAATACCTGTCCGGAGACTGTGTCGACATCGACGAGTGCACCCTTGTGCCGCCCGTGTGCGGATCCATGGGGTACTGCTTCAATCGCTACACCAGCCACTCGTGTTACTGCCCCGAAGGGTACGTCTTCGACCCCGGCATCGGCGATTGCGTCGAACCGATCACCCCGTGCAATCCGAACCCGTGTCTCCAGGACTTGAATACCGACAGTCCGGACTGCACGGTGAACCCTCTATTGGCCGTTGAATTCGAGTGTGACTGCCGGGAGATGTACGAATGGGACGGCGAAGTCGGCGCCTGCAGAACCGCGGGCATGCCGTGCGAGCCCAACCTTTGCGAGAGGGATCCCCACTCTACCGGGGACTGCTACGCCAGCGAGGAAATGGACTTTTTATGCAGTTGTTCATTCGAGCAGGGCTATTACTGGAACGGGGAACTGGATGCATGCGTGGATCCGTGCCAGACCATTGACTGTGCCGCCGACCCGAACAGCACCGGTGTCTGCACCGTGCCAAGCGTCATCGGGATACCGGAGTGCACCTGCAATGAAAACTACACTTTCAACTACACCCTGAAGCGATGCTGGGATCCGGAACTACCATGCGGCATCTCGCCATGCTCGCTCATCGAACATGCGGTGGCGGACTCATGCACATCCTCGAGTTACAACTCCTTCGATTGCGACTGCGATAACGGATGGGGATGGGACGCAATGACCAGCAGATGTACCGATGAACCTTCAAAGTGATTCCCCTCCATCCCGTCGCCTGCACGTTTGACGAAAAATCCGCTTGAAGTAGGATAGGGGCGGCATTTTCACGGAGCTGTCTAAAGATGCGCAAGTTCGAATCGGTCGGAATCGCGGTCCCGGACGTGCTGCTGCCTGCCAACGCCGATGCGGCAGAACGCTGGGCGGTGGTGGCGTGCGACCAGTACACGTCGCAGCCGGAGTACTGGGAACAGGTCAAAAATACGGTCGGCAACGCCCCGTCCACGCTCAACATCATCTATCCAGAGGTATTCCTGAACGAGCCCGAGGCCGACAAGGAAAACCGCATCAGGTCGATCCACCGATCGATGCGCGAATACCTGGACGGTAGTCTGTTTGAATCGCGCGAGGGATTGATCTACGTCGAGCGCACAGTCGAGGGCCGCACACGGCGCGGACTGATGGCGTGCATCGATCTTTCGGCGTACGACTACAACCGCGGTTCCACGACGCTGGTGCGCGCAACGGAAGGCACCATCCTGGAACGGATTCCGCCGCGGGTTCGCATCCGAAAGGGGGCTCCGCTCGAACTCCCGCATATCCTGATTCTTATCGACGACCCGGCCGATTCGATGATCGGCCCGCTTCAGGCGGCCAGGGACGGAATGAAGAAGCTGTACGATTTCGAACTGATGCAGGGCGGCGGGCATCTGGCAGGATTCCTTGTCAACGATCCTGCGCTCGAAAACGGCGTGATCGACGCACTGAAAGCCCTCTCCGATCCGGCCGGATTCCAGGCCAGATACGACCTGCCCCGGAAACTGCCGGTTCTACTTTTCGCGGTCGGCGACGGCAACCACTCTCTGGCCACGGCAAAGGCCATCTGGGAAGAAGCAAAGGCAAACGGCGCCGGACCAGACAGTCCGTTGCGCTGGGCACTGGTCGAACTGGAAAACGTTCACGACAACGCACTGGTGTTTGAACCGATCCACCGCGTGCTGTTCGATGTGGACAGTCATCGCCACATACTCGACGAGCTCGACCGGTTCTACGCCGGCAAGGTCAAACGTGTCCCGGTCGCCGATCTGGCCGCGATGAAGGCGCTGGTGGCGTCGTCAGACCGACGGACGCACAAAATCGGCACGGTCTGTGAAAAGGGCTGTATGGTCCTTGAAGTCACGGACTCCGGGGCCGGACTGCCGGTCGGCACACTTCAGGCATTCCTGGATCCGTTCGTGAAGGGTGGCGGCGCCCGCGAGATCGACTATGTTCACGGCGCGGACGTGGTCGACAACCTCGGACGCAAGCCGGGCAACGTCGGGTTCTTCCTGCCAGCCATGGACAAGAACGACCTGTTCCGCTCTGTCCTGCTGGACGGCGTGCTGCCGCGCAAGACCTTCTCGATGGGCGAGGCCCACGAAAAACGTTTCTACATGGAGTGCCGTCGGATCGGCTGACCTCAGCGACTCCGGGTGGCACGCCCCGGCTGGACCGCCGCCTTGAAGCGCAGATCCGGGTGATCCTTCAACGCCCGGTTCATGGCCCATTCGGTCGTGAAGAGAACCAGCGGTCGTTCCTCGATATCCTGAAGACAGATGCTGTACCCGGGCTGCTCAAGCCTGGAGAGGGGAATGTCGCCCTCGACCCATCGGGCATGTTCGTAAGGAAGTGGCTCGAACTTCACCTGGACGTTGTATTCCGACCGAAGACGATGCTGGGTCACCTCGAACTGCAGGACACCGACGGCGCCCAGAACCGGCTCACGTTCCATGCGGTCCCGGTCGTAGAAAATCTGTACTGCGCCCTCTTCCGACAACTCCTCAAGACCCTTCTTCAGCTGCTTGCGCTTGCCCGGGTCGATCTCGCGGACACGGACAAAATGCTCCGGCGAGAACCGGGGCACGCCATCGAACTCAAACACTTCGCCCTCGCATATCGTGTCGCCGATCCGCAGTTGCCCCGGATCCCAAAGCCCGATGACGTCCCCGGAATAAGCTTCGCCTACCTGAATTCTCTCCTGGGCAAGGAACTGAAACGTCCGGCCTATCGAAACTGCCTTCCCGGTCCTGGCCAGCTTCACGTCCAGATCCTTCGTGTACCTGCCCGAGCAGATCCTGGCAAACGCGATCCTGTCGCG
>CAZNJW010000044.1:0-1863 GCA_964573455.1 uncultured Anaeromyxobacteraceae bacterium | reverse complement strand
CCCGACCCGGAACCAACAGGCCAGTTGAAGGGGTGACATGGAATGCCCAGAACATCCTCGATCTCGTCAAGCAGTTCCACCGGGTCGCGTCCGGGACGGTCCAACTTGTTGATAACGGTCACGATCGGGATTCCCGACATGCTGCATACGCGAAACAGCTTAATGGTCTGTGGTTCGACGCCCTTCACGCTGTCGATCAGCATGACAGCAGTATCGGCGGCCGCGAGGGTCCGGTATGTATCCTCCGAAAAGTCGTTGTGACCGGGGGTATCCAGCAGGTTCATCCTGCGGCCGGCGTAGTCGAACTGCATGACGCTGGTGGTGATCGAGATACCGCGCTGCCGCTCAAGTTCCATCCAGTCGCTGGTCGTCTGCCGTCCAGCCCTGTTCTGTTTGACCGAACCGGCCAGATGGATCGCGCCGCCGTACAGAAGCAGCTTCTCGGTCAGGGTAGTCTTTCCCGCGTCAGGGTGCGATATGATGGCGAACGTGCGCCGGTTCGCGATCTCGTGCCTGGCGGTGGCGAGTTCGGCTTCAGTCACAAGTCACCTGCTTCAACAAAATCCGCAATGCAATCTGGAGACCGGAAATCCCGTCTCCCAATCGCTGCGGCATTGTAAACATATCGACGCCGGATTCAACCGCCGAATGCTCCGGAACACCGAACGGTTCAACAGCTAGCGGAGCCGTATCAAAAATTGCCATCTTCAACGGTAGACCAATATATAATCGGGTACTTGATTCAGAATTCGGAATACTGATGACGACTCGACGAATCAGCGGCGCGTCCACTGTTCTGCTCGCATCACTGGCGCTTGTGTGGACGATTGGCCCCGGTCGGGCGACAGCCCGGACTTCGGCTCCGGACAGCGGTCCATGGCCATCCGATACCGACCAGATCATCCCGGCTGACGTGAGCGAACCGGCTGAGGTGCAACAGCGTCGAGTTCTTTACATCAATTCGTACCACCACGGATACGAGTGGTCGGACTCCCTCGCGATCGGGGCCATGCAGGTCTTCAAGCAGGTTGAGCCCACGGTGAAGATCTACGTCGAATCGCTGGATTCCAAGCACTTCGATCTGACACAGGAACGCAGTGAAGCCGAATTCAGGCGAATGCTGGAAAAGTACGGTACCGACTTCTTTGACGTGGTGCTTGTCTCGGACGACCCAGCCCTGGACTTCATGAAGAAGTACAGGGACAGCCTGACCCCAGGGCGTCCCGTCGTCTTCTGCGGCGTCAACATGATGTTGTCGTCGAATTCCAATTTGCCTGTCGATTTCACCGGCATCACCGAACCGTTCGACTACAAAGGTATTGTCTCGATGGTACGCGGGCTCTTCCCGGAACGCCGAACCGGATACCTGATCGTCGACAACTCGCTCACGGGAAGAAATATCATCGAGTCGGCCAGGAAGCTCGAGACCCAGTTGCCAGGAACGCACCTTCGGATTCTGGACGGCAGCGCGCTGTCACACAATGATCTTCTGCGGGAACTGAAGGGTCTGGGTCACGACGCCTTCGTCATCATCGGAGTGTGGCAATCGGATCGCAACAACCAATATTTCAACGTCTCCGAGGGCTTCAAGGATATCGCCAACGCGAGTGCCGCCCCGGTATTCGTCATCCTTCGCACCCCGGCTTCACTCGGTTTCGTCGGAGGTTCGGCCATATCCGGCGTACACCAGGGACGGGAGGCCGCCAGGATGGTTCTGGAAATCCTTCAGGGACGCCGCGCCTCGGATATCCCGATTAGCAACGAAAACAAGTACGACAAGATGCTCAATCGCCGGCAACTCGAGACACGATGGGGAATCGTATGGGAAAACCTCCCACCGGAACTGAAGTCGATTCCAGACTC
>CAZNJW010000043.1:0-20209 GCA_964573455.1 uncultured Anaeromyxobacteraceae bacterium | reverse complement strand
CCCCTACGCCGGAATCCGTTCCCTGTCCTCGTAGCGGCGAATTACATTCGCCGTCCGGAAAGGGCGAATTGTCATTCGCCCCTACGTAGGAACCCGAACCTGTCCGTGTAGCGGCGAATCACATTCGCCGTCAAGAAGGGCGAATTGTCATTCGCCCCTACGCCGGAACCCTGGCGCAGGCGGTTCGCCCCTACGCCCATCCGTCTGACACGTCGTGGCTATGTAATCCTGTGCAATGCCGCGCCTGTTGTCTGAACGCCGCAAAAGCGTGATAATGAGACGCCTGCTGCGTGGAGGGCGACGTGAGGAAAGGGCTGTGGATATCATTCATCATCCTGCCATTGATTCTTGCGTGCAGTCCCGTCACGGCGACGAAGTCTATTCATCGGGCAGAGAAGGCCCTTGCCGGCGCGGTGGCGGCCGGTGGCGACAAGAAGTGCCCGTATGAATACACCACCGCTTTGATTTCCCTCGAATACGCAAGATCCTGCGAGGGAGTGTCCGAATTCGAGGCGGCAGCGACCTTTGCCGAAAACGCCAGAAAGATGGCTGAACGCGCCAGGGTGAAAGCGGCTCTGATTGCGGATGGAAATACGGCACGGCTGGACGAGGAGGAAGTCGAATGAAGACACGCCGTTCGTCCATGTATGCCGCGTTGGTCGTGGTTGCACTGCTCGCCGGGTGCGTGACACAGTCGCAGATAAAGAAACGCGCCGACGACATCCAGCTGCTTGTCAGCGACCAGCGCGAGTCGATGTACAACTGCGCCCCGGTGGAACTGGCCAGGGCGGAAGCGATGTCCGAAATCGCCCGGCATGAAAGCTCGATGGGCAGATCGTTGGCTGCTTCGAAGGCCATCGTCGAGGCGGAACAGACCGCCGAACTCGCCTACCAGAACTCACGGGACGCCAGATGCCTGAACGACAGCGACAACGACGGTGTACCCGACAGGAAGGATCTGTGTCCGAACCAGGCCGAGGACATCGACGAGTTCGAGGACAAGGACGGTTGTCCGGATCCGGATAACGACGGCGACGGGACCCTGGATGATACCGATCTGTGCAGGGACCAGGCCGGACCGGTACATAACAAGGGTTGTCCAGTGGTCGACTCCGACGGGGACGGGCTGTCCGACGTGGAAGACAAGTGTCCTCGCGAAAACGGGCCTGTCGGCAACCGCGGCTGCCCGATCATCGACACCGACAAGGACGGTGTTCAGGACTCCGAGGATGCCTGCCCATATCAGCAAGGGCTCCTTTCGAACAAGGGATGCCCGATGACCGACTCGGATGGAGACTCGGTCCCCGACATCGAGGACAAATGTCCGACCGAATCCGGTCCAATCTCAAACCGTGGCTGTCCCTTCGGTGACACCGACGGCGACGGGCTGCTCGACCCGGACGACAAGTGCCCGATGGACCCCGGTCCTCGCGAAAACATGGGATGCGAATACAAGCGAATCCAGATCACGGAAAAGAAGATCGAACTCCGCGAAAAGATCTTCTTCAAGTTCGGACGGGCCGAAATCAAGAAGGAATCCTGGGCCCTGCTCGACGAGGTCGCTCAGGCACTCCGCGAGCATACGGAGCTGACGGTTGACATCGAGGGACACACGGACGACGTCGGCAACGACAAGTCGAACATGCGGCTGTCCCAGGCAAGGGCAGACGCCGTCAAGAAGTACCTGGTCGGCAAGGGAATCTCTCCGGCCAGGATGAGGGCCATCGGATATGGCGAGGATCGTCCCATCGACGATAACTCGACACCGGAAGGCCAGGCGGTCAACAGGCGCGTCGAATTCGTGATCACGTCGCGATGACGCGGCCAGGCATCCTTTTCGACGTGCGCCGCACGCAATCACGGTGAACCGGCAATGGCGATGCTCGACAACAAAAACATCGTACTTGGAGTCACGGGTGGGATAGCCGCTTACAAGGCGGCTTACCTGGCTCGGGAATTGATGCGTCACGGGGCGACGGTCGGCACGATACTGACCGAATCGGCGACCCGTTTCATCACGCCTCTGACGTTCGAATCATTGACCGAACAACCGTGTCGAACCGACACCGACATGTTCGGGGGGGCCAGGGGTCAGACGCATGTGTCGCTGGCTCGCGGGCTCGACCTGCTGGTCATCGCCCCCTGTACCGCAACCACGCTGGCCGCGCTCGCGACCGGGTCCGCGGGAAACATGCTCACTGCAACCGCGCTGGCCGCTTCCTGCCCTGTGGTCGTCAGCCCGGCGATGCACACAAACATGTGGTTGTCGCCCCAGGTTCAGCGAAACGTCAGAATCATCTCGGAGTTTCCGGGCTACCTGATCGTTCCTCCGGACGAGGGAAGCCTTGCGTCAGGGGACAATGGCCCGGGCAGGTTTCCGCCAATCGAAAGGATCTTTTCGTACTGCGTCGCCGCCTTGAATACCCGGGTTCTGCGCGGCCGCACGGTCGTCGTCACCGCGGGTCCAACCAGGGAACCGATCGATCCGGTCCGCGTGATCACCAATCCGTCGACCGGACGAATGGGTGTCGAACTGGCAAATGCCGCCGCCAGGCTTGGCGCATCGGTCAGACTGATTCTGGGCCCGTGCGAGGTGGATTTCGACGTACTGGGCCCGGGAGGCCCGCACACGGTAACAAGGGTCGAGACCACCGGCGACATGCTTGAAGCGGTCAGGAACGCGCTGCCCGGCTCGGACGCGCTGATGATGGCCGCGGCGCCGGCCGACGAACGACCTGTGTCACGCTCGAATGACAAGATAGGCAAAGATGGCTTCGGAAGGGTTCTGCCGATCGAACCAACCCCGGATATCCTGGCGACGTTGCGCGAGCAGACGAAGACGATGGCGGTTCTGGCCTTCGCCGCCGAAACTGGTGTGACGGCGACCGCGGCAACCGCCAAGCTGCAGCGAAAGGGAGCGGACCTTCTTTTCGCGAACCCGGTCGGAGGCGGCAGGGGATTTGGAAACGTTCCCGACGGTGGAATCCTCGTTGGCGCCGACTCCGATTCATGCCGTCAGATACCACCCATGACAAAAGATTTGCTGGCCGTACTCCTGCTGGACGAACTGTCAAAGGTCATCGCGAAAAAGAATGGATAGCGAAACTCCGGAATCAGACATCAAAACACAGACGGCCAGGCTGGCTGCGGCGCTCATCGCGGCGCTTGAATCCGGCAGGGATACGCTTCCCGACCTGCCTGTCGGGCGCAGGACGCGAACCGCGGCTACTCAGCCGTCCCGCTCGCGGACCACTGGCGGTCTCGATGCCTCGCCGGCCCGGCCCGCCCCTCAACCACAGGCACCTGACGAGCCGCCGCTGGTGCTTCCGGACAATCTTGCCGCCCTGCGGGAGGTGGTGGCCGCATGCGAACGCTGCAGACTGGCGCGCACGCGCAAAACCACGGTGTTCGGCGAGGGGCCGTCCAATCCGCTCCTGATGGTCGTCGGCGAGGGAGCCGGCGAAGCCGAGGAAGGTTGCGGGCGGCCATTCTCGGGCGAGGCGGGAAAGCTGTTGACGAACATTCTGAAGGCGATGGGACTGGACAGGGAAAAGGACTGCTACGTCACCACGGTCCTGAAGTGCCGCGTGCCTGATGATTCCACGCCCACGCCGGACCTGGTCGGCAGATGCAGACCGTATCTGACCCGTCAGATCGAACTGATCAACCCGCGCTGCGTCATGGCGATGGGACAGACGGCGGCCTCGGTGCTCGCCGGTTCACCTTCCATCACAAGACTCCGTGGAAAGGTTCTCAAGGCTGGTGACAAGCCGCTTCTGGTAACATATCATCCCGCCACACTGCTTAAGGATCCAACTCTGAAGAAGCTGGTCTGGCAGGATGTTCAGGTACTGATGCCCCTCATCAAGAGCGAGGATCCGAAATGAAAGGAGCTGGAACCAGATACGGAACGCACCGCGTGATCGAGCCGGCGGGCGCCTTGCCGCAGGCGGCGTGGAAAGTGGACAACAGTCTTCCCATAGACCCGTCCGAGATGCTCATCGACGTTGAGATGCTCAATATCGACGCGGCATCGTTCACTCAGATGAAAACGGAGTGCGCTGGAAACCCGGAGGGCGTGGCCGAACTGATCATGAAGACGGTAAACGATCGCGGCAAGCAGCATAACCCGGTGACCGGTTCGGGCGGAATGCTGGTTGGAAAGATACGCGAAATCGGCGCCGCCTATGACGGACCGATCAAGGCGGTACCCGGTGATCGCATCGCTACCCTGGTGTCGCTGTCGCTCACCCCGCTCCGGATCAACAAAATCAAAAAGGTGTTCATGGACCGCGATCAGGTCGAGGTCGAAGGTTACGCCATCCTGTTTTCCAGTGGGATCGGCGAACGCCTCCCGGATGATTTTCCACGGGACGCTGCTCTGGCCGCTCTTGACGTGGCCGGCGCGCCCGCCCAGGTCTATCGCCTGGTCAAGCCGGGCATGAACGTCGGTATTATCGGAACCGGAAAGTCGGGACTGCTTTGCGCCGCCGCCGCAAGGAAGATGCTGGGCGACACCGGACGTCTGTTCGGCGTTGTCCACATGCAGTCAATCATCGACGATGTCGCGAAGTACGGCTACTTCGACGATCTGATTCTTGCGGACGCGACCAGTCCGGTCGCCGTCTTCGAAAGGATCGACGAGATGACCGACGGCCGACTGCTGGACGTCACCATCAACACGACCAACGTTCGGGGAACCGAGATGTCGACGGTCCTTTCGACCAGGGATGGCGGTATCGCATACTTCTTCAACATGGCCACGTCGTTCACGGCAGCGACCCTCGGTGCCGAGGGCGCCGGCAAGGACGTCTCGCTGCTGATGGGAAACGGCTACGCACCCGGACACGCCGAGGCCACTCTTGACCTGATCCGTTCCGATCCGAAGCTGATGAAGCTTTTCGGCGCCAGATACTCGTCCTGACGCGCGATGGAGGATTCGATGCCGTTCTACCAGCAGTTTTACGGCCTTGAGGTGATCTGCGGGCCGATGTTCTCGGGCAAGAGCGAGGAACTGATCCGGCGTCTGCGGCGGGCCAGAATCGCGCGCCAGCGTGTTCAGATATTCAAGCCCGCGATCGACGACAGGTACTCTCAAGACTGCATCGTCTCCCATTCGGAGTTGTCCATCGAGGCGACCGTTGTCGCCACTTCGGCACAGATCCTGGAACACCTGGACGACCGGGTTGAGGTGGTGGGCATCGACGAAGTTCAGTTCTTCGACGCCGACATCGTCAAGGTGTGCGACAAGCTGGCCAATCTGGGCAAGCGGGTAATCGTCGCCGGCCTGGACACCGACTACCGCGGAGTCCCTTTCGAGCCCATGCCGCAACTTATGGCCATCGCGGACTACGTCACGAAAATACTGGCGGTCTGTCACCGCTGCGGCGCGCCTGCCAGCCGCACTCAGCGCATCTCGGCCTCACGCGATCTGGTCGTGGTCGGCGCGGTGGACTGTTACGAGGCGCGCTGCCGTCGCTGCCACGAACCCGATCTTCCTGATCAACTCTCCATCGGGCTGAAGGACCCCCAGGAATAACGGAAACTTTGGCCGACCCGGGACTGTCGTCCACCCTCTGCTATGGCCTGAACCCGGACAAACAGCCTGAGTGGTCAAAAAGTCCTTTTCTTTTTTGAGTCTCGTTAATAAAATGCCTGCCGTACGTTGGGTATAAATGGGGTTTCCTGATGAAGCGTTTTGTCTCGTTGGCTCTCGTATTCAGCATGTTGGCTCTTGGCTGCTACAACACATACAGGATTCCGACCTCGCAGCTGGAGACGCTCCAGTCCCCGCCGGAACAGGGCGACTCGGTTACGGTCACCGATGAAAAGGGCGAACAGGTCGTGGTCAAGGACGACTCCAGGCTCTTCGTCGAATCCGATGGTGGAAAGCGCTACCCGATCACACCGTTCAACTTCAAGATGACTGAATCACAGCTCGTCGCGTCCGACCGTGACTACATCCTCGCCCGCGATGGTCTCAAGGACGGCGGCGAGGTCGAACTTGTCAGCACGTGGAAGTGGGCTCTCGGCATCACCGGTGGTGTCGTGCTTGCCGGCGCGATCATCGGCCTCATCGCCTGGGCGGCCACGACCAGCGGCGGTGAATCCGGCACCCCGTAAGACTGTCACCAGTTGAATAATGTGACTGACCCCCAGGACTCAAATGCCAGTCCGTCCAAGGATTCACTGAAGAAGCGCAGGGCAATCGTGGCAGCGGTAACGCTGGGCGCGATGGTGCTTGCGGTGCTCATCACCCTGCCCTTCGCGGTTCGCCAGATGGCGGCCACCCGGCTCGATCGCGTCGCGGCTTCCATGAATGGCAGGATTACCCATGGTGGTATCAAGATCGTCAGCGCCAGAAGGCTGTTGATCCCGGACATGACCTTCACCGGCGATGAAGGGCTGAAAGTTACCGTGGGCGGCATTCTGATCGATGTCGACCCACTGGCGATGGTCTTCGGCGGTCGCCGTATCACCCGCATATCGATCGAGCGGCTCGACGCGGTCGCCGGTACCGACGACAGCCCGCTCGATCTGTCCGAACTGATAACGCGACTGACGCAGAAGCGACCGGATCAGACGCCGTCAGCAAGGCCTCCCGAAGAATCAGCTAAGCCGCGGCCCACTAAACGCGCGGGTTCTCCGCTTCCCGACCTCTCGATCTACCGGATCTCCGGCAGTATCAACACGTCGTTCTTCTCGGGAAAGATCGACGAAGGGTCCGCGACGATCACTCAGAATCCGGACTCGCTGGACGCATTCTCAAGCAGGGCGTCGGTTTCCATGAAGGTGATTCCAGCCGATGGGCAGGAGACGTTCAAACTGGATCTTCTGGCCGACATCGAGTCTGGACGCCGTCTCGAGGTCCTGTCGGCCCGGGTGACTCCCCCGTTCAGACGCACTGTTCGCGGCATGGACGTGGAGATCGGCGGCCTTACCGTCAGACCTGGCGAGCTCACCATCGTTTCGCCGGCCTTACTTATTCCAGGTTCCAAACGCCTTCCAGACGGCATCAGGGCCGAAGAGGTCATGCTGAAGTGGTCGTTTGCCGCCGAGGGAGATCAACCGGCGTTGAACCTCGTCCCGGAACGATTTCGAAAGTATCTGCCGGATGCGTTCAGTCTTGTGCTTGGTCAGACCAGAATCTCCGAATTAAGGGTCAACCGGCCCGTTCTGCGGCTGATGCCGCCCGAGGCCAGGCACACATCCGCAACCGCCAGGTACTCCCAGCCAGTGGCGGCCGCCACGCTGCCGGTGCAGGCCAGGCTGGCCGGGGTATTCAACTCACTGCTTTCCAGGATTCAAGATGGCGGAAACCGGCTCGTTCAGTTCGCCAGGGACTACGACGGAACCAGGGTATCGGTCACAGGGGCTTCTTTGACCTACATCGCGGAGCGGCCGGGACGGACCGAGGACCTGCAGTCCCTGTCGAACCTCGACATCCTGCTGGGACATGACCAGACAGGTTCGATGACCGCGCGAATCAGGTTCGAATGCCCTGAGTCAGCATCCACGTTGAACGAACTGAACCTTTCCGTCTCGCCCACAGGCGCTATCGACGCGACGCTGAAGGCGTCCAACCTCAAGCTCGCTCCATACCGGGTATTTCTGCCCACGCTCGTCGGAACCGACTCGCGCTCTTCGCTTTCCGGAACCGATATAAAGATCAGCCTCCGGGAAGGCCCCAGGTTCGAAATGACGGGGACCATCGGCGTCAGCGGCGTGTCCATTTCCATGCCCGAGGTGGCCTCGGATCCGATGACCAGCGTCGTTCTCTCACTGACTGGAACGACCTTGATCGACGGCCCGGGCGGCATCTTCAGAATGAAGGACTGCGTCCTGGGTCTGGGTGAGATCCGGATGCCTTTCACGCTGGACGGCACGTGGATGCATCGTTCCCCGAAGCTGGCCTTGACCGGTCGAATCGAACGGCTGCCAGGCGAGTCGCTGCTGACATCGATCCCGCGCGAGGCGATACCGGTTCTTGCCGGAGCGCGGTTGTCGGGAACATTCGCGGCGACGATCGACATGACCGTGGACACGGCGAACCTGTCAGGGCTTGCATTCTCGTTTAATCCCGACCTTACCGATCTGGTGACGATCGACCTCGGGCCAGCGGTAAACCTGGAACTGCTGCGCAGCACTTTCCTTCACCGCATCGAGGCGAAAGACAGGATCGTCACGCGCACGATCGGGGTGGCCTCTCCCGGCTGGACCCCGATTGAACAGGTTCCTGCGTACTTCATCAAGGCACTGACCATCTGCGAGGATGCCCGCTTCTTTGAGCATCACGGCTTCTCGCAGGCCGGAATCCAGCGTTCGTTGAAGGTCAACCTGGAAAGGGGCGGCTTTTTCCAGGGTGCCAGCACCCTCTCGCAGCAGTTGGTCAAGAACCTTTTCCTGTCCCGCGAGAAGACTCTTTCCCGCAAGCTTCAGGAGGCTTTCATCACCTGGCAGGTCGAGCGAAATCTCCCCAAGGAGAAGATCCTCGAGCTCTACCTGAACGTAATCGAATGGGGACCGGACGTCTGGGGCATCAAGGAGGCCGCGAATCACTATTTCGCCAAGGACCCCGATCAGTTGACTGTGCTTGAGTCAACCTTCCTGGTTCTAGTCATCCCGAGTCCGACGAAGTATCACGAATTCCTCGAGACCGGCCGTATTCCGCCATGGTTCATGAAGAAGATCAGATCACTGGTCGAGTCTCTCAGGAAGGCCGGTGCGATATCGGAACTTGAGGCGCTCTCAACGATTGGACAGACCGTGCGTTTTCCCAGTGACTCAAACGCCGTGGGCGAGTTACCCGACAGCGAGTTCTCGGACTGATAAACTCAGCGTGCCACCGCGCGAATCGCGGTCAAGGCGTCCACCGACGACTGTCCCGCGGGCAGAAACTGAACGGAGTGAACCTCGGGAAGCCTGCCTACCACGACCGGTTTCTTCATTCCGGCTATCCAGAACCTGACCTCTCTGGTCTTTGATCGATCCTCCCGGCCACGAACCGGCGTCCATGGCCAGGTGACCTCGTCGGCGGCGCCCAGCGCCATCATCACGACAGCCATGTCGAGAGCCGGTGAGACTCTGTAATCAACGACGCCGCGCTCGACCGTGACTGCATCCGGCAGAATCAGCGCCTGTTCCTGAAGCTCAAGTCCGGCCTGCGCTTCGGCACCTTCCGGGGCGGTGACCTGGAAGAATTCGTTCTGGCCCTCACAAGCCTCGAAACCGGCACACAACAGGGCGACCCAGACAGGCTGGCCGCCGGGCCCCTCGAGCGTGGCGACCCCACACAGGTCACGAACGCATGCCGTCTCGAAGCGTCCCCGAAGGATCTCGTGTGTCAGGTCCCGGCCCGCAAACCGAGGTGCGACATCGACGATTTCCCCGGTCGAAAGATCAACCACCAGTAACTCAACCCTGGACGACGGATGAGCACCGCCCAGGTAGTACTCCTCGGTCACCAGCCACGCCGAGAGCGGCCCGGATGAACCGATCGCCGCGATTCGTTCCGAATGATAGAACTCGGCCGCCAGATCCGGATCGGCGTCGACCGCCTCGCGGATGATGGCGGACTTCTCCTCCCACGAAGCGGTTCGCTTCGGAGTCAGGTCAACGGTACGGATGAGTTTTCCATCAGAAGAGAATTCCTCCATGCCCAACCCGGCAAGGGAAGACCGTTTCCTGGGGGTGTTGACGGCGGGCGAACGAGTCTTGACCTTGACCACCCTCAGCGTCCCGTCGTCGGTGAGCCAGACATGTCCGGGAATCTGCGTGACCACGATGCCTTCCCCGTTGTCGCGGCCGCTCACCACGGTGGTTCCACGTTCAGTCCTGATAAGGGAAATCACCCTGGTCGGCGTTTCAACGGGCTTGACAGGCTCTGGCACCACCACGTCAACGGTGGAGGCCTGTCCTTTGTCCGTCACAACCGGATATGGTGTCTTGGCCGGGCACCCGGCGAAAGCCAGGACTGCGACCAACAGACACGGAGTAACGAGTCTGTTCGAAAGATTCTGCATGGCAACCACCCTCGACTGTCCAGTGAAAAGGTATACAACGGATCCGGCCGTAACTACCAACCCTCTGCAGCCAGTTCCTTGAACAGTTCGGCCGCGCGGGCCGAAGTTTTGGGTGGAAAAGCGGAAACGACGCGGGCGAACAGATCGCCGGCATTGCCGGACTTGACGGCCACGCCCAGGCCCTTCAGCCTGATTCTGGTACCAGGCTGCGTTCCGGCCGAGATCTTCACCCGCTTGGTCCCGTCGGGCACCGGAACGTCTGCGGTACCGCCAAGAACCATAACCGACAGCGGCACCGGCACATCACAGAAGAGATCGTTGCCCGACCTGGAGAATACCGGGTGTTCCGAGACATCCAGAACCAGGAACAGGTCGCCACGGACGCCACCCCACGGGGACGCCTCACCCTTGCCGCGAACCCTCATCCTGGTTCCAATCGCGACCCCCGCCGGTATTCGAACCGAAACCGACTCCATGCCACCATTCAGATCCGGTACCCGGATGGTTATCGTGGTGCCCTTGAGAGCGTCCATGAACGGGACCGTCACCTTCATCTCGGCGTCCTGTCCCTTTGGTGCCGGCCCTCCCCTTGCCTGACCTGCGTCGCCGCCCATCCCGGACATCCCGAACATCTGTGACAGGATATCGTTGATCCCGCCACCGCCCGCTCCGCCAAATCCGGTCGTTCTGAAACCACCGCGGGATCTGCCGCCAAAGCCGCTGAATATCTCGGAGAAGTCAAAGCCTCGGAAGATATCCTCACTGGAATATCGCTGACCGAATCCTTCAGCTCCAAACGTGTCGTACTGTTTGCGTTTTTCCTGATCGGACAGCACCGCGTAGGCCTCGTTGATTTCCTTGAATTTCTCCTCGGCGGCCTTGTCTCCCTTGTTGCGATCCGGGTGGTACTTCATCGCCAGCTTGCGATAAACCTTCTTCAGATCGTCGGCGGTCGCGTTCCTGTCGACGCCCAGTATCGCGTAATAGTCTTTTCCACCCATTCGAACAACACCTCCATGCCCGATGAATTATGTGGTCGACAGGTCAGGAAAGAAAGGGGCAGACCAACCGACAGGGAGTTTTTCCACCGGCCCGATCGGACGCTTTGACGGGAATTGTGCGTGGCGTCAAGGAATTCTCTATAATGGCCCCGGATGACGCGTCAAGGGCGTTGATATCTTGAAGAACTTCAGAACGATAACCATTGCGATGTTCTCGCTCGGCGTGCTCGCTGGATTCACCAACGGGTGCGCCATGTCCAGCAACGGACCCGAAGATTTCGATGTGGTTATCTCGGATGTTGCGATGGGCCAGGACACCATCGGTTTCCTGGACGAAGCTACGGTACTCACCGACACTGGCTGGCACATGGACACAACGGTCAACTGGGACATCACTGTCCCTCCGGACACATCCGAACCGTTCGACACAGGATACCAGGACCAGGGCGCCGCGGACATCGCCTCCGCGGACACGTTTGTGTCCGATTCCGAACTTGCCGATATCGTTGATTCGGATCAGTCTGTACCTGAAGATGCCTCCGCGGATGTCCCGGCTGTAACCGATATCAGGATACCGTGCAGTGAAGAGACCGAATGTCCCGCAGGCTTCAAATGCGTGGCCACGACAAAGAACGGTTCCTACTGCCAGCCTCCGCAAGAGTGCACGACCGACGGACTGACATCGATTGATGATCTGCTGGCCGGACTGCTCCTGGTTAATGATCAGATTCCGATCTTCATAAAGCTGTTGGTTAATGTCGAGATGGGTGAGCGCACATGCTCTCCCGAGGAATGTGATTCAACCGACAAGTGCTGCAAGGACTGCTTTGCCAGCATCAGAATCGCGGATCTCGACGGCCAGGTAATCCTCATCCAGGGCAACAAAGACAATCCCGTCGGATGTTCTGGAAACAATTGCGATGAAATGGAGTGCACGCCCCCGATACCCGGCACGAAATACATCCTGTGGGGCTCGCTGCGCAAGAGGATCCCATGGGAGCTTCAACTTGAGGGCTCCTGCCCTGAATCAGAAGTGCCCGACGCGGTTGACTGAACCGGCCTTTTGCGATTCTAATCAAGACCAGACATTGAAACGCACCCGGAGGCTGACATGAACCAGGATTCACCCGGTCTGCTCGAAACGACGGGCCGGTCAACGCAGGCCGCGGACCAGAGCGTCCACGACGGCGTGGCAATGGTGACCGGGTCGACGGTACGTGTGGGACTGCAGATTGCGCTCGCTCTCGCCAGGTCGGGACGGGATGTGTTCCTGCACGCCAGACAACCTGGACCGGTGCCCGACGATGCCCTGCGCCAGGTCAGGGCGACCGGACGCAGGGCCTGGTTGCTGATCGGCGATCTGAACGATGACGCCCGGATACGGTCGATGTTCGAATCGATATCGACCGCGACCGGCCGGCTGGACATACTGGTCAACAGCGCGGCCATCTTCGGCGTCACGCCGCCGGATCGCCTCACCGCGGACGATTTCGATCGCTTCATCGGCACAAATCTTCGAGCACCCTACCTCTGCAGTCTTCACGCGCGTGAACTGATGAAGCCGGGTTCGTCCATCATCAATATCTCGGATGTGGCGGCAAGCCGTCCGTTCCGCAATCATGTTCCCTACTGTGTTTCCAAGGCTGGACTCGAGATGATGACGAAGGCGCTGGCAAAGGCGTGGGCGCCTGACATCCGTGTCAACGCGATTGCGCCAGGTACCGTGCTGTTTCGTGACGACGAGGATGAAGACCTTAGAAAGACCGTCACATCGAGGATTCCGATGGGACGAATCGGGACTCCGGCCGATATCGTGGACGCGGTGCTCTACCTGACGGACCACGCCCGACACACCACCGGAACGATCCTTCCGGTCGACGGTGGGCGATTGCTGGACTGACGCGGCGACTAAAGCAGACTTCCGCCGGTACCCGGAACCGGCCTGTGCAGATGCTGACGGGCGCGCTCCGTGGCAATGCGGCCGCGCGGCGTGCGCTGAATGAAGCCTTCCTGAATCAGGAAAGGTTCGAATACTTC
This sequence comes from uncultured Anaeromyxobacteraceae bacterium, assembly GCA_964573455.1. GTDB lineage: Bacteria > Myxococcota_A > UBA9042 > DTJE01 > DTJE01 > JAGOFO01. The sequence continues at coordinate 7,149 of CAZNJW010000043.1, read as the reverse complement.
CTCAATGGTGTCACGTTCCTCGGACAACGCCGCGCACAGAGTCTCGACTCCGACCGGTCCGCCGCCGAACTTGTCGATTATGCACAGCAGATACCGACGATCCGAAGAGTCCAGCCCAAACCCGTCAACGTCCAGTCTGATCATCGCGGAGCGGGTGATCTCCAGGGTAACCCTGCCGTCCCCCTCGACCTGCGCGAAGTCCCGGACACGGCGAAGCAGCCGGTTGGCTATCCTTGGCGTCCCACGCGATCTGGCCGCCAGCTCCCTGGCCGCTTCAGGCTCAATCTCGACCCCGAGGATGCTTGCAGAACGCGTGACTATCGTTGTCAGATCCCCGACCGGGTAGTGTTCCAGCCTTTCGACGATGCCGAAGCGGTCACGCATCGGTGATGTCAGCAGGCCCGACCTGGTCGTGGCGCCAATCAGCGTGAATTTTTTCAATTTCAGCTTGATCGAGCGCGCGTGCGCACCCTCGCCGATGATCACGTCGAAGTTGAAGTCCTCCATCGCCGGGTAGAGGTTCTCCTCGACCACGGTGTTCAGCCGGTGAACCTCGTCGATGAACAACACATCGCGGTGCTGCAGGTTTGTCAGGATACCGGCCAGATCACCCTTCTTCTCGAGTGCCGGACCGGAGGTCTGCTTGATGTCAACGCCCAGTTCACGCGCCAGGATATGGGCAAGCGTGGTCTTCCCAAGGCCGGGAGGCCCGCACAACAGGATGTGATCGAGCGCCTCTCCACGCTTGCGCGCGGCCTCGACGAACACCTTGAGCTTGGCCTTCAGCGCGTCCTGACCGACGAACTCATCCAGGCTGCGTGGACGAAGCGACGCCTCCATTACTTCTTCGTCGGTCTTCTCTGGCGAACTGAACCGCCCTGTCGTATCGGTCATCGCGCCCCCCTCCTTACCTGGAACTGAGCCTGGCCAGCGCATCCATCACAAGGTCTTCCAGTTTCGCGTCCGGTTTGACCGGATCCAGGGCCCTGATGGCCGCGTCGACATCCCTCGGGTTGTATCCGAGGTTGGCCAGCGCCGACCGCAGATCACTGACGATCGACGGCGCGACCGCCGAGGAGATCGATGGCGCCACTATCGGCAACGCCATGAATCGGTCGCCCAGTTCCATCACCAGTCTCTCGGCAGTCTTCTTTCCGACGCCACTGATGGTGGATAACAGCCGGATGTCCTTCTCGCGAACAGCCTGAACCATCACATGCAGGGGCAGGCCTCCCATGATTCCAATGGCCATTTTGGGCCCGATGCCGGTCACATTTCGCAGCAGGTCGAATACCTCCCTGGCGGTTTCATCAAAGAACCCGAACAGCGAGATCGCGTCTTCACGCACTACCGTCCTTATCGAAAGCACGACGCTGTCGCCCGGCACTCCAAGATCCAGGGAAGTCTGGGCGTCCACGAAAACCTCGAACCCGACACCACCGACATCGACGACAGCGACGCCGTTCTGGCACGACACAACTCTGCCCTTCAATCTACCGATCATGTTGTCCCCCGGACGCGGTGGTGGTCACCGAATCGAATCAAGGTACAGCGCCCTTTCGCCGTCAAGCATAGCATGACACATCGCAATCGCCAGGGCATCCGCGGCATCCTCGGCAGGTTTTCTGTCCAGACCCAGTATCGCCGGAACTATCGACATCATCTGGGCCTTCTCGGCACGCCCGCTGCCGGCGACACACTTTTTGATCTGGGCTGGAGAGTACTCGTAGACCGGTAGACCCGCATTACCGACCGCCAGAAGCAACACGCCGCGAGCATGCCCGAGCTTCAGCGCCGAGTCGGCGTTCTTGGAGACGAAAACGCGCTCGAGTGCGGCGCAATCGCACTGATTCGCGCGGATCACCTGGGAGATCCTTTCGTACAACTCGCACATCCGGCTGGTGATGGACGTGATTGACTGGGACGGGTCGTCGCCAAGCAGCGCGGCCACATCGTCGGGAGTCGTTGTTCGGGTGGTATCGAGGCGCAGAACCCCGTAATCGACGCACTTCAGGTTTCCCCAGGTGCCTTCGATAACGCCGTAACCTGTCTTACGGCTGCCAGGGTCAATCCCGATGATTCGAGGCATTGGTCAGCTCACTCCATGAGGGCTGCCATTTCCTCGTCGTCGACGTCGAAGTTGGACCAGACGTTCTGGGAGTCGTCCAGATCCTCGAGTGTTTCAACGAAACGAATCATCTGTTCGGCTTCCTTTCCGGTCAGACGCACCGTGTTCTGCGGAATCTTGGCCAGCTTGGCGGAGGTCACGTTGAAACCGGCGTTCTTGAGCGCGTCGGCGACGGCCATCAAGTCGGTCGGAGCGGTCGTAATCTCGAACACTTCCTCGGCATCCTGAACGTCATCGGCACCAGCTTCGATCGCCGCTTCCATGATCGTTTCTTCCTCGACACCGGCGTGATCGACTTCGATCAGGCCCTTGGTGTCGAACGACCATGCGACCGCGTTCTGACCAGCCATGTTGCCGCCGGCCTTCTGGAACGCGCGACGAATCTCGGAAACGCAGCGGTTCTTGTTATCCGTCTGGCAGTCAACAATCACGGCCGCGCCGCCCGGTCCGTACCCTTCGTACGTCACTTCTTCGTAGATGACGCCTTCGAGTTCGCCGGTGCCCTTCTTTACGGCCCTGTCAATGTTTTCAAAGGGCATGTTCTGCCCTCGAGCGGTCAATATTGCCTGCCTGAGTCTGGGGTTGCCATCGGGGTCGCCCCCGCCCATCCTGGCCGCGATCGTGATTTCCTTGATCAGCTTGGTAAAGACCTTTCCGCGCGCAGCGTCAAGCTTACCTTTCTTGTGCTTGATGGTTGCCCATTTGCTGTGACCTGACATTCATTGCCTCATTCGTTTGAAGGGCCAAAAAAAAAGCGGCCAATTTCTATCACATTTCCGAGCGTATGACAATCCGTAACGTTTGAAAACATACGCATTTGAACAGGGCCGGCGACCGGAAAATGCGGATCAGAATGCTTCGGCGCGCAGCAATTCGGCCTTGTCTGTCTTTTCCCACGGGAAAGAGGCACGACCAAAGTGACCGTACGATGCAGTCGCGCGGTACAGGGGATTCAGCAGCCCCAGTTCGTCGATCAGCATTCCGGGTCTGAAATCGAAGTGTTTCCTGAGCAGTGCCTCGATACGTTCCTCGGCGATCTTCGCGGTGCCGAACGTGTCGACCAGCAGACTGACGGGCTCAGCCACGCCGATCGCGTAGGCGACCTGCAACTCACAACGCTCGGCCAGACCGGCCGCGACGATGTTCTTGGCCGCGTATCGCGCGTAGTACGCCGCGCTGCGGTCCACCTTGCTGGGATCCTTTCCCGAGAACGCTCCGCCCCCGTGCCTTCCCATTCCACCGTAGGTATCGACGATGATTTTACGGCCGGTCAACCCGCAGTCACCCTTCGGACCACCGGTGACGAATCTGCCGGTCGGGTTCACGAAGACCTTGGTGTCGGGACGGATCAGTTCGGCGGGGATCACCTTGAAGATGACCTCTTCACGGACACCCTCCTCGATCTGACGGTTCGTCGCGACGTCCGAGTGCTGCGTGGAAACGACGATGGCGTCCAGCGACACGGCGCGGCCATCCTCGTACCTGACCGAGACCTGGGACTTGCCGTCGGGCCTCAGAAAATCCAGGATGCCCTGTTTACGGACATCGGCCAGCCGGGCGGTCAGACGGTGCGCGAGCACGATCGGCAGCGGCATCAGTTCTTCGGTGGCGTCCGTTGCGTAACCAAACATCATGCCCTGGTCGCCGGCGCCCTGTTCCTCGCGGGCGCCCCTCACGACTCCCATCGCGATATCGCCGGACTGCTTGTCGATCGACGTCAGGACCGCACAGGTCGTCGCCTCGAATCCGAGCGACGGATCGTTGTATCCAATCTCGCCGATGGTCTGACGAACCACAGCGGGGATGTCGACCCAGCAGTCTGTCGTGATCTCACCGGCCACCAGCGCCATGCCCGTCGTCACGAGGGTTTCGCAGGCCACGTGGCAGGCCTTGTCCTGTTCGATGATTGCGTCAAGAATCGCGTCCGATATCTGATCGGCGACCTTGTCGGGATGTCCCTCGGTCACTGACTCGGAAGAAAACAAAAAGTTTGATTTGGCCATATGGAATCCCCTGAAAGCTCTGGTCGGGTTCACCATGAACCGGATCGACCGCGTGGTTCCGCCCGCGGTCACCCGGTTTTACTGTTTATGCAATGCCTTGTCAATCGCGGACACGTTATATCCAAATATGTCGCATGGATGCGAAACCGCGGTATCATCACGCGCGTTGCGGATGGATGGATCCGCTGGTATCTGGTCGGACACGGAGATTGATTATGCGTATCGCGATCAACGGCGCCAGGGGAAGGATGGGCAGGATCCTGACCGACATGCTCGACGAGGGGGCTAAGCACGTTATTGCCGCGCTCGTCGAGACGCCGGGGCATCCCGGGGCCGGCATTCCGATCATGACGCGGAACGGGCCAGTCACGCTGCTTGATTCACCCGCGACGATAACGGCAGACATCGATATCGGTATCGACTTCAGCGCTCCAGGATTCTGCGAACCGTTCGCGCGCGCCATGTACGACCGTGGGGCCGCGCTGATCGTGGGGACAACCGGACTGGATCAGGCGGGACGAGACGTCCTGGCCGGGCTGGCCAAACGGATCCCGATTCTGGCCGCCGCGAACCTCAGCCTGGGAGTCTACTGCCTGACCGAACTGACGATGGCGGCCCGCAGGTTGCTGGGCGACGATTACGACGTTGAAATTGTCGAAATGCACCATCGGCACAAAATAGACTCTCCCTCCGGCACCGCACTGGCCATCGCCGACGAGCTGTCCGCCACTGGACTCGATGTCACGATTTCCAGGGAAGGACAACGGAGGGATCGCGAGGCGGGCGTGGTGTCGGTCAGGGGTGGCGAGGTCGTCGGAACCCACACGATCTATTTTCTTGGCGCTCACGACCAGATTGAACTATGTCACAGGGCTTCGTCCAGGGCCGTTTTCGCACGCGGCGCCATCATTCTGGGCGAGTGTCTGGCGGGATCGGCGCCCGGGCTTTACGACGTTCGCGATCTTCTTCGCTGAAGACGGTATTGCGCCAACTGACCATTATCTCGAAGAAATTCATGCGATTGACTATTTCCTGAAGAAAGGCCGCCGCACCGTCCACTCCGAGGCTCGGCCGCGGAAAAAAGACATGATGCGAGGTACACGGCCACGTCATCTCCAGGAATGGCAGGTCCGCACGCGCGCACATGTCGGCGGCTGGACCGTTGCAGATGACAAGGTCAACAGGCTCGGAAGGATCTGGATCGTTCATACCCGGGAAGCCGTTCAGGTCGCGGGCACCGTCCGTCAGGCCGACCATGCAGACATCGCAGCCGACTTCGCCAAGGAAGTCCAAGGCGGCAAGGATAAACGACGACTCGCCGACCAGGCCTATTCGACGGTTCAATAGACTATGTCCGACCACCCACTCGAAACGCGGTGCCACGCGATTCAGGGAGGTCATCAGGTACTCGTCGGCCCTGGACACGCGATCGACCGCGCCGGCGGCAACCTTCAAGAACCTCGAAGTGCCGTCAAACCCCATCGGGATGTCAACATTGACAACGCGGGCGCCCGTCCTGCCGGCGATCACCGAGGCGACTCGCCGTCCGTCCGGAAGGGCCAGGATGGTCGATGCCTTGAAAATGGCCGACATCGACGACAAGTCAGTTCGTGGCGCGGGCCAGAACGATGCGGCGGTCATTCCAAGACCGTCACGGATCAAGTCCCTGACCGCGTCCAGATCCGCCGTGCTGTCCCACTCGTTTCTGGTGACAGGCATGCCGACGACAGCGACGGAAAACGGAGACGTGCGATCCACCGACGACTGAATCGTTGACGCAAGAAAGCACAGCGCATCCTGGCGCCCCTCGACCCAGTCGCTGGATGACAAGGCCGGTCGGAGTAATGCGGTGGCGCACACCGGCATGCGTCGGACAAGATCGACGCTGGCCTCGCGATCATGCGCGGCAACGACCGCGACCGCATCGGCTACCTGTTCGGCGGTCACTCCGGCCACAGGAAACACCGCATCGCCGACCAGGTTCGCGATAACCGCCACACCCTCGATCCAGGGACGTTCCAGTCCCGCATCGTCAAACAGCCCCACCGAAAAACTCCTTGATGAATGCGTCAAACTCGGTATCGGACATCGGTGTCGGAATCTCGTGAGCACCGGGCGAGTCGGCCATGATCGTATCGGCGAGGCGGTTGAAAATCCCCACCACCTCGGATCCGGGATCAAACTCGACCACCGGCATGCCGGCGATCTCGGCACGGCCAATAACCTGACTCCTGGGGATTCGTGCGACGATCCTGGTACCGATACGCTGCGCGAAGCTTTCCATTCCAACGAAGTTTGTCTCGGGCCCGGTCGAATTCAGGATTAGACCGCCAAGCCCGATACCGTTCGTCGCGAACCTCTTCATCGCCTTCGCGATATTGTTCGCGGCGTACAGGGCCATAACCCCGTCGCTGACAACTATGTAGACCAGGTCCGCCCTGCCCTGACGGAGCGGAGCGGCGAAGCCACCGCACACCACGTCGCCAAGCACGTCGAATACAGCGGCGTCATATTCGCCTTCCTCAATCAATTCAAGCTCGTCCAGGACCTCGAACATCCTGGCGACGCCACGCCCGCCACAGCCGACTCCCGGCTCGGGCCCACCGCACTCGATGCAGTCAAGATCGAGACGTCCCTTGAACACAATCTGATCCGCACGATCGATGCTCTGGGCAAGCCGATCGATCACGGTGGTCAATGTGTGCCCTTCCTTCATCAAGGTCCTGGTCGAGTCAGCCTTGGGGTCGCACCCCACGTGAAGAACCTTCAGTCCCCTGCTGGCAAGCACCGCGCTGAGGTTCGACGCAACCGTCGATTTTCCAATTCCGCCCTTGCCATAAAGGGCAACCATCTTTGTCCTGCCGGCCATTGATCCCCCTTGCTCGTACGTCCCGGACACCCAGAGCAACTGCCGGGTGTCGGATGGATGTTAACGCATGTGGCCTTCCGGGGCACCGGTTTTGACCCGTCATCACTGTAATGGCGGATTTTATTTCCGTTACGGGCGCCAGAAAGGTT
>CAZNJW010000042.1:0-20795 GCA_964573455.1 uncultured Anaeromyxobacteraceae bacterium | reverse complement strand
CCTTCTGATTGGCCTGGTCAGCCGACGCCTTCTTGCGCGAATCCCCAGGATCGAATCTGATCGGATTGCAATGGCCGCAGCTTTACTGTTCCTACTGTTCGTCACTCCCGCGGGGCAGTGGAAGCCCGCGGAACGAAAAGCCGTCACCATTCCGAAGTATGCGGACTTCAACAGCAGGATCAGGTCCATAGTTGCCGAGACCGAAGGTTCGATTTTTGTGGGTGCCAGGCCGGATGTCCTGTACAACGAGGGACGTCCGCAGAATTTTCACCAGACAACCCTCTATGAGGGAACATTTCGCACTTCTGTATATGACATGGAAAAGCTTCTGGACAAGCCGCTGTCCGAGCATAAATGGAACAAATTAGTTCTTTGGGATTACGGAGAAAAGCCTTTTCGTGCCCTGGTTGGGAAATACTATAAAAAGTCAGAGGAACTCGGCAGGGATCCTTTGATTGGGGTAAAGGTTTCGATCTGGGTTCCCAGGGACTGAAGTCGGCATCGCCAGCCGGGTTGATGAAATCCGCCGGTACCTGCTATCATCCAGCCATCTGATGACACGGACTGTCAGCAATGAAAAATGCGATTCTCATGATGCTGGTCGCGGCCGCGGCGATGTTCGCGATGACGTGCGGCGACGAGGGACCGAATCACGGCTTCTTTGACGAAGGACCAGGAAACGACAACGGCACGCATGAAGACTCGGTCATTACCGACAACGCCGCGCTGGACACCGATCTGCCTGTCAGCGCGTGTCTTCCTGCCTGGGGTGACCAGGAAACGGTAACCGTGCAGCCGAACCAGGCACAGACATTCATCACCGTCGAAAGCACCGCCATGAACCAGCTCGAGATCTCTGACAGTCCCCTGCCCGACCGACGCACCGGATGGCTGGCCGTCGGGACCGGCGACTGCGACAAGGCCGGTTTTCTGTATCGGGATCCGGACCTTGACGGAATCAGTCTGGCTAAGCTGCGGTACCAGGATGTCACGAACGTCGGCAGTCTGTCGGCACAACCGGCGCCGGAACTTGTCGTCGATGGACTGACCCCGTCCGCGCACAATGCCACGCTGTTTTACGGCGCGTCCTGCATGGCGATAGCAATGCAGCCCGGCAACGACGGATACCAGGAATACCGCCGCAGCGAAGCCGGGATCTGGTCTGGCAAGACGGTCAATGTCGTCGACAGTGGCACTGTCACCATGCTGACGGGAAGGGGCGGATGGCAGGAAGCGGACGGCACGATGGTGGTCATCGCCACGGCCAATGTGGACGGGGTTGCATTGGGCATTGTCGGGCGCCTCGACATCATAGCTTACAGCGAGTGGGTCTTCACCAGTTTCGCCCTGCCCGCTGAATACACCGAACTGCTGGCACTGCGCCACGCCCCGGACGGCACTGCCCATGCTCTTTACACAAAAACGCAGTATCCGTGCGATGGCTCGTGTGACCTGGATCTGTACTACGGCAGGATGGCGTCCGGTGGCACCTGGCTTGAGGAAACGATTCAGGAGTCCAAGTGGGGCGAACCTGACGACGAGTTCGCGACCAACCCGACCATGGTTCTTGATTCTCGAGGTGAACCGGTCGTGGCGGCGACCTTCTTCAAGCGGGTGATCACCGGCTCGATCAAGTCCGCCGAACTGAGGCTGTACGGACGCGACAACGGTCAATGGTGTTACGAAACGGTCGCGACCGAGGTCGACGGTTACCAGGGCTCCGATGGTACCGAAATGACCGGAGTCTCGCCGTTCGTGACACTCGATGGCTCGGGCCGCGTGCATGTGGCGTTCCAGGACAAGGCACAGTGGCACGATTCATATAATCAGGCCAATGCCGTGAACGGCCAGATCAGGTATGCGGTCAGGTCGGGAAAAACCTGGACCCTGGCCACCCTGTTTGAACAGGATGGCGAAGGTACCGGCACCGCCCAGGCTCCCCTGATCGGAATGCTGCCGACCCAGGTGGCCATCTCCGCGGACGGCGCAACAGTTTATGCCGCCGGCGCCGAATTCGAATGGGATACCGACAGCATCTACAACACATCGGGCAAACCGATGACATTCAAGGCCGTGGTCGTCAAAGCCGTCAACCTGCTTCCCGAATGAACCTGGACGAGGTTGCTTCACTTCTGTTTGACTGAATAAGCTCGGTCACCAGGAGACCTGTGTCGGCAGGCAGAAGCATGTGTTTCGGAATTGACACGCACCGGATCAATTGCCATAGTTTCACGGCAAACGGTTCGTTCGGAACCATGGGGCCGGTATTGAAACACAAACGTGCGATGACAGTGACAACGATGATGATGACCGCCATTTTCCTGGGCGGCTCGTTCAATGTCTGCCTGCACGCCCCTGACGAACATCACCACTTCCACGCCCATGCGACGCAGTCTACGCATGGTGATGATTGCGGCGACACGTCGGTGCATGAAACTGATCAGTCCGACACACATCGCCACGAGTCCGAACACACGGCATGCTGCTGCGCATGTCACAGTTCACCGGACATCTCGCCGCGCCTGGTTCTGACTCCTCCGGCTGATCGCCCGGACCGGGTGATGGCAAACACGGTATTCACGATGTCCGCAGCCCTGCCGGTGCCTTATCGACCGCCAATTCTTTCCATCTGAATCATCCAGTCACGACACAGACATTGCGAACATGACGGCGGACGGCACGCCTTCCGCCCTGGATCCGGAGCAACGATCATGAAACGCGGCATACTGGTTTCCCAGGCTCTGCTGGCGACGGCCCTGATGTGGGCATGCGATTCCGGCGGGGACTACCAGAACCAAATACATAATAGCGCGCGCGAGGCCCCCGCCACGGAAGAACACGCGGATGATGAACATGCCGATGAGGCCCACGAAGGCCATGCGCATGCGGCTGAGGGTAGCGACCTCGATCGTCCGGTCGATGAACTGCTGGCCGAATCCTGCGAGCACGGCATCAAGACATTCATGTGCGACGAATGCAGATATGAAGTCGGGGTCGTACGGGTGCCGGCTGCCGTCGCCGCCGGCGGACTGATCAACGAGTCATCAGCCGTGACCATGAGCTTCCAGTCCGATCTGACTCTGAACGGCGAGATCACGCTTGACGACCGGAGAATCGCCCGCCTTGGCCCGCGTGAGGCGGGGTTCGTAAAAAAAGTAAACGTGGTGGCCGGTGACCTGGTCAGAAAGGGCGATGTCCTGATTGAACTGGAAAGCCCGATGTATGCCGAGCTGACGTCCGAGTATCTTGAAGCTTCTTCGGCGGTACGACTGGCACAGAAGACGGTCGGATGGCAGGAATCGCTGCGGGCGAAGGCGATGACGACCGAACGGGAATACCAGGAGACACTCTCCACGCTGGAATCGGCCCGAATCAGGCTGCAGTCCGCCAGGCTGGCCCTGAAGGCCGCCGGTCTGTCAGAGGCCGACGCTGGACGCGCCGTTGCCAGATCGGCGGTAACGATGTCGATCCGCGCTCCGTTCGATGGCGAGGTGTTCCAGGTCAACGCGGTCCGCGGCGCACACCTGGATCACGACACCGAAGCCATCCTGATGGGTGACCAGAAGACCCTGTGGATCAGCATCGACCTGTACGAAAGACACATTGCCCCGATAACGGCCGCCATGACCGGGGACGGTCTCCCGGTGACCGTGACCGTGGACGCTTGGCCCGGTGCGGTCTTCGAGGGGCGCCTGGACTACCTTGGCGGTGTGATGGACAGGACGACGCGAACAGTGAAGGCGCGTGTGACCATTGAAAACGCCGATCGAAGGTTGAAGGCCGGCATGTTCGCTACGGTCAGACCGATCACCGGCGATGCGGCCGCGACGGTCGCCGTTCCCGCGGCTTCGGTTCTGACGGACGCCGGACGGTCATTCGTCTTCGTCAGACAGGAGATACCGGGCGCGGGCATGGAAAACGACCGCTGGTACGTCAGACGACCGGTCAACACCGGGCGGACGTTCGCGGGAATGGTGGAGGTCACCTCCGGGCTTACGGCCGGGCAGATGGTCGCTGCCGACGGCGCCTTCCTGCTCAAGTCGGACGTGCTGCGTTCGAAGATGGGAGAAGGATGCGCGCACTGACGGACGCACCGATGACTGCGGCCGGCAAAGGATCGACGTATGTTTGAATTCATAATCAAAAACAGGCAGATAGTCCTGCTGATCACGCTCATTGCCGCCGCCGGCGGCGTGGCGGCGTGGATGAAGCTGCCGATCGACGCCTTCCCCGACACGACAAACCAGCAGGTGATGATTCTGAGTGAAGCGGACGGACTGGGCCCGGACGACGTGGAACAACAGGTGACCATCCCGATCGAGATCACGATGGGCGGCCTGCCCGGGGTCAGGCTTGTCAGATCGATGTCAAAGACCGCCCTTTCGCAGATCGTCGTCGTTTTCGAAGACGGAATGGATACATTTCTGGCCCGCCAACTGGTATCCGAAAGACTGACCATGGCTGCGGCCGACCTGCCCGAGGGCGTCGTGCCCGAGCTGGGACCGATCAGTACGGGTCTGGGCGAGGTCTTCCAGTACACGCTGAAGGGCGACGCCCATTCCTTGACCGAACTCAGAACGCTGCAGGACAAAATCATCACCCCGCGACTGCGCGCGATTCCCGGGGTAAACGAGGTGAACAGCTTCGGCGGGCTGGTGCGCCAGATCGACGTGGTCACCGACCCGGACAGACTGACCAAGTTCGGTCTGACGACTGGGGATGTCGTGGACGCCATCGGCCAGGACAACGCCAACGCCGGCGGATCGTTCTTGATTAACGGATGGGAGCAGGAAAACATCCGTAATGTCGGGCAGTTCAAGATTCCTGACGAGATCGGCGACGTGGTTCTTTCGGCGGTTGACGGATCGCCGGTCAAGATCGCCGATGTCTCAGAGGTGCGCGAAGGCTTCATGACGAGGCTGGGCGGCGTATCGCGCGACGGTCGCGGCGAGGTGGTGGCCGGCATGGTTATCATGCTGAAGGACGAAAACGCCGCGGAGGTCGTGAGCCGCGTCAGGGCGGCCCTGCCATCGATCCAGGCCGCCCTGCCCGACGACGTGGAAATAGACGTTTTCTACGACCGTACCGAACTGGTCGACGCGGTGTTAAGGACAACTGCCAGCAGTCTGCTGCAGGGCGCCGCGCTGGTCATCGCCATCCTGTTCCTGCTGCTTGGAAATATCAGGTCGGCGCTGATAACGGCGGTCAGCATACCGATGACGGCCCTTCTGGCATTCATCTTCATGGGCGCCGCTGGACTGTCCGCGAACCTGATGAGCCTTGGCGGGCTGGCCATCGCGATCGGGATGATCGTGGACGGGCCCATCGTGATTTGCGAAAACATCACGCGCCACTGGAAGGGACTAGCCCCTGGAAAACGGCTGGACGGTCTTGTGCTGGCAATCCGCGAGGTTGCGCGGCCAATCGTGTTTTCCGTCCTGATCATCGTGCTGGTATTCGTGCCTCTTTTCACATTGGAAGGCATGGAAGGCAAGATGTTCAAGCCGCTCGCGCTGACCATGATTTTTGCGATGATCGCGGCGCTGATCGCGGCGATGACGATCGTGCCGGTCCTGATGTCATTCGTGGCGGGCGGCGCAGGGGCCAAAGGCGACACCAGGCTGTTCGCGCGGTTCGCCGGCTTGTACCAGGCCGCGGTTGAATTCGTCGTCAGGCATTCCAGGATTACCATCACGGTGGCGATTCTGGTGTTCGCCGGCACGCTGGCACTGATCCCGTTAATCGGCATGGAATTCCTGCCACGGCTCGACGAGGGCGCCATCGCAGTCAACGCGGTCCGCCTGCCGAACGCGTCGCTTGAAGGCTCGGTCAAGACGGCGGACTACATGGAAAGGACCTTGCTGAAGTTCCCCGAGGTGAAAACCGTCGTTTCCAAAACCGGGCGGGCCGAGATCTCGGAAGACCCGATGGGTCCGGAACAGACGGATCTGATGATCATGCTGCACCCGGAAAAAGAATGGACGACCGGACGCGACATCGACCAGCTTGTAGGAGAAATGCGTGAAGCCCTTGAGGAAATCCCCGGCACCCGGTTCGCGTTCAGTCAACCTATCGCACTGCGGGTGAACGAACTGGTTTCAGGTGTAAAGGCCGACCTGGCGGTTAAAATCTTCGGATACGACCTTGAAAAGCTGAAGCAGGCCGCGGACGAAACCGCAGGCATCCTGCGCGGCATCCCCGGGGCGCGCGACGTCAGCGTCGAACAAGTCACAGGCTTCAGTCAGCTCGAGGTCATACCCGACCGCTCGGCGATGTCCAGGCATGGCATTAAAATGAGCGATATCAACGATCTGGTCGAGACGGCTGTCGGCGGAAAGGTCGCAACAGAACTGATCGACGAGCAACTGCGAATCGGCATACAGGTTCGCGTTCCGGAAGGACGACGCAGTTCGCCTGAGGCAATCTCGGAACTGACCATCCGCACCCCATCGGGCGCCCTGGTGAAACTTGGCAGCGTGGCCACGATCAGGCGCATCGAGGGTCCAGCGCAGATCAGTCGCGAAAACGGCATGCGGAGGGTCGTGGTGGAGGCCAACGTGGCTGGCCGGGATCTGGGCGGCTTCGTCAGCGATGCCCGCGAACGGCTTTCGACGTTGTCGAGTGAACTCCCAACCGGATACTGGCTGGAATTCGGCGGAACCTTTGAAAACCAGAAGCGGGCCATGACCCGCCTGGGCGTGGTCATCCCGATCTCGATCGGGCTGATATTCCTGATGCTGGTGTCGGCGCTCGGCTCGTTACGACCAGCCACGATGGTACTGCTGAACCTGCCGTTCGCGCTCGCCGGCGGGCTGGTGGCGATGGCCGCCTTCGGCATGCCGTTCAACGTGCCCGCGACCATCGGTTTCATCGCGGTTTTCGGCATCGCGGTCCAGAACGGCACGGTGCTGCTGACTTTCGTCCGTCAACTTCGCGACGAGGGACTATCGCCAGTCGAGGCAGTCATCCGAGCCTGCCGCCTGCGTCTGCGAGCGCTGCTGATGACGTCCGCCACGACCGTCCTGGGCCTGCTGCCGATGCTGTACGCGACCGGCCCCGGTGCCGAGATCCAGCGTCCCCTGGCCGTGGTCGTCATCGGCGGCCTGATTTCATCGACGATCCTGACCCTGTTCGTCCTGCCGTCGATCTACGTGGCTTTCGCGGAAAAACAGGTCCGTGCGATACCTGCTATGACTGATTAGCGGAATGCTGTATTTCCTGGCAAGGTAAGCGGCCTGAAGTAGTCCGGAGAATCGGATATTCGTTTGATCCCTTCAGTGCCCGCCGTACAACTCGCCGTGACGGACCTTGCCCTTGAATATTCGGTAGATGAACACCGTGTACGCGATCACGATCGGCACTCCGATAGCGGCAATGATCAGCATCGTGGTCAGTGTCTTCGCGGACGAAGACGCGTTGTCGATGGTCAGGCTCAGAGCCAGATCGTTTCTGGCGGGAACCATGCGCGGGAACAGCCCCACGGCGGCCAGTCCGACCTGGGTGGCGATGGCGATCGACGACGCCAGGAACGCGCGCATCTGATGACCGGACTTCAGAAACACCGGAATCAGGACAAACGCCGCCAGCATTATGGGAAACAGAATCCAGAATGCCGGGTTCCTTAGAATGCCCTCGAACAGGAAAGGCGAAACAAACAGCGTCACCGCCGTCCCGGCAACCCACAGCAGGACCCAGCCGATCCACAGGCCGGGGGCGATGCGCTGCATCCGGTTGCGCAGGTCACCCTCGGTCTTGATGGAGAGGTACAACGCCCCGTGGGTCAGGAACATGACCAGCGTCAGGACGCCGACGAGCAGCGCGTACGGATTCAGCAGCCCGACGAATGTGCCGGTGAAGTCGCCATTTTCGTTCAGGGGCAGTCCCCGCAGGATGTTGCCGACCGCCACTCCAAACAGGATCGGTGGAACGACGCTTCCCAGGCCGAACGCCCAGTCCCAGGCACGGATCCAGCGCGGCGATTCCATCTTGTTGCGAAACTCGAACGACACCGCACGCCAGATCAGGAAGACAAGCAGCAACATCAGCGCCATGTAAAAACCGGAAAACACCGTCGCGTACACAAACGGAAACGCGGCGAAAAGAGCGCCGCCGGCGGTCAGCAGCCAGACCTCGTTGCCATCCCAGACCGGGGCGATCGAATCCATGTGGATGCCACGTTCGCGGGAATCACGCGCGAACAGCGACAAAGCTCCGACACCAAGGTCAAAACCGTCCAGGATGGCGTATCCGGCGATCAATACGAAATACAGCACGAACCAGATGATCTGAAGGATTCCGTGTTCCATCACACCACCTCCGGGGCCTTGTCCGGCCCGCGCCTGACCTCGCGCACAAGCATGAAGATGTACAGGCCACCCAGCAGGATGTACATGAACCCGATCAGGCCGATGCTGAACCAGAGTTCAGGGATGCCGACCGTCACCGACACCGAGTCGGCTGTGCGAAGAAGGCGATAGACCGACCACGGCTGACGGCCGACCTCGGCGGTGATCCAGCCGAGCTGCGACGCGGCCAGTGTGAGCGGGCTCACGACAAGCAGGATCCAGTGATACCAGCGTGACGTGGCAAGGCGCCTGCGCCACAAAAGCAGAAGGCCAAGCCCCATCACCGCGATGAAAAGCATCCCGAGAGCCACCATCGTATGAAATGACACGAAGGTCAGAAAGATTGGGGGGATTTCGTCGGTCTTGAACGCATCAAGGCCCTTCACCTCGGCGTTTGGATCGCCATATGCGAGCCAGCTTGCCAGTTTCGGGATCTCGACGGCGTTGTCGAGGCGCAACGGATCCTTGCGTGGAATGCCGAACACCACCAGAGGCGCGCCTTGCCGCGTCTCATAGATGCCCTCGATGGCGGCGAATTTCTCGGGTTGAGTCCGGGCGACCTGACGTGCGTGATTATCACCGGTCGGGAAAGCCGCGGTCACCGAGAAGACGAATCCAGACATGACCGCGACCAGCAGACCGCGACGCGCGACTTCGTCAGTTCGGTCGCGCAGCAGACGCCAGGCACTGATGCCGCCCAGGAAGAAGGCACCGGTAATCAGGCAGGCCGCCAGAGTGTGGAAGAAGCGGTGCCACATCGACGGATTGAAGACGGCCTGCGAGAAACTGGTGAGCACGGCACGGCCGTCCACGATTTCGAAGCCGGCCGGGGTCTGCTGCCAACTGTTCGCGATAAGGATCCAGAACGCGGAAAAGGTCGCTCCGACCGCGACCATCAGGATCGAGAACCAGTGAACGCCCTTGCCAACCTTGTTGCGGCCGAACAGATACAATCCAAGGAAGCTGGATTCCAGGAAGAACGCGAAGATGCCCTCGGCCGCCAGGGGCGCGCCAAAGATGTCGCCGACAAAACGCGAATACGAGGCCCAGTTCGTGCCGAACTGAAACTCCATCACGATGCCGGTCGCCACACCCACCGCGAATGTGAGGGCGAAAAGCCGACCGAAGAATTTGCCCAGCCTGATCCAGACGTGGTCACCAGTCCGCATCCCCTTGAACTCGATGAAAACCAGCAGCCATGCAAGACCGATAGATATCGGCGGGAACAGGAAATGAAACCCGATCGTCATCGCGAACTGCAGTCGGGCCAGCATTATCGCGTCCATCAAAGACCTCCGCAGGTATGGCCCCGGTGATTCCGGTATGAAAGAAGCTTGGCTGAAGGACGGGTGCAAGTCAACCAGACCGGCGAGCATGGCAATTCGGGCAAAAAAGCCTATACTCCGCGTCCGTTGCCGTCAGCAGATACCGCGGACGCTGCAGAATCATCATGAAAGGAATGCATTGAGTCACGCCAGAAAAAACGAGAACGTCAGGAACGTCGCGATCATCGCCCACGTCGATCACGGCAAGACCACCCTGGTTGACGCCATGTTCCGTCAAAGCGGCGTGTTCCGGGAAGGTCAGCAGGTCGCGGACAGAATCATGGACAACATGGAGCTGGAACGCGAGCGCGGTATCACAATAGCGGCCAAGAACTGCTCGGTCATCTGGGACAACGTAAAGATCAATATCATCGACACCCCCGGACACGCGGACTTCGGCGGCGAGGTCGAGCGCGCATTGTCGATGGCCGACGGCGCTGTCCTGCTGGTCGACGCGGCGGAAGGCCCCCTGCCCCAGACCAGATTCGTTCTGAAGAAGACGCTGGAAGCCGGATTGAAGGTCATCGTCGTCATCAACAAAGTCGACAGGAAGGACGCCAGGCCGGAAGAAGTCCTTAACGAAATATTCGACCTGTTCATCGACCTCGGCGCCGACGACGAACAGCTGGATTTCCCCTGCCTTTACGCGGTTGGACGCGACGGCGTGGCAATGCGCGGGCTGAGCGACGCCAGGCAGGATCTGCGCTGCCTGTTCGAGACCATCCTGACCGAGATTCCGGCCCCGTTGTTCGATCCGGATGAACCTTTCCAGATGCTGGTATCCGATCTGGATTACTCGGATTATGTTGGCAGGCTGGCCATCGGGAAGGTGGCACACGGCCATGTCACATCGGCGGACGCGCTGACCTGCATTGGCGCCGATGGCGGATGCAAACCGCTGAAAGTCACCCGGCTGCAGAACTACGAAGGCATCAGCATCAAGGACGTCGACACCGTCGAGCCCGGCGATATCGTTGTACTGGCTGGCATCGAAGACGTGATGATTGGCGACACGATATGTACCCAGGCCGCTCCCAAGGCGCTGCCGCGGCTCACTGTCGACGAACCGACTGTTTTCATGCGGATATTCTGTAACACATCGCCGCTTGCCGGCACCGAGGGGACGATCTTCCAGCCGAACAGGATTCACGACCGGCTGCTGAAGGAGACCCTGCGCAACGTGTCGATCCGACTTGAGGTCCCGACTGACGGCGAAGGTTTCATCATCAAGGGCCGCGGCGAGTTCCAGCTTGCCATCCTGATCGAAACAATGCGTCGGGAAGGCTTCGAGCTGTGCGTCAGCCGGCCGGAAGTGATCTGCAGGAACATCGACGGGAAAATGCTGGAGCCGATCGAGCATCTCTTCGTCGACTGCGGAGACACTTATCAAGGCATCGTCACCCAGAAGGTAAGCATTCGAAAAGGCAGGATGATCAATTACGGAAGCCTCGGAACCGGCCGAGTCAGAATCGAATTCACGATCCCCAGCAGATGTCTGATCGGGTACCACGACGAATTCCTGACCGACACCAGGGGCACCGGAATCATGAGTTCATACCTGGTCGGATACGAGGAATACTGCGGTGATTTCACCAGCCGATTCAGCGGGTCGATCGTCGCGGATCGTTCGGGCGTTGCCGTCGCCTACGCATTGTGGGGCCTTGAGGACCGTGGTCGCCTGTTCCTGGTTCCAGGCGACCCGTTTTATGAAGGAATGATCGTGGGCGAGCACAACCGCCCGAACGACATCGACGTGAACCCCGCAAGAGAAAAGAAGCTGAGTAACATGAGGGCAGCCGGCCGCGACGACAACATACTGCTGTCACCAATCACGCCGATAACCCTGGAACAGGCACTGCAATTCATCAAGGACGACGAGATGGTGGAAGTCACGCCGAAGTCCGTCCGACTCCGCAAGGTATTCCTGTCCGAAAAGAAACGTCACAACCTGAATGGCATCAAAAAGCTGGCCGCGATGGCCGAGGGTTGACGGGCGCCTGTTCATGCCACTCCCTGACGGTTTAACGGGGGGCAAGACTGTCGACTACTCCGCGGCCGGGTCAGAAAGACTCGACCGCCTTCAACGGCACTTCGGGATAGATCTGGCCGTGACACGGCGGCATCGAATTGTATACCCAGTCTATGTCGACCAGGCCCAGGCGGATGAAGCCACGTCGATGGAAGCCCACGAACGGGCCGCGCACCAGGACGCTTTCCATCTTCATGGTCATGGCGAACACGGCGACCGGGCGGCCTGGAACCAACCGATCGATCTGCTTGCCAAACGCACCGGTTGCGAAAGCCAGCCGCCTGCTGTCAGCCGCCTGGCACTGGATTAGCGGAAAAACCTGCGGCATCCCGTCATCGTCGACGTAAGCCAGAAACTTCAGGTTGCCGAGGCCGTTGAAGATAGTCTGGGCCGGGTGTTTCAGGATGCGCGGCCGCGACTTATCCGCGAAAGCACCTTTCCCCATCGTCGTCGCGATCGCGGCCGGGATGATCCGCCCCATTGGCAGGCTGGAAACGTCCGTGGCATCGATCAGGTCCAGATAGTGAACCGTGTTGATCCCGAAATACGTGTTGTAGCGAAACAGCGGCTGGGCGTTGAAGTGTTCATAGTCAGCGCCCTCGCGGGTCGCGTGGGTGTATCGGGCGTGCCCGGAGACAAACTGCTTGTCCAGCGTCACAACAACAAACGCCATCAACGGATTCTGCTTCAGGTGTTCCTTGCTCTTCCCTTCCGAGAACTGCCCGAACATCAATAGCGTCGGGTCCTTCGCCTCGAGCGTGGACATCAAGGTTATGTGAGGCAACCCGTCGGGTCCGACCGTAGCGATGAGCCCCAGTTTGGTAGCGGCGTTCATCGCGGCCATGGCGCCTTCGGTCAACTGTTGCATGCCGTAACCTCCAGTTCAATCATCCAGGCGCGTTGCCCCGCTGACACGCACGATGTCCGGCGAAACCCCCGAAGCCCGCGCCACCGTCCCCATTTCCTGCAATTCCGCCGCCGTCATCAGAGGCATCTCGCGATATGACCAGTCCAGCCCCAGCCGCACATACTTGTCGCGCCCCAGGTGATTGAAGGCGCAAAGATCCCAGCGCGAAACGGCAGACCCGAGTTCGTCGGCGATGAACCGCCCTGTCGCGGCGATGTTTTCAGCGGTCGCGGTCGCGCCCGGAATCAGCGGCGTCCTGATCCACAGGATCTTTCGACCGCCGGCAGCCGCGTCCGCCGAAACGACCCGCGCCACATGCCGCGCGTTTTCCAGAATACGTTCGTTGCCTGTTCCGCAGTAACGCCGATGCGCTTCCGAATCCATCAGCTTCAGGTCATACAGGACGACGTCGGCCCACGGCAGGATCGCGTCCAGCGTTTCTGTTTTGCAGAGGCCGCATGTATCGACGGCTGTCCAGATCCCGGCCGCCTTCAACCCACGCAGCACCTCAAGACAGAAATCCGGCTGCGCCGTCGCCTCGCCACCAGAAATCGTCACACCGCCGCCCGCCCTTTCAAAATAAGCACGATCCTTGACCAGCTCGCGGACAAGCTCGTCCACGGACATGCGCCGCCCCCACAGTTCAAGAGCCGTCGCCGGACAAGCGTCTGCACAGTCTCCGGCACCGACACATCTGTCACGGTCGACTTGAACCAGGCCGGGCGCCCAGTCGATGGCGTTGTGTTCGCAAACGGCTGCGCACGCTCCACACGCGATGCACTTCGCTTCAACCCACTGAACCTGCGGCCGGGGACTGATGCTTTCCGGGTTGTGGCACCATTCGCAACGAAGTGGACACCCCTTCAGAAACACCGTGGTGCGCAGGCCGGGCCCGTCTTCAGTCGACATGCGCTGTATTTCCAGGATCAGTCCGTCCGTCATCGGATCCCCCGCCGCGCGCTCACACGCGCTGATGACTCATTCGAGCAATCACCTCGTCCTGCAGTTCCCTGCCAATGCCAACGAAGTACGCATTGTATCCGGTGACCCGCACCAGCAGGTGTCGGTAATCCTGCGGATGTTTCTGTGCATCGCGCAGCATGTCCGGGTCCAGGATATTGATCTGCAGGGCCGTGCCGCCATTCTCGATGTAGCCGTAGAGGAACGACTTGAACTTTTCACGGTGTTCGGGATCCCTCATGAACGCCGGATTGAATGTAATCGTATGACTTGCTCCGTTTGGCAGGCAGTTGTTGAAATCCTGCCAATCGCCGCCCCCGCCCGCGGCCTTGCCGCCCAGCGCCTTGCCGACCGAATTGCTGTTCGAGGTCGGACCGTTGATGTCCGCGCCATTACTTGGACAAATGGCATTGGAAAGGAACTGCCCGCGCGGCCGCCCGTCAGGGGTCGCCACGACCACGTACCCATCGCCAGCCCAGTAATTCCAGCTGAGCATGCCCGGGCGGTACTTGCGTCCGGTGATCTTCGTGCTGTGGCGCCAGGCCTGGTCGCACCACAGGTTCATCACACGCACGGCCATCGCGTCCGCATCGTCATCGTCGCGACCATATTTGGGAGCCCGGTTCTTCGCGTGTGCCTGCAGAACCTCGTGGCCGACCCAGTTAGCGCGCAACGCTTCCAGCAGCTTCTGCATCGTGCAGATCTTTTTGTCGAACACGAGGTACTTGACTGCCAGCAGCGAATCGACCGTGGTCGCGTATGTCACGGCCTCGAGTGTGGTCAGGCTGATTTCGGCCGCGCCCTGTGTCACGTCCATGCCCTTTTCCGCGCACCCGGAAACCAGGCATGACAGATACGGCGTCGGGAAATAGCTCGCCCGTATCGCTTCGGACGCCTCATGCACATCCACGCACCGGCCAACGATGTAACTGGTCTGGGCAGCGTACGCCTGCCAGAACTCTTCAAAAGACTTGAACCTGGTGGCATCGCCCGTCGCCGGCCCATCCTGGGATATCTTCGCGACAGCGCCGGTAATCGGATCCTGGCAGGGCAGCAGGTCCCGCCCACCAGTCAGCGCCAGCTCCACGGCCTTGACCAGGTTCAGGTTGTTGTCGACGGTACCCGAACGATCGTTCCCGACCATCGTGTTTTCCAGGCATCCGACCGGGGCATATTCATGCACGTTCGACTCGTTGATCATGTCCTTCATGCCGGCCATTTCAGCCTGACGAAGCATCCCGGCCATCGAGCGCTCGTCGAAATTCAGCAAAAACGGCGCACCCTGACTGTCGGCGATCATCTGCACGACACGATCCATCAGTTCCGGCGGGGAGTTACGATGCAGCCGGACGTTCGGCTTCGGCTCCAGAATGGGAGACATCTCGTCGATCACTTCCAGCACCACCCACGTGAATTCGTTCGTCATGTCCACGCCACCCGAACCGACTCCGGATAGCGTGATGAGTTGGCCGAAACCAGCGGTGATCCCCTGATTTCCACTGCGGATCTGCGCATCGTAAGCCGTGTTGCAGTGCATCCAGAAACACTTCAACAGTTCCTTGCCGAACTCGCGGTCCATGCCATCCGCAATCGATTTCTGCCAGTAAGGCAGCATGTACTGGTCGAAACGGCCGAACGAAACGCCTGGGCCGGGATAGTTTTCGTCGCTCATCACCAGCATGTGCGTCAGCCACAGCGACTGCAGCGCCTCCCAGAACGTCGAGGCAGGTTCCCACGGCACGCGATCCAGATTCGCCGCCATCGATTCAAGTTCGGCCCGCCTGGTTTCGTCGGTTTCCATGCCGGCCATCTGACGGCATAGCGCCCCATACTTAACAGCGAGGTCGCGCGGTATCGTGGCAGAGGTCATCATCGCCCGAAGCTGCGCGCCCCGGGGACCATCCTGTTCAACAGGGGAAAGCGCGTTGAAATGGCCCTGTATTTCTTCATGAATCCCGCGCCAGCCGATTCGCAACACCTTTTCATACCCTGGAATAAGATGGCCGCTGGTCGCGCCCGCGTTGCCGTATCCATGATCGTGAAAGTGTTTCATCCGCTCGCGGGCCCCGCCCCGACCGACAACCAGCCGGTCGTATTCCCTGGCTTCGTCACGATTGAGGCACAGCGAGGTCTGGATGTTGAAACGCCCACCGCAGATCAGGTCGCCGGGCAGGACTTCCTGAGGAAGTTCGTCAACCATGACCCGTCGCACGAACCAGGCGCGACGCTCGGGAAGGCTCCACGTCCAGAAACCGGGATCCAGTTCAACGTTCCGCGCGCTCATCTGGTACGTGCCACGCAACGCCGACATCAGGAAATACACTTCGGGCACAATGTAGTAGGTCAATTCGTTGAACTGCACGTCCCACGGAGTCCCGGTGCTCCAGGCGGTGAACTCGTTGTTCCACGGTCGCGACGCGCCACGGAAGTAATAGTCACGCAGCCACTGGATACGAGGCGACAGGTTGTACGGTTGTTTCAGTCCCGGTGTCCGATCGGTCAGGGGGCGATTGAGGTCGGTGTGCATGTAAAACCCCGCGCGTTCGAGCCGTTACGACGATTGTAATACCCGTCTTGTCCGGTGTCCCGGGATATCTGCACCCGTAATCGAAGAGACCAGGCCCCGTCAACGCCCCTCGATCCATTCGTTCATGAAATGCTGGCGCTTGACCGGGTTGAACTCGATGATATCGTGCTGAGCGACACCGGCCAGACGGTAGGGATCACGCTGGAAGTATTCACGCACGGCCTCGATATCGTTGGCCCTTGCGATTACCAGACCACCGGTCTTCGGATTCCTGGGACCTGACATCAGCAGCATTCCCGAGTCGTACCCTTCCTGCAGGAACTCCCGGTGACTGCCAACCACCGCGTCCACCATTTCCATCGGAGCCGTGTAACGAATATCGACCAGAAAATGCTTCATAAACTGAACCCCATGCACAGACAGCCCCGGATTATCGCACATCGGTACGTGAAGGGATGGAATTCAGCGCCTGTCGGCCCCGAGGGCCCTGGCGACCGCCACGGTCAGCTCCGCCGCCTGGAACGGTTTCGCTACGAAGTTCTGCCCGGGATCCAGCCTGCGCCCCGAAACCTTGGACAAATCGGCGTGACCCGACATGAATAGCACCTTGATGGTGGGATACCTCATTGCGACCGAGTCGGCCAGGCTGCCGCCGTCCATCTTCGGCATCACCACGTCGGTCAGGATCAAGTTGATCTCATCCGAGTGACGCTGGCACATGTTCAAGGCCTCGGCTCCGTCCACGGCCGTCATCACCCTGTAACCGGCCATCGCCAGAATCCGCTCGGAGACAGTGCGAACCTCGTCGTCATCCTCGACGATAAGGACAGTACCCGTCCCGCCGACCAGTTCTGCGCATTCGGGCTCTGCGCTCACGGCCTCGACCTGGCGCGTGGGAATGAACACCGTAAACGTCGACCCCTTTCCGGATTCCGATTCCACCACGATCTGACCACCGGCCTCTCGGACAACCGCGAACACCGTTGCCAGACCCAGACCGGTCCCATGACCGATTTCTTTCGTGGTGAAGAACGGCTCGAAGATCCTGGCCATGGTCCTGGAATCCATTCCGGTTCCCGTGTCGGAAACGGACACCGCCGTCCACCGACCCGCCCCGATCCGCACACCCTGGATAACAGTCTCCTGCTCAAAAAGCCGCCCGAACGTGCTAACCGTCAAAGTTCCACCGGACGGCATCGCGTCCCGCGCGTTTATCGCCAGGTTGATCAGCACTTGCTCCATCTGACCCGGGTCGACCAGGATATTGCCGGCTTCGCCGTCCATTTCGAACGCGATTGAAATATTCTCGGTCAGAACACGATGCAGCAGCTTCTCCAGACCTGTAAGGATCGAATTGACGGAAACCACGCGTGGCTGGCTGGTTCGTCTTGAACCGAAGGCGAGAAGCTGGTGCGTCAGATTGGCCGCCCTCTCGCCGGCTGCCTGGATCTGCAGCAGATCTTCCAGCATCTGCCCCTTCAACTCGCCGCGGCGCTGCATCAACCCGGAATACCCAAGGATCGCGCTCAGGAGATTGTTGAAATCATGGGCGATTCCACCAGCGAGGTGTCCGATCGTCTCCATCCTGCGCGATACCCGCAGTTCCTCTTCGGCGCGGGTCCTGGCGTCCTGCTCGGCCTTGATGCATGTGATGTCCATCAAGGTTCCCAGAACACTGACTATGCGTCCATCATCATCACGAACCGCGTTACCGGCAGTCCTGACGTACATCTGTCGCCCGTCCGCGCTGTTGAACACGGCATCCAGGACCCACGGAGTCCCATCGGTCAGGCACGCCTGAAACGCACGCTCGAGCGCCTCGCGGTATTCGGGCGCATACATCCTGAGACTGGTTTTTATGATCTCGGAGTCCAGCACCGGATATTCCGCCCTGGCGAAGCCATGAAGCCTGAAAGTCTCGTCGGTGAAGGTCATCCGCCCGGAACCGACATCCCATTCCCAGCCCCCGACAAGCGCCATCTGCTGAGTGACCCTGAGCAGCTCGGAATTCTTCACCAGTTCCTGTTGCGTCTGAACCAGCTCGTCGTTCTTTGCCTTCAGCGTGGCGGTCTTGGCGCGCACCTGCGCCCTGAGCGCCATCAGGAAGCCCGCGGAAAGCACCAGGAGACAGCAGGCGACCGCGATCACCCAATACACCCAGTCCGGCACCCGAGCCGGTATGGCGATATCCGAGGTCCATTCACGCAGAATCTGATAGTAGCGGGATCCGGAATCGGCACGCTGCGAGAAGACCTCGGTCTCGATGGTCTCCAGAAGATCGGAGTTGCGCCCCTTGCCGGTCGCGAAGTAGATCCACGACGGCTGGAACACAATAGCCGATTTGTTCAAGTCGTACTGACGATAGAAATGATCACCGAAAAAGTAGTTGGCGACAGCGACATCAGCGCGACCGCGTGAAACCGCGTCAAATGCGTCAGCGATACTATGCGTTCGGACGAACGTGACTTCGATGCCGAGCCCGTCGAAGAATTTGGCAAGCGAATCGAGTTGTATCGAACCATCCAGGATGGCGACCCTCTGCCCGGACAAATCACGCAAGCCTGTAAGAGTCTTCCCGGATCGGGAATAAACCTGCGACCAGCTTTCGAGGACAGGGGTCAAATGAAAGTCATAAACACGCTCTCGCTCAGCCGACCAGGCCACATCCGGGAGCAGATCGATCCGGCCGTCATTGAGCGAAGAAAGGCACTCCTGCCATGAACACCTTACATAGCGTATCTGCCAGCCGTGACCATCCGCGACATCCCGAAGGAAGTCAATCAAAATACCTTTCGCATCGCCACGTCCGTCAAAATAAAGCTTCGGCTCGTTCTGATATACACCGACATTTACTATGCGAGGCACAGGCTGCGCGGGGGACGCGTGTCCAGTCGGTACCGACAGCACCGATAGCATCAACAGCAGTATTAGAACTCCCCGCATAACGAGTCCGAGGTAAAATGTTACAACAGGTTGAACACTACTCCGGCTGATGTGCAAAAGTCAACTGTGGCGAATGAAATCCGCTAACCCTGCGGAACGAGCCGATGTTGGCGATGAAAACGTGCGGATCAGCGTTGAATAGTCAAGAAGACTGTATGCCCATGACGTACAATCAGAAGCAGAACACGGGATTTGCTCTGTTCATATGCGGTGCGGAAGTCCGACACCGAGTCGACCTTTTTCCGATTCACTTCGAGAACCACGTCACCTGGCCTGAGCCCGCCCCTGGCCGCCGCGCTGCCCCTCTCGACATCGGTCACCACGACTCCCGTCTTGACGCCGCCTGGAATGCGGTAGTCCTGCCTTGTTTCCGGGGTCAGATCGCCGACCTCAAGACCTTCCAGGGCTCCTCTCGAGTCCTTGCCGGATCCCCCGGCGTAATACTGTGACGGCTGCTCGCCCAACTCGACCGTGACCTGGATCTCGGAAGAATCGCGCAGCACCGTCATCTGAACCCTGGCGCCCGCGCCACGCGACGCAATCACGTTTCTTAGTCTGGTTGACGAATCAATCTTCTCGCCGCCCACCTTCAGAATCACGTCGCCGCGCCTGAGTCCGGCCTTGTCCGCCGGAGTTCCCTCGGGCACGTCGGAGATCAGTACGCCCTCGGCCTCGCGCATGCCAAGTCCCGCGGCAAGCTCCGGGTCCAGGTCCTGAAGCACCACACCCATCCAACCGCGCACGACACGCCCGTTCTCAAGAATGCTGTTCAGAATGCCGAGGGCCATGTTGGACGGAATCGCGAATCCGATACCCTGATAGCCACCGGTCTCGGATACTATGGCGGTGTTGATCCCGACAAGCTGGCCCCTGGCGTTCAACAAGGCGCCACCGGAATTCCCGGGGTTAATCGCCGCATCGGTCTGGATGAAATCCTCGTAGTCGACTATCCCCATGTTCGCGCGGCCCTTGGCCGACACAATCCCGCTGGTGACGGTGTTTCCCAGGCCGAATGGATTACCGATCGCGATGACGGTCTCGGCCAACCGCAGTTTGTCGGAATCACCGATTGGAATGGCCTGAAGACCGCCGACCTTCTTCGTCAGGCGCAACACGGCCAGGTCACTCTTGGGGTCGGCCCCGACCAATTCGGCCTCCATCTCGCGTCCGTCAAACAGCATTACGGTGATACCGTCCGCTCCATCGACGACGTGATTATTCGTGAGGATGATCCCGTCCGGGCTGACGATGACACCTGAACCGAGCGCCTGGGCACGACGGTCGCCCGGTATCGCGCGCTGGCCGCCCGGACCAAAAAAGTATTCGAAAAACGGGTCGTTAAGCGGCGCCCGACCACGTCCCAGCCGCCCGCTGACCACACGCGTCGTCGAAATGTTCACTACACCGCGAACCGCGTTCTCGGCGACGTCCGCCATTGGAGCGCCCTCGGCAAACGGCGCCTGGCCAAACCTGATTCCCCGGGTATCCGCCCTGCCCTCGATCATCCACAGGAGACCGGCGGCGGATATCAAGGCAACACCCACGAAGGCCGCGAACAGCATGGGTCTGACACGACTTCCCCCAGCACCGTAGTTCATGACAACCTCCATCTGAGAGAACGGACGACGGGCCGTCCCGTCCGACAATGAATATTTCTGGTTCCTGAATGACTTTGTGTCAAGGCGGGGAATTGTCAAGATACGGTTAATAACGTAAGGCTTCTTCAGGAAAAGTCTTTCTCGAAGATCTCCCAGAACGT
>CAZNJW010000041.1:0-21407 GCA_964573455.1 uncultured Anaeromyxobacteraceae bacterium | reverse complement strand
GACTGCACCGAACAGGACGACTCCTGCAACACGGGCTACTGCCATGCCACCGGCGCGATGACATGGGAATGCAGGAAGGATCCAGCGCTGCATGAAGGGACTCCGTGCAACGCCGACAACGATGGCTGCACCGTGGACGACATGTGCGTCGCGGGTGAATGCAGTCCTGGCAGGGATTCCGGTTGCGAGGCAAACAGCAGCCAGTGTCTGCTGTGGTCGTGCCTCTCCAGGGACTCGAATTCCTTCGAATGTGTCATGGATACGACCTCACGCGAAGGAACCATCTGCGATGCTGACGGCAATGGCTGCACCAGGACTGACATATGTGTGCTTGGCGGGTGCATGCCGGGGAGTCTGCCCGACTGCTCCGGTCAGAACGACGAGTGCAACGTCGGGGCGTGTTCACCGACAGGCCCGTTCGCATTCAAATGCGTGCAGGACCCGACTCCCAGGGAAGGCAGCCTGTGCAACGCCGACAGTAATGGCTGTACCGTGGACGACGTCTGCGAACTCGGGCGCTGTATCGCCGGCGCCACCGTTGACTGCGCCGAATTCACCAACCAGTGCACCGTCTCACAATGCATCTCGACAGGCCAGAACGCCCATGAGTGCATGGTCGACACAGACACACTCGACGGAAAACGCTGCGACGCCGACACCGATGGTTGCACGATTAATGACACCTGTGTTGATGGAGACTGCCATGTCGGTACACGGGCAGACTGCTCATCGCAGTCCGACCAGTGCAACCTCGGCGCGTGTCTGACCACGGGCGCGAACACGTATGAATGCGTCGGGGATCCCCTGTTGATGGACGGCGCCGGCTGCGACGCGGACGACAACGGGTGCACCGTCGACGATACCTGCGTCATGGGCGAATGCATTGCCGGGCCGGCGTCGGACTGCACTGGCCTCGACGACCAGTGCATTCGCGGCAGATGCCTGTCGCACGGCGGGAACGAAATGGAGTGCCTGCCGGATCCGACGGTACTCGAAGGGGCAGGCTGCGACGCGGACGGAAACGGATGTACCGTTGGAGATTCATGTCTTGACGGAACCTGCGTGGCGGGGAACGCCGCCGATTGCTCGGTGTTGGATGACCAGTGCGGACAGGGTTCGTGCGTTGCGACCGGGACGGATTCACACGAATGCGTCAGGGAACATGCCACATTTGAAGGCAAGGTCTGCGATGCCGATGGCAATGGATGCACAGTGGACGACACATGCGTTTCCGGCGCGTGTGTGACTGGCTCCAACGCTGACTGCTCGGTCGCCAGTGACCAGTGCAACACTGGATACTGCCGCAGCACGGGACCGTTAACGATGGAATGTCTGAAAGACCCGACCGCGTACCACGGAAAACGGTGCAACGCCGACAACAGCGGATGCACGATCAACGACACGTGCAGTTCCGGCAAATGCGTCACCGGCGGAAGGGCCGATTGTTCAAGCCTGAACGACCAGTGCAACACGGGCAAGTGCCGTTCCACCGACGTGAATGCCTGGGAATGCATCAAGGACCCTGCGCCGGCCGAAGGACGGGCCTGCAACGCGGACAACGACGGCTGCACGGTCGGAGACGCATGCGCTTCCGGGACATGCCAGCCTGGCACATCACCGGACTGTTCGGCGGTCGCCGATGTCTGCGTGGCCGCCCGGTGCGCCTCGACCGGCGCCGCGACGTGGGACTGCGTGCCTGACGAGACCGCAATGGATGGAACCGAATGCGAGGATGGGCTGACCTGCTCGATCGACGACAAATGCGCGTCCGGGGAATGTGTCGGAGCCGCGAGACAATGCGACGACGGCATCGACTGTACCTCGGATTTCTGCGACGAGGCCGGCGGGGGATGCAGGTTCATTAAGACCGATTCCGCGTGCGAGGACGGGAACCCATGCACAATCAACAGATGTGACGGCACGAGCGGGTGCGTGGTCTCGAACGTCGACGACTGGTCGTTCTGCATGGATTCGAACCACGCCTGCTTCGAGGGCCTGTGCGAGATCCTGAAAGACAACGACACATGTCCCGGCGCGCGCGAGATTGAGCCTGGGGTCGCGCAGCGTGTCGAGGCCGCCGGCTACCACGCGTACCTGCCGGTTCCGGACTCCTGCATTGCCGATGGCGCCTCGGGCAACGATGCCTTCTATCGTCTGTACACCACCGCAGGCGACGAGTACGTCATCGAAGTGACGCCGGATCCCGATGTCTCTGTGGCCGTTGCCGTAAAATCCGGTTGCGGCACGTCCGCCAGGTGTATCGCCGGGGACACGATAGACGGCTCGGCAGACCACGACCAGGGAACCGTCCACATCCCGCCTTCCGACAACGACGGTGCCGTTATCATCCAGATCGTTTTCATGGGCGATTCAGTCGATGGAGACGGATGCGACTTCACGGTCCGGCTGATCGAGAAGCCGGGCGATCACTCGGATACCCGGGATGTCGTCGAACCGGACGAGGACGTCGGCATCGTGGAAGTCGAAACCGATACGGTAGATGCCTCAGCCGATGCGTCGACCGATGCATCGTCCGATGAGGGCACTCTGGACAGCGGACACCTCGACGTTATTAACGCTGAATGGAACCAGGCAGAGCTCGTAACGTTGCCGGACGAAGGCGTTCAGGAGACCGACATCGGAATGGAATCCGCGTCGGGGTGTTCGACCTCTGACACCCGCGATGGCCAAACCGCCCTGCCCTTGCTGCTGCTCGTCATCAGTCTGGCAGGCATGATGCTCTTCAGGGCTGCGGCACGCGGAGCGCGATCCCGTCCATAACCTGATTCAGTCCGTTTCCGCCGGCACGCCAGAGTTGGTTGTCTCCGAGAATAATCAGGACGTTACCATCACGAGTCGCCGTAGCACCCCAGATCTCCTGATCGAATCCACCTTCCGGACGCAGCAGCGTCGGGTCGGACCAGGACTCACCGTCGGCAGTAACGGTCCATGCCGCCCGCTCGAGATCGGGCGCAACGTTCTGCGTGCCCAGGAAGGCCACTGAACCGTCATCCATGCGGACTCCCTTCATCGGAGGCTCCCAGAAGGCAGGCAGAATCGACTCGGCCTCGGTCCTGAACAGGTCGAAAGAATAGTAACCGTGATACTCGGCGCCCGCCCCTTTACCCTCCCAGCGCAGGATCATCAGACCAGTTTCAACATCCCCGGCGCCACCGAACACCACTGCGGTCGACAGGTCCATCTCGAGCCCCTCGCGCGCCTCGGTGACCCATGAATCAATCAGAACTCCAGTCGCGTCATATCGACGAATATCCAGCCTTCCCGATCGCCACGCCGTGTCATCAAGCGACATCAACACGAAAAAGCCGTCCGGCAGAGGCAGGATGTTCAGTCGCGAACGAATCTGACTGTAATGATTCGCTGGAACCGGCACCCGCGCGTCAAGTTCCACGATGGTCGGTTCCGAGGCCGTCATATCCGGCAGAAACCAGGATCCAACCTCGGTCGGCCTTCCGCCATCGGCCCCCTCCACCGGCTGGTGCGTCAGGAAGGCGAGGCCGTTCCCGATCTGAACCGCCTTGAACACGGAAGTGGCTATCTGACGAGGGTTGATCCAGGTCGCTCCACCGTCATGAGACTCGACAAGTTCAGTCGTCGGCGTATTCAAACTCGTCCAAACCCCATAAATGACACCCGGCTTGGAATCGACGGAAAAAAACTGTTCTGGAGCCTGATACTGCTGCATCGGCAATGGTTGCATGACCTTCGACCACATGGCCGCGCCACCTGAAACCGCCGGAGATGATGCCCGCCACAGGCCGCTTAGCGGATCGATCTCGTGCCTGCGCTCCAGATCGAATCTTCCGCCTGCCTGAAGCATCACTGTGCCATCCAGCAGTTCCATCGGATCGAGGGTCAGGGGATCGGACGTCAGCAATTCACCCAACCTGACACCTTCACTGTCCAGAACGTCCTCGTCAGCCATCCTGGGCGGCGTCATGACAAGCAGGTCAAGACGGCTTCCGGAGTGTTCAACCAGCAGGTAGAAACGCGAATCGTCCGCGGCCCAGCCTACTACGGAGTTCATCCCGACCCATTCATCGGTTTCGCCGTCCAGCGGAACCTGAAGTTCTGGAGAATCCCTGACCAGGCGTCCGTTCCTGGTGAACTTCAGCAGGGGCGACAGGTTGCCGTCACCAACCCAGACGCTGCCATCGTGATACAACGAGAACAGTTCATCCGGGCTGCCTGGGTCACAAAAACAGACGGGATAAGGCCCCTCTTCGAACATGGAACCGAAATAGGCCAGTTCGAACTCATCCGAGAACGTGTCGAAATGCATGGACCAGACAAGTCTGGCCGACTCCCCGGACGGCACCGGCGTCGGCACCGTTGCCTGGACCGGAAGCCTGTACATGCTGGACAGGTTGTCTTTCAGCAAACCATCGATAGGCCAGTCGCTCCTGGTCCACTGGCCGCCCTCCGCCCGATAGAGGCGCGGGTAGGAATAAGCGACGTTCAGTTCCTGCTCCAGCACCAGGACATCTGGAAGGGTTCGACCCGGTCCTGGTGGCATCAACAACAGATTTGAGACATCGAATGCCTGTTTCTTCGCCGTCCCCTCGCAACCACTGACCCCTTCCTGGAACCTGAATTCCTCGATCTCATCGACCTTGACCCCGTCGGCGGTGGCGGTCGCCAGGCGCAGCAGACGAACGCACGGTGTCTCGGGATCTGTGCTGTCGTGATGCCAGACGACGTACGCCATCCATGCTCCACCACCAGGTCGCTTCAGGATCGACATTTTTTCACGATCCATATCCAACTGAACGTCACCCTGCCCGATCAGTTCGTCGTCATCGCCTTCGAGGTCAATCCGACGCGGAAGCGGGTAGAAATCCCATTGTCCCGGCTCGTATCCAGGCTTCTGTATCGCCATGTGCAGCCCCTGCATCACCGAGGACTGCATCGCCACGAACCTGACACCGTCGGAGTCGACCGTATGTTGAGGCTGCCAGAGGTTCTCGAACGGGTCCCCGACCTGCTGCACGCCAAAACCGCTGCCGGACCACTCCATCAGCAGCACTGAATGCCACTTCACACCGACAGCGGAGACTCCGAACACCGCCGACGGCCAGCCACTGGGATCCAGCGACAACCGGTGCTTATGTGAAAAGACGAAGTTGGAAAGCGCCGCGGGAACATCCCTGATATCGCCGGTGTCGGTAATCCCGTCGAAGTCTATCACCTCCATCCGGGCGCGACCGTCCGGTGGCGCGCCGACCGTGCCGGGCACTACCGTCAATGGTATGGTCGCCACGACGTCCTGCGACCTGAACTCCACGACCGTGCTGCCCGGTGCTACACCCTTGACACGTCTGGTCCCATCCACAACGGCGACAGAAGCGTCGGGCACGCTGACCGTCCAGTCCTGACTGGAAGGGTACCTCAGCCCGGCCGTGTCCGGTGCGAGCATCGGCATCGCCCAAACCGGACGACTCTCTCCCGGCACGATGGTCACGGAAGGCTGCATCGGGGCGATCGAATCGGTGTCGCCGCCCATGATATTCACGAATACCGGGCCGAAGTCGGCGGAATTGGTGTTAATACAAGGTGTGTCAGGCAAACCTCCACAGGTCTTCACCCTGACGTTGATTACGCACTGGCCACGCTGCCCGGCCACAAACGACAGCTTACGCACACCTTCTGACGGCGCCTCGACGGTCGACTCGGCGTCGCACATCAATCCAGTCTCGCGGGACCATCCGGCCCCACCCTCGAGCCTGTCGATCGAGGACCACCACTCGAACGAATATGGTTCGAAAGGCAGTCCGTCGCCATCAGTCATTCGTACATCGATCTCGACCGTCTGCCCGGGACGCGCCTGTATGACTCGCGGCCCCATGCCGGATACAGTCGGAATCGGTGGCGCCGGCTCCGGTTCCGAATCGGAGGGTGAACCGAAAAGGCCGCATCCCCCGAGAACGAAGACCACCGATACCAGAACCCAGCATCTCGACATATGCCTTGCTGCCGATGCAAATTCCTTGCGCACGCTACCTCCCGTTTCAGAAGTCGAACGAATTTATTCGCGCAAGTATGATACAGAGCCTTATGAAGTCAATCAGACTATGAAGACGTGGCGTCAGTGTCGAACACGATTGAGGTGCCTGCCGCGTCGGCTTTGATCCGCGCGCCGGGCCTGACCCTGCCCTGCAGGATCTCGTCGGCCAGCGGGTTCAGAACCATGCGTTCGATGGCCCGACGCAGCGGTCGGGCTCCATACACAGGATCGAAGCCCTCGTCGGCAAGCATAGACCGGGCCGCCCCCGTCAGCGTGAGAGTCATGTCACGGGCACCCAGCAGACGCTCGATACGACGCATCTGGATATCGACGATCTTTTCCATGTCGTCGCGTTCCAGACTGTTGAATACTATCACGTCGTCCAGGCGGTTCAGGAACTCCGGCCTGAAATGCATCTTCAACGCGCCGATGACGGTATCCCGGATCCCGTCCCTGTTCGCCGCGCCCGCGTCCTCGCCCTCCGAGGCTGCCGCCATCACCTCGCTGCCCACGTTCGAGGTCATCACCACAATCGTGTTCGAGAAATCCACCGTGCGGCCCATGCCGTCGGTCAGGCGTCCATCATCCATGACCTGCAGAAGGACGTTGAACACATCGTGGTGCGCCTTTTCGATCTCGTCCAGCAGCACAACGGTATACGGCCTGCGCCGCACCGCCTCGGTAAGCTGTCCGCCCTCGTCATGCCCGACATAACCAGGGGGGGATCCTATCAGCCTGGCCACGCTGTGGCTTTCCATGTATTCGGACATGTCGATGCGGACCATGGCGGTCTCGTCATCAAACAGAAACTCCGCGATGGCCTTGACCAATTCGGTCTTTCCCACGCCTGTCGGCCCCAGGAACAGGAAGCTGCCAATAGGCCTGGCCGCGTCAGAAAGCCCGGCACGGGATCTGCGGACGGCGTTCGCGATCACGTCGATCGCCTCGTCCTGATGCACCACCCGCTCACGCAGCCTCTCTTCCATATGCAGCAGCTTCTTCTGCTCGCCTTCCAGCATCTTGGAGACGGGAATCCCGGTCCATGCCGAGACAACCCGGGCGATGTCCTCGTCATCGACCTCCTCGCGAAGCATCTTCTGATCTGCCTGGATCTCGGACAGCTTCGACGAAAGCTCGGCAATCGTGCCCTGCTTCTGCGGGATGGACCCGTACTTCAGCTTGGATGCCGCCTCCCAGTCGCCACGACGCTCAGCGGCCTCCTCGACCTGACGGTCTTCCTCCAGTTCACGCTTCAGCCTGCGGATCTCGCCCACCAGTTCCTTTTCCTGCTGCCAGTGCGCACGCAATCCTGCGAGTCTCTCGCGGATGTCGGCCATGCCGGCCTCGACCTTCCTGCATCTCTCGTCGTTCGCCGGACACTCGTCCCGACCCAGTGCCTGTTTCTCGATCTCCAGTTGCGCAAGCTGCCTTTCAAGCTGGTCGAGCTCGACCGGCATGCTGTCTATCTCCATGCGCAGACGGCTGGCAGCCTCGTCGACCAGATCGATCGCCTTGTCCGGCAGGAAGCGGTCGGTGATGTACCTGTCCGAAAGCGTGGCAGCGGCGATTATTGCGGCGTCCCTGATACGCACGCCGTGGTGCACCTCGTATCGTTCCCGCAGGCCACGCAGAATCATCACGGTGTCCTCGACCGTCGGGGCGTTGACCATCACCGGCTGGAATCGCCTCTCAAGGGCGGCATCCTTTTCGATGTACTTGCGGTATTCCTTCAACGTGGTGGCGCCGATCGCGTGCAGCGTGCCACGCGCCAGTGCCGGCTTGAGCATGTTCGACGCATCCATCGCGCCCTCGGCCGCTCCGGCGCCCACCAGGGTATGAAGCTCGTCGATGAACAGGATGATCTCGCCGTCCGAATCCTCGACCTCCTTCAACACCGCCTTCAACCGGTCCTCGAATTCGCCACGATACTTCGCGCCCGCAATCAGCAGCCCCATATCGAGCGCGACCAGCTTCCTGTTCTTCAGACTTTCGGGAACGTCGCCCTGAACAATCCTGCGCGCGAGTCCCTCGACGATGGCGGTCTTTCCGACTCCGGCCTCGCCAACCAGAACGGGATTGTTCTTGCGGCGCCTTGAAAGCACCTGAACGACCCGTCGTATCTCGTCGTCACGACCGATAACCGGGTCCAGCTTACCCTGTCTGGCCCGGGCGATCAGGTCGATGCTGTACTTAGAAAGAGACTGGTACCTTTCCTCGGCGCCCTCGTCAGTCACCCGGACGTTTCCACGGACCTCCTTCAGGGCGAGAAGGAAGCTGGACCGTTCAATCCCGGCATCCCTCAGAATGCGGGCGATCTCGCCTTCCCGCGTTGAGAGGGCAGCCAGGAACAGATGCTCGGTGCTGATGAAGTCGTCCTTGAACCCGGCCGCTTCCTTGCCCGCTGCCGCAAACAGATCCTGCAGACCATGACCGGCGCCGACCTGAGCACCAGTGGCACGCGGAAAGCCGTCGATCACCGCCTCAAGCCGGCCCGACAATGCGTCCGGCGCCTTTTCCATCAGCTTCAGGACGCTGGCGACGACACCATCCTTCTGGCCCAGAACCGCAACCAGCAGGTGTTCCGGCTCGACCTGCGGGTTTCCCCTGGCCGTCGCATCCTGCACTGCGGCCTCAATCGCCTCGCGAGCCTTCGTGGTGAAACTGTCCATCCTCATTCAAGCACCTCCGGTCCGGCATCAATCACGCATCCCGTGAGCCGCGACCGGTGAAACTATTGGAATGAACGGTCACTGGCGCAAGACCCACGCACAAGGCAGTGGGCTCTGGATGAACGGCCGGCCCCGCGAGCCGGCCTCAGAACCTGTTCCTGTCCCTGCTCCTGTCCCTTGATGTACAATCCGCGCATGAATCGGGCCACCAAAGCGAATCAACGGCTGGCACAAGTGGAAAGAAAAGATCCGACAATTCTTGGTTTTAACCGCAACATATTCATGGTCGGCCTTGTCAGCCTTCTGACCGACACCTCCACCAAACTGATCTACTCGATCATGCCGATGTTCCTGCTGTCGATCGGCGCGTCAAAAACAACGCTGTCGGTCATCGAGGGAATCGCGGAAAGCACGGCTGCCCTGGTAAAGACGCTGTCCGGCTTCTTCTCCGACCGAATCGGGCGGAACAAGCCCTTCATGATTATCGGATACGCCATCACCGCCATTGTCACTCCGATCTACGCCGCGGCGACTTCACCGCTACACGTCCTCGGCCTGCGCTTTATCGAACGATTTGGCAAGGGCATCCGCACCGCGCCTCGCGACAGCCTCGTCGCCGGATCCGCCCTGGCCGGCAATGTAGGCCGCAGCTTCGGCCTTCACAAGGCGATGGACAACAGCGGCGCCATCATCGGGCCACTGGCCGCGTTCGGTCTCATCGCATGGCTTGGAGAAAGCCTTGAGTCCTACCGCCTGATCTTCATCCTGGCCGCCATCCCGGCGATCGCCGGCGTTGTCACTATCATCACGTTGATCCACGAGGCGAAAAGACCGACGGAGTCGCTCTACCGCCGTTTCAGATTCCGGGACTTTCCGATTCGCTACTATCTGTTGCTTTGCATTATCTTCGTATTCACCCTGGGCAACTCGACCGACGCGCTGCTGATCGTCAAGGCAAACGAGGTCGGCGTGAAGGTTGCCTACATCCCGTTGGTCTACCTGGTTTTCAACGTGGTGTCCGTCGTTCTGGCGATCCCGATCGGGACGCTCTCGGACCGCGTCGGACGCGAGGTCATCCTGATTGTGGGATACCTGGTCTACGCGGTCGTGTATCTTGGTTTCGGCCGTGCGACCGACGTGAGTGTCATCATCGGATTGTTCGCCACGTACGGTCTCTATTCCGCTTGCACGGACGGCATTCAGAAAGCGTTCGTATCGGACATGCTCGACGAAAACAAGCGTGGAACGGGACTGGGAATCTACAACGCGCTCCTGGGCCTGACCCTGCTGCCAGCCAGCATCATCGCGGGCGTTCTTTACGACAAGGTTGACAACCGCGTTCCGTTCTATTTCGGCGCGGCTACCGCGGCCCTCGCCGCGATACTGATGACCGGGTTCTGCATAGCCAACCGCCGCAACCGCGCCAGACCGTCTTGAATCAGAAATACGGTTCGACGGACTCGACGGGAACCTGTTCGGACTTGCCGCGCGATAAGACGTACATGACGATTCCCGAAACCAGGGCGCCGACCCCGATGGTGAGCGCCGCGATTCCACCGTCCCTGACGTCCCTGCCCAGAACATCCGAGAAGGCCAGCAGGACGCTACCTGAAATGGCGGCCGGGAGGCCTACCGACATCAGGACCCAGCCACCTATCTGCATTCCCTGATTTCCAGGCTCGAGCGAGTATGCTACCGGCTGACCAGCGGCATCGACCCACAATGTATTGTTCAAGTCGCCGAACATGAATTTGTGCGGCCCTGCATCCAGGGTCAGCTTGCATGGCGTGGTGCACAAGTCGCTGTAACTGACCGCCATGCCGTACCCCGTCCCATATCCGGAATACACGACGGCGTCGGTAACCCCGGTCACCACCCTGACTGGAACCTGCCGCCCGTCTTTTCCGACCAGCATCAATGTGGTCGGAGGCGTCACGGACGTGGCCAATCCACCTGAAGACTCGACCTTTACCTGCGCGAACGCTGAACCGGACCAGACAACCATGAAGGCCAGCACGGATACAATTACGAGGTTCTTCATCAAGCCCCCTGTTTTCAACAGATATCGAACATCACGTGACCACTGATTCATGGGTGCCACTATACAATATGACGCGGACAATTGCATCCGGCCCGCCGCCATGGCGCGCGTCCAGCAGCCGAGGTCCAGCCGGAACAGATCGGCATTACATCAACATCTCGCCCAGTTTGAATGCGTCGTACAGGTCGTCGTCGAACGGATAGTCCCATGTTCCGGCGCGCTGCACGACCTGTCCGCCAAAGCCGGCCTTGAAGCGCCTGACTCCTGTCAGCGGATGTGTCTCCGAGCCCTGGGGCGACACGCCGAACATGTCGTAGGTCGTGCACCCCCTGGCTTTAGCGCTGTTGATCACCGCCCACTGCACAGCATAGGACGCCATGTGGTCGCGCATATGCGCATATGACGCCCCGTGAAGATAGATGGCGCATTTCTCGCTGTAGGCGATGATCGCGCCAGCCAGAAGCTCTTCACCCTTGAACGCGCAAAGCATCTCGACATCGACGTCGTCAATCGCCGGATCCGCCGCCGCGAAAAGCGCACTCAGGTGATCCAGCGTCGGAACCGGAAATCCATCCCGGCGCGCGGTCTCGACATACATCCGGTGGAAGGCGGGCAGGAATGTCTGCGGCATCGACTTCAACACAACGCCCTTGCGCTCGGCCAGCC
This sequence comes from uncultured Anaeromyxobacteraceae bacterium, assembly GCA_964573455.1. GTDB lineage: Bacteria > Myxococcota_A > UBA9042 > DTJE01 > DTJE01 > JAGOFO01. The sequence continues at coordinate 10,006 of CAZNJW010000041.1, read as the reverse complement.
TGATGTTGTACCTGGTCTTGGGCTTCATCGCGGCCATTATCTGATCGGCCGATCCGGACAAGTCCAGCACCATCGTCACGGGCGCGAAAACATCGGACGGCGCGGCCCTCAGATTCCACGTCCTGGTTCCGAAGTTCATGCGCATCTCGCGCACATGCGTCCCCGGCCTGAAGTCGGTCGCGCCGTCGTCCCCGCCTGGCTCGAACACCGAACGCCACGGCAGATCGAACCTGACGATACGGGTCGAGGTTCCCAACGTTCCCCTGATGTGGTGTGCCAGGGATTCCAGAAACAGTCCCCTGGCCTCCTCGTCCGGCAGAACCTCGGGTCCCTGAGGCACGTAAACCACGCTGGAGTTCCCGCCCACCGCACGTTGCAGCAGCAGGACATCGCCGTCGACGCCCTTGCAGGAGAAGTCATATGCCAGCGCGTTCCAACCCAGACAAGCCTTCACGGCGGCCCAGAACGGAGTCTGGAACACGATGTCGGTTGGAACAAGACGACTGACCGGCTTGCTCTCGAGGTCGATTTCCATGACGACACCTCCTGTCGCCTGAACGACCCGGCCAGACTGGACATCACAAGAAGAATGCCTGAGCACGGGTGCCGAACCTCGGCGACCCGGTTCGGCGTATGGGTGGGGTCAGCCCTGGGCCACCCCGGATACGGCTGCGGAAAGCGACTCCATCGTTGCCTTGGCGTCACCGAGAATCATGACGGTCCTGGGATCATCGTACAAGGGGTTGTCCACGCCGGAGTACCCAGGACGCGCGTCGAGGTTGCACACGGCAACCATCGCCGCCTCATGCGCCAGCAGGACCGGCATGCCGGAGATCGGAGTGCCTTCCTTGTGGATGGCGGCCGAGTTGACGACGTCACACGCCCCGACCACGATGACCAGATCGGTCACCGAGAACTTCGGATTGATCTCGTCCATCTCGATCAGCTTTTCGTAATCGACGTCCGCCTCGGCCAGAAGAACGTTCATGTGTCCCGGCATGCGGCCGGCGACCGGATGGATCGCGAACACAACGTTCTTGCCCATTTTCTCGAGCTGAGTCGCAAGATTGACGACCGCGAACTGCGCCTGCGCCAGCGCCATCCCGTATCCCGGAATGAACACCACCGATTTCGCCTCGCGAGCTGCACAGGCAACCTTGGCCAGCTTCTGCTCGGTGGTCAGCTCGACCTGGGGCTCGAGCGCCGCGACCGCTTCACACGCGTCGGCCGGTGCCGGGGCCGGTGCCTGGTCGGCATCGGCCTTCGCGCCATGACCCGCCGCTGCCTTCGCATGGGCGGTGCCCACGAAAAGGTTAAACAGGCTGCGGTTCATCGCCTTGCACATGGCGGCCGTCAGGATGAATCCCGACGAGCCGACCGTCGCGCCGCAAACCACCAGGAGACGGCTGTTGAGGGCCAGTCCGGTGAATGCGGCCGCGAGGCCGGACGCCGAGTTCAGAAACGAGATGACCACGGGCATGTCGGCGCCACCGATCCTGATGGCGAACAGGTAACCCATCACCAGCGACAGAAGCACCAGTCCGGCAAGGATGAGCAACGCGATCGAGCCGGTCATTCCCCAGGCAACCACGCATCCCGCCACCGCCGCCAGCGACGTGACAATCAGAAGCGGATTGATCGCTCCGGACTTGCCGGCGCCCTTCAACCTGTTGCTGAGCTTCAGTGCCGCGACAATGCTGCCGGAAAGCGTGAAAGAGCCCAGGACGATACCGATGAAGCCGCCAACCCCGTTCAGACCGGTGACCGCCTTGTCGGCGAATCCGATTTCGGAAAACGAAATCATCAGCGACGCCAGGCCGCCCATACCGTTCTGGATGGCGATCATCGCCGGCATCTGGGTCATATCGATCCGGAAGGCGCTGATAAACCCCAGAATCAGACCGATGACGATCGTGACTCCGAGCAGGATCGGATGGCGGGTGCCATCATTGACCAGAACCAGCGCCATCGCCGCCAGGATCGAAATCAGGGCGGCGTGGTTGCCGAAACGCGCTCCCGGCGGATTCCGGAAGCGTGAAATACCGAGCAGCAGCAGTCCGATGATCGCAATCTCAACGATCAACACCACGTTGTCGGAAAGTTCGATTCCCTGGAACATGAAAACCTCCGCACCCGGCGCGGCCGGGGCCGAAGACAAGGTCAGGACGCAGCCTTCTTTGTCTTGAACATCCTGAGCATCCTGTGGGACACCAGATACCCACCGAACAGGTTGAACGAGGCCGCGACCAGCGCTATGCAGCCAATCACCGTCTCAATCATCCCGATATCGTTGGAAAACAGCAGTATCCCGCCCAGGATGGTCACCGCCGACAACGCGTTGGTCATCGACATCAACGGCGTGTGAATCAGCGAAGGCACGCGGGAAATCAGAAAATATCCCACGAGACTCGCCACGACAAAGACGCCGGCCATGATCAGCATCTCGACGCCGCTTATTACCTCGGGTGTGGCTTCAGTTCCCATGAATCAAACCTCCCCCATTGCCTTCAGTGCGCCCTTGTGGACGAGCTTTCCGTCCTTCGTGACCAGCGAGCTGGTCACGATTTCGTCGCTGTAATCCGGCTCGGTCTTGCTGTTCTTGAACATGTTCGCGATGTAGTGGTACATGTTCTGCGAGTAAAGCCACGTGCTGTGCACAGGCAGGCGTCCGGGGATATTCTGGATGCCGCAAACCTGCACGCCGTTGAAATCGATCTCCTTGCCAGGAACGGTCACCGCGCAGTTTCCACCCTGATCGATAGCGACGTCGATGATCACCGAACCCGGTTTCATCGACTTCACCATTTCCTCGGTTACGAGGACCGGCGCCTTCTGACCGAAAACCAGCGAGCTCAGGATCACGATGTCCATGTCCTTGATGACCGGGGCCAGGGCAGCCCTTTCCTTCATCAGCCATTCCTCGGACAGCGGAAGCGCGTAGCCGCCGGGGGCCAGGGCGATGTCCTGCGGGATATCGAAGCCCTCAATCTTGGCGCCCAGGCTGCCGCCTTCGGTCTTGGCCGCGTCGCGGATATCGAACACGTGAGTAACGGCACCCAGACGCTTGGCCGTGGCGACGGCCTGCAGACCGACGACGCCGCAACCGATGATCAGCGCGTGGGCCGGCTTCACCATGCCGATGGCGGTGGTCATCATCGGAACGAAGCGCGGCAGCCGACGGGCGGCGTCAACGACCGACAGGTACCCGGTGCACGTGGACATCGAAGTCAACGCGTCCATGCGCTGCGCCCTGGAGATACGCGGAATGCCGTCCATGGTGAACGCCAGGATCTTCCTGTCGCGCATCAAACGGACGTTCGCGTGGCTCTCGGGGTTGGCCGGGTGAAGGAAGGTCACAAGCATACGACCTTCCGGCATCATCTCGATCTCGTTCTTGCCGGTATGCTCGTTGAACTCGGGCTGCTTGACCTTCAGGATGATATCGGCCCTGTTGAACAGTTCCTGGACGTCGTTGATGATCTTTGCGCCCTGATCGGCGTAGTCCTGGTCCGTTGCGAAGATGCCGGCGCCTGCACCGGTCTCGACCAGAACCTCGAACCCGAAGTCGATGTAAGACTTCACCGACGATGGGGCCATTGCAACACGACGTTCACCTGGCATGATCTCCCGCGGCACACCAACTATCATTTTGATTCTCCTGCTTAGAACACTGGAAAACGCACGTCCACAGGCTTCCTGAAAGGACAAACGCCACATGAACAGTGCGTCCGGACCCGATCCGCGGCATCCCTGACGAAATCCCGTCGTCGCGGCGGTCTGGAAATCCGCATCCGTCGATACCAAAGACCAGCCATAAATGCAAGCCTGAAACGGCCTTGCGCGCGCGACAATCGACAGAAAAATGGCCATTTCACGCCTTTGACGACAGATCTTCGCCACCCGCGGCCAGACCGCGCCGCGATTGTAATCGCCGTCAAAACACCTACAATAATTCGCCGTGAGGAGAAGGAAGTGTCTGTGACGCGCGAAGAACAGGGACAGAAAGACCGACGACATGATCCCTCCGGCGATGACGAAGCGATGCCCACCCCGGGCGAGTCACGGGTCGGCAGCCGTCTTCACGTCTGCGTCGGCTACTCGTGTAACAACAACTGCATCTTCTGCATGGAAGAGGACCGCGAGGCCCGCTTCCAGCGGCTGATCGCCCAGACCCCGGATGACGTCCGCCGCATGATGAAAGCGGATCCCGACGCGGACGAGGTCATGTTCACCTCGGGCGAACCAACGCTTCACCCCCTTCTGCCCGAGTTCATCGCCATGGGGCGCGACCTGGGATTCAAGACGGTCGGAATGATCACGAACGGTCGCCGGCTGTCGAACCGCGCCTACGCGCGAAAGCTGCTTGAATCGGGACTGAACCACATTCTGGTCTCCATTCACGGTCCGAACGCGGCGGTTCACGACGGCCTGACCAGGACTAAGGGATCTTTCGACCAGGCGCTTGTCGGGCTGGCAAATCTGTTCGTCCTGAAACGCGAATTCCCGGAACTGAAAGTACACACGTCCTACGTGGTAAACAAACGTAACTACAAGCTTTTTCGTGAGTTCTACGACGTGATGCTTCCGTTCGGTGTCGACCAGCACGTGTTCAACGTGATGATGCCCGAGGGACGCGGCCACGAGTTCTTCGATAATCTGGTCGTCCGCTACACCGACGTGGCCGACGAATTCCGGAAGTTCACTGACGCCCTGCCGCCCGAGGGACTTGCCCGCGTATTCATCCTGGACATTCCATACTGCACGACCGAGGGCATCAAGGACGCGGTTCGCGGCTACGTTGAGCGCTATTTCCACTTCGAACCGGACAGCACGGTCCTGTTCGAGGACGGCAGGAATCCAGGTTCGAAGCGTCCCGAGGCCGATGCCGAGGTCTACTCGCGCAAGGTTCTCGACGGCGACGCGCACGAATACTCCAAGGTCACCAAGACGGTTCACGACCAGATGGTCCGCGAGAAACGAGATGAATGCGCGTCATGCGGCTTCTTCGGCATCTGCCGTGGAGTTTTCACCTGTTACACCGACCGCTTCGGCTGGGACGAGTTCGTTCCGGTCAAGGTCAGAGGGGACTGAATCGATGTCCGACCAGGCAATCACCGAACGCATCGACATCAAGACCGGATGGAACTGTAACAACCGTTGCCTGTTCTGCGTGCAGGGCAACAAGCGGGCTGTTTACGGCAACAAGGACACTGCCGAGGTCAAGAAGCTGCTTGAAGAAGGTATCCGCGATGCTGACTCGATAGTGTTCACCGGTGGAGAGGTCACGATCCGCCCGGATCTGATGGAAATCGTTTCCTACGCACGTGAGCTTGGGTACAAATCGATTCAGATTCAGACCAATGGCCGCATGCTGGCGTATAAAAAGGTGTGTTCGGATCTGATCAGCGCTGGCGCCACGGAATTCTCGCCCGCGCTTCATGGTCACTCCTCCGATCTGCACGACTATCTGGTGCATGCGCCGGGAGCTTTCAAGCAGACCGTGCGCGCCATCGCCAACCTTAAAGAGCTCGGCGCGCTCGTGATCACGAACAGCGTTATCTGCCGCGCCAACTACCGACACCTGCCAGAACTGGCGGCGCTTCTCACGTCGCTCGGCGCCGACCAGTTCCAGTTCGCGTTTGTGCATCCACTGGGCACTGCGGCCGAGTTGTTCACGTCAATCGTCCCCCGCATGAGCCTGATCGAACCGTTCGTGCACAAAGGGCTGGATATCGGCCTGAATGCCGGACGCAGCGTGATGACCGAGGCCATCCCGTACTGCTTCATGAAGGGCTACGAGCCGTACATCGGCGAACGCGTCGTGCCCCACACCAAGATCATGGAAGGGCACGTCACGATTCAGGATTACACGGTTCACCGTCTGACCGAAGGCAAGGCGAAAGGGCCGCGCTGCGCGGAGTGCGCCTTCTGCGGCATGTGCGAGGGGCCTTGGCACGAATACTCCGACAAGTATGGCTGGGAAGAGTTCGTTCCCCGCATGGATTTCACGGGCGCGCACCCAGACACGTTCCGGGGCGTCAAGCCCTGAGTTTTACTATTGAGGCACCGTGGGCGATCAGGACGTCAGACAGGCCGCGATAGACGAGAAGCGGCTGTGGGTGCGCATCACCAGATCCTGCAACAACCGTTGCGAGTTCTGCCTCGACTCCGGGGCGCTGGGCGGCGGCCCCATCCCGGGGGATGAGGTTCGCGCCAGGCTGCGTCAAGGCAGGGACGAAGGCTACACCCGCCTGATACTTTCCGGGGGCGAGGCCACGACCCATCCCGAATTCCTCGACTTCGTCGCCTATGGCCGCCAGATCGGTTATTCCTGGATCCAGGTCATCAGCAACGGCCGCATGTTCGCCTACGAGAAATTCGCGACGCAGGCGGTCGAAAACGGACTTCGCGAGGCCACACTCTCTCTCCACGCGCATACCGAAGAACTTTTTGAACGCCTGACCGGAGCGAAGGGCGCGTTCAAGCAGGCGATACGCGGACTTGTGAACCTGAAACGCCTGGGTACGGTCGTGTCGGTAGACATCGTCCTGACCAGACTGAACCTTCCGTACCTGCGTGAAATAATGGAATTCTACATGCGCCTGGGCGTGATGGAATTCGATCTGCTGCACCTGATCCCGTTCGGTCGCGGCTTCGACGAAAACCGCGACGCGCTGTACGCTGACCAGGAAATGCTCGGACTGGAACTGTCCAGGGCGCTCGAACTCGACCGTGTTCCGGGCATGTTCATATGGACGAACCGACTGCCGATCAGGTACCTCGAAGGACACGAGCACCTGTTCCAGGATCCGCACAAACTGTATGACGAGGTGCTGGGCGAACGCCAGTCGTTCAGGCGACTGTTCGCGGATGGCACGACTCCCGAGTGCATGCAGCCCGAGCGTTGCGCCGCCTGTTTCCTTCAGCCATTCTGCGACGCCGCCGTCAGATACGCGCGCGCCACAATCGACAATCCGGCGGCACATGCCGTGCGGTGGGATGTCGAGCCGGCCGACACGGCCGAACTCGATGCCACACTGGCGCGTGCCGTCATCGAAGCCGACGAAGCCCGGTTGCGCCTGCTGGCAAAGGGGCATCTGCGGATTGCCACCCGCGAGCACTACGGCGAGGCACGCCAGATTGCCCCGTCGCCGCAGGACGTGCTTGAAGTGGTGGCCAGACTTGGCATTCCTGTCCGGGATCTTCCGAGATGTCTGGGAGGCCCCGGCTATTCGCAGGCAGAGGACGGCGCTCCCGACGGCACGCGACAGGGATGGTGGCCACCGCCGCCCCAGGACATTCTTGACCAGCGCAAAGTGCCTGACGTCAAGAGATTCGTGGGATTCTTCATCGAACGTCTGTACCGTGTGAAAAGCCTCCGGTGCGAAAAATGCCCTGAGAATGCGAACTGCCCCGGCCTGCAGGTCAACCTGGCGCGCCACTGGGGCCTCAAGGCACTCGACCCGAACAAGGTCGAAAAGGTTATGGACTGATGGCAAACCTCGGTTACATCCAGGTCACGCGGCTGTGCAACCAGAAGTGCCGCATGTGTTCCAACCCGGAACGTGAGGCCACACTCACGTTCGACCAGGCGCGCGCGCTGATTGACGACTTCGTGAACCGCCACTATGACGGGATAATCCTGACGGGCGGTGAACCGACGATGCACCCGGAACTTGCCGGGATCATACAGTACGCACGCGAACGCGGCATGCCGTCCAGAATCATCACGAACGGCCAGAAAACATGCGACCCGGAATACCTTGACAGCCTGATCCAGGCGGGACTGACGCACCTGCACGTCTCAATCCAGTCATACGACGCCGGCGTTCAGGCTTTTCTGTCCGGCAAGGAAGACAGCCTGCCGAACGCGCTTCGCACGCTCGAAAACGTCCGCACCCGCGACATCACCGCGGACGTGAACACGACGATCAACCATTACAACGCGGGCCACCTCGACCGCACCGTCATGTTCCTGGTGGAGCACTTCCCGTTCCTGCACCACTTCGTCTGGAACAACCTGGATCCGTCGATGAACCGCGCGACCGAGAATCCCGACGTGATCCACGAACTCTGGGAGATGGAACTCCCGCTGTACCGGGCAATGAAGTTCCTTCACTCGACCGGCCGCTCCTTCAGGGCGGAAAAGGTGCCACTGTGCTACATGGCCGAGTTCGCCTGGGCATCGACCGAGACCCGCAAGATCATCAAGGGAGAAGAGCGCATCGTGCGTTTCCTGGATGAGAAAGGCATGGTTCGCGAGACGCTGTTCATGCACGGCAAGACCGACTGCTGCCAGGTCTGCTCGTTCAACCCGATCTGCGCCGGTCTTTTCGACATGGACGTCCATTACAAATCCAGCGAGTTGTACCCGGTATTCCTGGATCCGGAACCGGTCAGGCGTATGGTTTCCCAGGAACCTTGACGGCGGCGCGGCCCCGTGGCCGGAGGCGGACCGATGGCAGTCGAGATCATCCCCAGGATCGCCGCGGTGTTGCTGGCCGCCATCTGCGCCGGAACCGACTTCGTCTGGGGCAAGATCTTCAACAAGGTGCTGTCCCGCGGGCTGCTCTTCGCTGTCGCGTGGCTGACGTTCACCGGAATCTGGTCCGCGTTCGGCGGACTTACCGCGATGGACGAATTCCCGGCACTTGGCATGTGGAAGGCGCCACCGAAGCCGGTTGCGGCCTCGATCTTTCAAGGGGTCCGCGACGGTCCCGGCGCCTGGAACTCGGAAGCTCCAGTCAGCGTGCTGCCAACGAACGACGAGGAGTGGCGCGAGGCCGAACAGGCACAACGCGCGCTTGCCAACGAAGACTCCTCCGATCCGGCGGCAGCTCTGAAGGCCGCCCCGCCCGCGCCCACGCCACACTGGTGGATTTACGCGGCGAAGATGGCCATCAATGCCATCACCGCCCTGATTATCGGATTGCTGCTCTGGTGGTTCGGGATGTGGGCCGCCGGCGACGCCAAGCTGTTCGGAGTCCTGGTGGCCATCATTCCTCTGTCCAGTTACTCAGCGTCGTACTGGCCGATCTTCCCGGCATACGTGCTCATCTTCAACTCGTTCGTGGCGCTTCTGGCGATCCTCGTGGGCGAGCTGGTGGTCAGGTTCGCGCGAACGTTGTTCACCCGGTCCGACGCGGATCGCGAGACATGGAAGACAGCGGTGAACTGGGTAAAAGACCACCGACTGGACATCGTCCGCGCCTTCTTCGGTTTCCTGTTCTTCATGCTGGTCATCAAGGCGCTTCGAATGCTCACCCAGGACATCATCGGCCTGTTCGCGAAGATCGACAGCGGCACGCTGATGTATGTGATCCTTTTCCTGATCTTCCAGCCTCTGGTCAAGTTGATGCGGAAGCGGTGGGTCATGATCACGATGATAGCGTTCACCGTCGGGTTCACGGCACACGCAGCCATCTTTCCGACCGAGTCTCACAACGTGCTCAACATCGTGCGCATGTCGGGGCTGATGCTTGGCATAGTCGCCTTCCTGATCGTGTACCAGCTCTACCTGAACGTCTTTGATTTCCGCCCCGTTCGAATCTGGGAACTGCGTCCGCAGATGGTCCTTGCCCGCAAGACAATCGACACGTTAAAGGAAGACGGAGACATGCTGGCCCACAAGATGGGGCCTATCAACCCCGACGGCATCAGTCGCCAGCAGGTGGACGTGCTGCGCCGCTGGTGGATCGACCGCGGCAAGGGCGGCTCCATCTGGGTAAGTCGGACGATCCCGTTCGCGCCGGCGCTTTTCATCGGCACGCTGTTGACCGTCATCCTGTCTGGTTACATCTTCAAGATCAACCAGTAGCGGCGAATTACATTCGCCGTCCGGAAAGGGCGAATTGTCATTCTCCCCTGCGGATCCTGTTCCCCGTCCTCGTAGCGGCGAATTACATTCGCCGTCCGGAAAGGGCGAATTGTCATTCTCCCCTACGCCGGAATCCGATCCTGTTCCCGTACCTGTCCCCAGGCCCGCCGCATGGCGGGCCGCACATCC
>CAZNJW010000040.1:0-21576 GCA_964573455.1 uncultured Anaeromyxobacteraceae bacterium | reverse complement strand
AGTTCGCGGTCGGGTCGAGCGGGTGCCGGATTCCGATGCGCCACGGCTTTTGGGCGGCCGTGTTTCCGATCAAACCGATCTCGCCTCCGACTTGCACGATTGCCGATTCGACCTTTCGAGCGGCGAGATGTTCGATCGCGCGGTCGACGGACCAGCCTTTAACGATGCCGCCGAGGTCAAGCTCGATCCCCGGTCTGGCACGGGTGATCTGCCACGAGCTCCGATCGGTCCGTTTCAGGTCGACTAGTCCCCACCCGACATTTTCACGGGCCGCGTCGATCTGTGCGTCATCGGGCATTTTTCCGGTCGCGGCCGCGTCCTGCCAGAGCTTCTTGAGCGGCCTGATAGTGATGTCGAAGGCGCCCCGCGTCATCTGGGAAACTCCGATTGAGCTTCCCACTGCGTCGCCGAGTTCTTCGGATACGTCGACGGGTGCTGTTCCCGGTGTCGCGTTCAGCCTTCCAAGCTCCGAGGTCGGGTCGAACGCGTTGAACACGACACCGGTGTCCACCAGGATACGCCACGGCACATCGGGGGTTTCCGCTCCCGGCATCGGCACAAACTGAACCCGCGCCGGAATTCCGGCGTAGACCGAGCCATTCCTGGATACCGTGCCACGCTCGTCATCGTACAGACCGGCGAGCCGGAAGACCGCCAGACCGGCGAGCGCCAGCACCACGGTAGCTGCTATTCCCGCCCCAACCATCTTCGAGTCGGCACGTCTGTTTCGAGGCATCCTCCGCTCCTTCAGTCTTCCCGGTCGGGGTCTGCGCCAAGCATGGGATCCCGTCCGTGAACCAGATTGATTTGTTCGACCAGCGTCGGAAGCCGGCCTTGTTCGATGGCGTCCCGCACGTTTTGCATAAGGCGGGAATAGTAGTGAAGGTTATGCGTGGTGTTGAGCACGTTCGAGAGAATCTCGCCGGACACGAACAGATGACGCAGGTAGGCCGCCGAGAATCGCGAGCATACCGGGCAGTCGCATTCAGGATCGATTGGCGACAGGTCGTCGCGGTACCTGGTGTTCTTGACATTCAGGCGGCCGATGCTGGTCAGGTAGGTCCCGTTTCGCCCACATCTGGTCGGGAATACGCAATCGAACATGTCGATACCGCCGGCAACTCCGTTCGGAAGGTCGGCCGGCATCCCGACGCCCATCAGATACCGCGGCTTGTCGGGCGGCAGGGCGGCTGCGGTCGCGGAGGCCACAGGATACATCTGGTGCGGCGGTTCGCCGACCGACAGCCCGCCTATCGCGAAACCGTCGAAGTCGAGGCCACGCAGCGCGGACGCATGCTGAAGCCTTCGCTGGATATCCAGGCCTCCCTGCACTATCCCGAAAACGGCTTGATCGCGGCGGGTTCTGGCTTCCACGCAGCGGCGCGCCCAGGCGGTCGTCAGTTCGAGCGCCTCGTCCAGTTCGGACGCAGGGGCGGTTGATGGAGGACATACGTCCAGAACCATCGCGATATCCGAGCCGAGTTTTTCCTGTGTGGCAATTACCGATTCCGGAGTGAAATCGATCGGGTCGCCGTTGATGTGTGATTTGAACGAGACGCCATTCGCGGACAGCTTGCGTCGATGCGAAAGGCTGAAGACCTGAAATCCGCCCGAGTCGGTAAGTATCGCGCCCTGCCATCCCATGAAGCGGTGCAGGCCGCCATGGGCCGCGACTATATCCGGTCCGGGCCGCAGGGCCAGATGATATGTGTTGCCCAGGATCAGTCCGAATCCGGCCGCGGCCACGTTTTCCGGCAGCATGCCCTTGACCGTGCCGAGGGTTCCGACCGGCATGAAACAGGGAGTTTCGATGACTCCATGCGGCGTGTGAAGCCGACCCCGCCTTGCGCCGGTCAGCGTGTCCGTCATCAGCAGTTCGAACTTGAAGTCCGGTGACATCGGAACCTCCGGAGGCCGCGAGGCGGCCGGGTCTTCACAGAATCAGCATCGAGTCGCCGTAGGAATAGAACCTGTAGCCGCGCTCAACGCCCTTGCGGTAGGCATCAAGGATTCTTTCACGTCCGACAAGAGCCGACACCAGCAATATCAACGATGATTTCGGGATGTGGAAGTTGGTCAGCATCCCGTCGATGATCTGGAAACGATATCCAGGAGTTATAAGGATCGATGTCATGCCGGCGCCAGCGATGATTCGTCCGTTGACAGCGGCGGCCTCGAGAGTCCTGACCACTGTGGTGCCAACAGCGATCACGCGCCGTCCTTCTTCCTTTGCCAGGTTTATGGCCGCGGCCGCCCGTTCCGGGATGACGTATCTTTCGGTGCCGACGTCATGCTGTCGTACGTCTTCGGTTCGTACAGGTTTGAAAGTGCCGGGGCCCACGTGAAGGGTAATGGTTTCGGTGAGGACACCTTTATGACAAAGCGCGTTCAGCACGTCCGGGGTGAAATGAAGGCCGGCTGTCGGCGCCGCGACCGCACCGGTGGCTGCGGCGTAAACCGTCTGGTATCGCGTCAGATCCAGTTCGTCGTGGGTGGAATCCGGTCGTTTGATGTAAGGGGGCAGGGGCATGTGACCGAATTGATCGAACACTGTCGCGGCCGTGACGGACTGGTTATCGATGACGCTGACACCGGCAATGCCTGTGACGATTGAGTCGACCAGCAGCTTCGTTCGCGTCGGATTTCCGTCGCGGTCCAGGACATCGAGAACGGTTCCCTGATGCAGCCCGCGATGAGTCTTGTACATTGCAAGGAACGAATTGTCTTTGACCGTGATTGCCAGCAACTCGACCCGGCCGCCAGCCGGCTTGCTCGCAAAAAGCCGCGCGGGGAACACCCTGGTGTCGTTAAGAACCAGGCAGTCCCCCGGGCGAAAGAAATCGATCACGTCCGTGAACAGGTGGTCGGTCGGTTCTCCCCCGGCGGCTGGCAGCCTCATCAGACGGGATTGATCGCGTCGATCCGCCGGAACCTGGGCGATTCTGTCCGCGGGCAGGTCGAAGTCGTAGCTGTCCAGTCGAAACTGCTCCGGGATCTGTTCCGTCACCAGGTCGCCCCACGCAAAAACCGGCGCTATTGTATACGAATCAATCATCTTGACCACGGTGGGGCTGATCCGAATTGAATGGCCGCATTGGTATCCTCTTCTTCGGATTGACGTACCAGTTAGCGATCGATAGGATAGTAGAGGTATGTTGATACTATCGATAGGGGTGGCGTATGGAAACTACTACCGTTTCACCGAAATTCCAGGTGGTGATTCCGAAGAAGATCCGCGAGGGGATGGGGCTCGAACCCGGTCAGAAACTGATGGTCATGGAATATGACGACCGCATTGAAATGGTTGTTATCCGGTCCGTCGAACAACTGAAGGGACGCTTTAGTGGGTTGGATACTGTTGTTGAACGTGAGGAGGATCGGCTGTGAACGTGGTTGATTCCTCGGCGTGGCTGGAATTTCTGGCGGGCGGGCCCAACGCATCCGAATTCGAAGGGGCGATCAGGGATCTGGACAACCTGGTTGTACCTGCCGTCTGCGTTTACGAAGTATTCAAGAAGCTTCTGTTGACCCGATCGGAAGGCGACGCACTTCAAGTGGCGGCGGCAATGATGCAGGGCCTGGTCGTGCCGATGGATGAATCGATTGCGATGTCGGCTGCGCGGTTGGGCATCGATAACCGCATACCTTTTGCCGATGCCGTGATTCTGGCGACCGCCCGGGCTTATGCGGCCGTGGTCTGGACCCAGGACGAACACTTCAGGTACATCCCCGGGGTACGGTATTACCCTCACAAATGAGCAGGCATCAAGGCGAAGTGATCCGCAGGCCGCAGCCATGGACCATGGCCCCTGTCAGACGCGGGGTCAGTGGCCGCCGCCGCCTTTCGGCTTGGCGTTCCAGATGCGCGTAAGCAGGAAGAATCCGAGGAATGAGAAGGGCAGCATGAACAGCGGCCACCAGGACCAGGACTTGGTCGTCAGGAATCCCAGCGAAACGCTCTGCAGCGCGGTGCCTAGGTAGACGAAGCCGTCGATCATGCCGACAGCCGTGGCCGCGCCCTTTGTGCCGCCGAAGTCCATCGTGGCTGTGCCGGACAGCAGGCCGTGCGTTCCGATTACGCCCAGCGAGACCAGGAACAGGATCAGGCCGAGGAAGAAAGGCGTAAGTGTAAGCACCGGTCCGGCGTCGAGGCGCCGCGAGTCACCGGCGCGGGCCGTTTTGAGCGGATCCTTCAGGTCGATCCACTTCACAACGCCGTCGCGCTTCACGCCCATCCTGATGAAGCCGGTCGATGTCACCAGATCCGCGCCGGCCGGTTCTTTAGGCTTCGCCGTGCACATGCAGGACTTCTTGTCCCAGACAACCTTTTCGCCCTGGCACGCGGACGGCACGCACGCGATCGCACGTGACACGTCGGACCAGTCTTTCAGATCGGAAACGCCGGCGATGTCGACGATCACGTCACCATTCTTCAGGGCGTAGTCTTCCGACTTCGTCCAGCCGATTTCGGTTTTGGTTCCGCTCATGCTGAAGTACATTCCGACCAGGCAGAGTGCCAGCAACAAGTAAAGCCCACCCGCGGCGGGTGCGCGACGGCTCTGGAAGAACAGGTCGCTGACCCATCCGGCAATGTTGCCGCCGAGAACGCCGGCCACGAAGAGCAGGCCGCCCCAGCCGCCCTGCATGAACGGGGCGAGCGCGATCAGAGCGCCCGAGATGACCAGGATGGCCTTGCGGCGTCCCTTTACTCTTGTCGACAGGACGAAAAGCAGTGCGGCCGCGGCGAACATCAGGCCCACCACCCACCAGAGGTGACCGGCCCAGGATCCGTCGCGCAACGCGTGATGCGACGGCAGTGCGAGGACTTCCTTGGCGTAGATCGGGAACCAGTGCATGACGCCGTTGCGGATGACGCCGGTACACAGTTCGATGAAGGCGACCGTGAGGATGATCGGGTTGGTCAGCACCTTCTTGACGATATGGAAAAGCTTCACATCGGACGCGGTTCCGGACGTGGCGTCGCCCGTGTCGAAATCGGCGAGTCCAGCCTTGCCGGGTGTGTCACGCAGCAGGAAGAACTCAATGACGAACATGGTGAAAAGGATGGCCGAAGGCACCAGGAACACCCACCAGGTCGCCTTGGTTCCGGTCGGTCCGACGCCGGCGGTCATGTTCAGGATCCAGGAGTTGACCGTGAAAGCGAAGAAGATGCCGGATGAGATCATCGTTCCGAAGATGCCCGAGAATCCGCCGCGTTCGCGTACATGGAACCATGAGCTGTTGACCTTGACGATGGCAACGGCCGCGAAGCTCTGGAAGTACATGTTGATCGCGTAAAGAATCGACATCGTCGTGACCAGGTTGAAGCCGAGCGCCCCCGGGTTCACGATCATGTTCCAGACGAACAAACCCATCAGAAGGTTCATTATGCCGGAGCCGGCCGAAGCGGCCAGAATGGCCTTTTTCCCGCCCATCTTGTCGGTCAGCGGTCCATTGAGAAGGAACGCGAAGGCATACACGAGTGTCCCGACGCCGAAGATGACGCCGAAGTCCTCCTTCGTCATCATGTCGCCCAGGGAGTTCTTGGCGACGGTCAGGTTATATCTGCCCATGTAAAGGAAGGCGTAGGTCAGCCCCATCGGGAACCAGTTCAGGAACCTTCGCATCTTGAATGTCTTGTCGTGCATCGGTACGTATTCGGACATTTTGACCTCGCGTCAATGACCTGCATCTGTTGTCGAGTCGCTGCCCGCCGGGGAACGGACCATCCTGGACGATTCGCCGATTTCGTTGGTGATCAGCCTGCGCGCGTATGGGTTTCTTTCCGTCAACAACGCGTTATTCAGCAGTTTCTCGGCCTCGGCGGCGCGACCCTCGTCACGCAATTCCCGGGCTTTGTCGATGACGCGGTCAGCGGATGTCGGTCCGCTGTCCGGAAGCATCGAACCTGCCTGCAAACCGGTACCTGAAAAACCGGACGAATTTTCTGAACCGGCATCGTCTTTGCGGGTTCCGCCAATGTACTGCGAAGCCGTAACAGGACCGGGCGCCGTGAAGTCACGCTGACCGGGATATTCTGCTTTCGGCGGGCGGATCTTTCGTTGAGCCCGTTTGGCGCCCGGGACAGTGTCCGCCTTGCTGGCGCCCGAAGCCCGTGGCGTTCCCGCGGGCGGCGTGGCTGTTTCTGCAACTGCTGGAATATCTTGCCTTTTTGTTAGAAAGGTGGCGGCAGCCAGAGCCGCGGCCGCCACGACAACGAGGATGACGATGAGCTTCTTCAATTCAACACCCTTCTGCGCCAGACGATGACAGCCAGGCAGAGAAGTCCCGGGAACAGCACCGCAAGACCGGATGCGTTGCCGCCAGCCGAGCAACCGCCACCGGTCGATTCAGGTTTTCCGCCGTGGTCCTCGCCAGTGACCTCATTGATCGCCAGATCCGAACCACTGGACTGGTCAGCGCCAGCGCGATCCTGGGATGCCTCCGCGTCCGAGCCGGAGCCGTTGTCGGCCGAACCGGGGTCGTCTTCGGTCAGGTCGGAACCCGGTTGGCCGGGATCGTCAACGCCAATGTCCGTGTCCACCAGATCCGGAACCACCGTGTCCGCGGTCTCCCAGTCGACGGAATCGTCAATGACAACGGTATCTTCGATGACATCAGGCGAAGGCTCGGGAATCACCGGTTCGTTGTATTCATCAGCGTCGGTCACCGATTCGCAACCCGGGTCCTCGGGGTAGTCGGTCAGTCCGTCTTGATCGTCGTCGATACCGTTCCCACACGTGTACGAGACGACGCTGAACTTCACCTTGTGTCCCGTTGCCGGGCCGGGCAGGGCACGAACCTCGACGGTGTGCGCGCCTGGCGTCATGCCGCGTGTGTCCATGAATCCCTGGAACTGGTGCGGCCCGATATTGCTCATCGTTGTCCAGGTTCCGCCGTCGAGACTGAACTGACACGACAGCGTCGGGTCGGACGTGAAGCCAAGCGCGCGAATCGGGGCTTGCGGCATGCCTGTCGGAACCTCGAACGCCCACGGGTTGCCGCCACCCTGGTCCACCTGGGCGGGCGTCGTGACGATCACCCAGGGAAATTGACCGGCCGTGACCTGCCTGATGTGCAGGTTGTCGTTGTCGATGGCGGCCAGAAGAATGTTGTTCTCGTCGGCCTTGCCGAACGAATCGACGTTTTCATGCAGGGTCACGGGCATCAGTTCGTTTTCCGGCCAGTAGAGATCGCGGTATTCGTGGGTGTGTCCATAGAAATAGGCCCGGACCACGTTATCGCCCATGAACTCCTGGACTTCATCGCTGCCCTCGTTCAGCTTGAAACCGAGGTCGGGCCGAACAATCGGATGGTGGCCGAACATCATGGTCAGATTGGCGTTCGGGTTGTCTTCAAGCGCGCGAAGGATGTACAGCAATTCCTGAACGTCCAGCCCGGCATTGTCAAGAGGCCACCCCGCCCCGTCGTTGCCCGTCGTGTCGATCCCGAGAAAGTGATAGGAGCCCCAGGGCTTTTCGATCACCACCGAGTGCTGCGTGCGTCCGAAGGTGCTGCCGGCCAGAGAATACTGAAGGTATCTGCTGGTGCCTTTGTCGTTGTATTGATCGTGGTTGCCCGGAATATCGATGTACTTGTCGATTGTCACCCCGGACTGGTCGATGATCTGGCGATAGAGTTGCCATTCCTCATCCTGTTTGCCAGGATAGACGGACACCAGAGGTTCGCCGTTGCTGCCGTCCGTGAGATCTCCGGTATTGAACACGATATCGGGCTGGACATATGTCAGTGCTTCGCCAAGCAGCCATTCCAGGTATTCAGGGCCGTCGCTGTCACGGGCGGTGATGTGCTGATCCGAGACGACCAGAAACCACAGGATCCTGGAAGGATCGCCGGGGTAGACCGGATCCGCCGGACCTGCGTGAGCTGTGCCGGCAACGAGGATTGTCGAGGCGAGTGTGAAGAACAGGGCTCTCTTCATCTGGGCGGACTCCATGTGTTCTATGTCAAGCGAGGCAAGACGCCATCCTCTGGACTTTAACAGAAATGAGCATGATGAGGGAGGCGGTTGAGAACTGATTTACATTATCGGGAGGCCGGTGACGGTTCGTGAACGATGTGTTCAGGGTCGTTCCATGATTCGTGAACGCATCCAGACAGTGTAGCCGGCTGATCGGGGCAGGGAAGCAGAACCTCGAAACGTCCGTCGGCCATGGTTCGCGCGTTCCCCGTTTCACGAATCGAGGACGACAGCTGGGACCCGCGCAGTGCCCATCCTTCCCAGGCAATGTCGCTGATGGACTGGAAAAATGTCAGTTGGGCCCCGTCGACTGGCAGACCTTTCGAGTCAATCGCCCTTCCCGCGAGCAGACATCGGTCGCCCAGGCCGACTCGCAGGTTTTCGGTTCCGGTCAGTGTCAGTGCCGGCCATGAAGCAGGTGCCGCGGCCGAGTCGGAAGGAGGGGTAACCAGCAGTGAATACGAGCCTGGTTCAACGGGAAGTTCGAATTCGCCGAACTGGTCGGTAATGGCCTCGAACACCAGATCGGAGGTCAACGAGATACTCCATTCCTGGATGCCTGAAGTGTTGGTCGCAAGGACGACGCGCGCGCCTTTGATCGGGACTTCCCCGGCATCGGAGACGACTCGCCCCGAGATTCGCGGCCTGGGTGAGAGTTCGAATCCGAAAATGCGGCTTTCGCCCGGCAGGAATTCGATCATCCCGACTCGCTTCGAGAATGACGACGAAGCCAGATCGGTCGCCGGACCGGTGCCGGGAGTAAGAGCGCCGGCAAGGTACGTTCCGGCCGGCAACACCGCGGTCGCGAAACCGTTTCCGTCTACGGCGACCCTCTGTTCCAGTCGACCGGTATCGTTGATTTTCTCGAGGAACATCAGGGTGCCGCCCATCGGGATACGCCTGCCGTCCGTGAAGATGCTCAGGACCTGAAAAGTGATTGAAGACGTACCTGACAAGATGCCGAGATCGATCGACATGAACCGTGACTCAGGAAGCGCAGCCTTGAGCGCGTCGATTCCGTCGTACAGCATCGTGCGGGCGGGGAACATGGCCCCTGAATCGCCGGAGGCGACCCGGATCGATATCCGTTCGTTCGTCTCGGGAATCCGGATTCTGAAGATTCCGCTGGCATCGGTGACGCTTGATGACGATCGGCGCTCGCCCGCGGTGGCCTGGACGACGGCGCCCGCCACGGGCAACGTCCTGGTGTCGCTCTGCGAAAGAATGACTCCGACCAGTTCGAACAGTGCTGTGTTCACCTGCAGGTCGACAGCGCCCGAGATGCCGGGAGACAGATTCCAGGATACCGGCGGCACGGCCGCGTCCGCTGGGACGAAGGTGACCACGTAGTCCAGATCGGGGGCCACGGCCATCGTGAACGAAGGCCCGTCCGGACCCGATTTGGCAATTGCCTGATGGCGAAAGGACAGTCCGGGCACGCGTCCCGGCGAGTGCGCCACAACAACGCCGTCGCCGGTGTAGGCGCCGTCAGGTTCACCGTCCGGCGGAAGTATCCTGCCGGACACGAGCGTCGCCGGGGCAATGGTCACGTCGATCCTGCCGGGATTCGTGGTTGGAATCGCGTTGTACTGCTCCATCACGGTATCCGTCTGATTGACTGGAGCGACGGTGAATGTCAACGGCGTTCCAGTTGGAAGCGGGTCAAAGCAGAATCCGAACGTAATGGCGCAGACCTGACCGGGATCGCAGTCGGTCATGACGGAACACGGTTGCAGGCCGGCAAAGCCCGATCCCACGGAGTCGTCGATGCTGTCGCATCCGGAAGTCATCGCCATGATGGTGGCGACAACCGGAAGCAGTGATGACAGGCGGGGGCTCATGGGCAATCGACCTTTAAACGGACCTGCCAGCTCACATAAATGAAATCCGAAGGCAGGATCCTGCCCTCGGAAGCGTCGAACTCAACCGGTTCGGAACTGATGATCAGTTCAATCGTGTGGGTGGAACCGGTCGGCTCCAGGATGTCACTGAAGCCGCACGCATTGAACTGGATGGTTTTGAACGATTCGTACGCCGGTGGAAGTGGAACTGTGGACTCAGGATATCCGACGTACCACTGGAAGTAGAGGTCGTCGGTCAGATCCGAACCGCCTGAAAGTGCCGCGGCGACAGAGAACTCCGTAACGGTATCTGTCAGTTCGACCACGCGGTCTGGTGATGGAACCACGAGCGTCCGGTCGAGCCAGGGCGAAACAAGGGCATCGGACCTTTCGTGGATGTCAACCGGAACCACGCATCCGAACAGCGCCAGCGTGCCCCACAATGTGACAATAGCGGTGATCACGGTCAGCGGACGTTCGAGTTTGTTCATTGTCGAGTGCACAGCCGACACCCCATCCACGAACTCAAGAGTTCGGATCGCCAATCTTCTCGAGGTAACGGAAAATCGTGCGCGCATCCACGCCGAGCGCCCTGGCGGTAGCGGCTCGATTGTTTCCGTTACGTTTAAGGGCTTCCATCACGTACCTGAGCTCGAAGTTCTCACGCGCCTGGGCAAGAGGAAGCAGTTCCGCGTTGCCGGGAGCCACCTGCTCGAAATCCAGGGCGTCGACACCGGCCACCGGACCGTCCCCGAAAAGCACCGCCTTCCGGACGCGGTTCTCCAACTCGCGAATGTTTCCCGGCCATGTCCAGGAATGCATTGCCGCTAACGCCTCGGGGGTGAATCTGACCACCTGACTGCCATACTCGGTCGCGAACCGCTTCAGGAAGTACTGCGCGAGCAGGTCGATGTCCCCGCCACGTTCGCGAAGCGATGGAAGCCTGATCCCGACACCGGCGATCCTGTAGTAGAGGTCCTCGCGGAAACGTCCTTCCTTGATTTCGTGATCGAGGTCGCGGTTGGTGGCGGCCACCACCCTGACGTCGACCTGCTCAGGTCGTGAACTGCCGACCTTCACCACCTGGCCATCCTGCAGCACCCGCAGCAGCTTGACCTGCATGTGCAGGGGCAGGTCTCCAATCTCGTCCAGGAAGAGGGTTCCACCGGAGGCCGTCTGGAACTTGCCGAGCGTGGTGGTCACCGCGCCCGTGAAGGCACCCTTGACGTGGCCGAACAGCTCGCTTTCGATGAGGTTCTCCGGGATCGCTCCACAGTTGATCGCCACGAACGGCCTGGCGGAGCGATGGCTTCTGGCGTGTATCTCACGCGCCACCAGCTCCTTGCCGGTTCCGGTCTCTCCGGTCACAAGCACGGGGACGTCGGTCGGAGCGATCCTGGTCACCCGGTCGAAAACGGCGCGCATGCCGTCACACGAACCGATCAGCGTTCCGAAGCGGGAGACCTTCACTTCTTCGCGTAGAGCG
This sequence comes from uncultured Anaeromyxobacteraceae bacterium, assembly GCA_964573455.1. Taxonomy (GTDB): domain Bacteria; phylum Myxococcota_A; class UBA9042; order DTJE01; family DTJE01; genus JAGOFO01. The sequence continues at coordinate 10,268 of CAZNJW010000040.1, read as the reverse complement.
TCACGATCGCGTTTCAGCGAGTTGATCAGCATCTGTTTCGCGACGATCGAGGCTGCAAGGGCGGCGTGAACCATCAGAATCCTGAATGTCACTTCATCGAACAGATCCACGACGCGTTCGGTTCCGAGGTAGAGGACTGCGAGAACCTCGCCGCCGGATTTCAGCGGAACGCACATTACCGAGGCGAGTTTCAGGTTCATGACGCTGGTGGCGGTCGAGAACTCACGGTTGTTCGCGGCATCCCTGACCAGGAGTGATTCGCCGTTTTCGAGTGCCTTCCTGACGATACTCTCGGAAAAGAGCATCGCGTCGTCCGGGAGTTCATGCATCCTGATGTTGCGCGCGACCTTCACGACCGGTGAATCGGACTCGACAAAGATGATGAACCCCTTGGATGCGTGTGTAATCCCGATGGTCTCGTCCAGCAGGATCTCCAGACAGTGATCGAGGTCGGTCGTCTCCATCAGACGGCGTCCGAGACCCGACATCGCCTCGAGCGCCGCGAGCGCTTCGTTCTCGCGTCCCGAGCTGTCCCTCAGCGAGAACTCATCCGGCGCGTAGAGAAGCGTCGCCGAACCAAGTCTGACCAGGTCGAACGGGACCAGCGCCTGCATCTTCGTCTTGACGCCGTTGACGAGTACCTCGGCCTTGGAGTCGACTGGAAGGATGCGGTGGGTGTCCCCGTCGATGATCAATTCGGCGTGGATCGGTTTCAGCCCCGGCAGTGGAATGGAGATATCGCAGTCCTGGTCGCGCCCGATCATGGTGGAACGGCGGAACAGCGGGTATTCCCTGATTGGCTGGGCAGAGCTGAAAACTATTATTCGAGACACTGTTCGACCACCTTCACCTGTACAGGTTCAAACAAAGCCCGATTCCATCCGGACCACGACTGGACGGTGACCCGACCGGGCAGGGCATTACCTTGAATTCCCTGGTCTCGGGGACGAAGTCCAGAAACGCGTCCACGATGCCCCAGATCGCCACGGCTGCGAAAGCGCCGAGTCCGACGTACTGGACGATTCGCAGCTTCCGCGCCGCCTCGGCGTCGTCTTTCGAGTACATGCCGTCGTCGTCCCGAAGCGATTCAGCGCCGGCCCACGCGCCGATGTTCATGCCCAGAAACACCAGTTCGCCGGTAAGGAAAAGGGCACCCTTGGTGTTTTTGCCATTCACAAACTGTCCGACGCCGAACGGGATGATCATCGGCAGTCTGGGCCGCTTTGTGATGACCTCGACGTTCTGCGTGCATTGGCTCGCGTCATCCAGTCGTGTCTTTTCCGGGTCAAGGATGTGCAGTTCAATCAGGCGGGTTTTGAGCGACTGGAATTGACCTATCAGTTCCGCCGGATAGAAGAACGGATCCAGCTCGTGCAGCGGAGCCTGGGTCAGCAGGGCCGTGAATTCCTCTTCCATCCTGGTTCTGTTGCCGAGCCAGAAATAACAGGCGGCAAGGTATTCCCTGGCCTTGATTTGTCTGGGAGCGTCCGGCAGCAGAATCCTGGGGTAAAGAAGTGCCTCGAGTTTTATCGCGGCGCTTTCGTAGTCCTGGAATTTGAAGGTGTTTTCGGCCTCGGCGAAGTCCTCGTCGGGTGTGCCGGCGTAAGCATGGACGGATGGAGCCGTTGCGGCAAAGAACACGAGCGTCACTGCGATAATGCGTGCCTGCATGGGCTGATCCGTCCTGTTCCGGCGCAAGTATAGCATTTCGAGCCCGGCACCGACATTTCATATGTTCCCCGCGCGCGTGCGACGGGGTTAGAATGCCCGGGTCGTCCATCAACGGAGAACAGACGATGAAAGCCTTGCTGGTCCTCGCGACGGTTTCCCTGGTCATGGCATTGAGTTCGACCGCGTCCACAGGGTTGGCTCAGGAGGAGCAGGGGCAGGAACCCGCGGTGGCGAGTGACGTTCCTCCTTCCGAGCAGGCACAGGGGCCTGCCCAGGCGGTTGTCCTGGTCCCGGAAGGCGGAATTCCACGCCGGATCCCGGTCGGGGCGACTGACGAGATGTTCGACGCGGTTCAGGCGATTTGTCCGCGTGTCCAGACCATGGAACAACTTGACTCGGTCAACCAGTGGGTCTGGCCGGCGCTCCAGGCGAGGAGTCAACTGGGCATCCACCTGGCGGTCCTGCGCCTCAGCGAGGCCTACGTCAAGTGTTTCGAACGCGTTGACGTCTCGGGAACGCCACTGGCAGACAATCTGGAATGGATGACTGTTGGAGCCTGTTTGACACCGGCGATGATGAGTGACAGTGACGATGCCCTCTATCAGAAGGCGGTTGCCATTGCCACCGGGCTTTGTCCCGTTCCCGTGGCGTTTGGCGGTGGAGACCTTGATGCCTTCGAGGATTGGTACGCTCGTGCCAGCGCGTGGCTGGCGCTTGCCGCCCAGTACGCTGACGATTCCCGCTTTGTGTCGGTTGGACAGGTAATCGTCGATTCGGCCAGTAAGATATCAGGCTGGGAATACCCTGAAGAGATGTGGCGCTTTCGCGAGTCGCTGATTATTTCCGCCCTGCGGATTGGAGACTTCGACGCGGCGCTTCGCATGACCGGTGGTGCCGACGTGGCTTGCGGCGATGGCCTGCCTGTCGACACGGAAAACTATTTGCCATCGGTTCGTCCGGTCGAATTCGCGATCAGGCAGGAAAAGTCGAACGACACGGTACTTCAATCGCTTCTGACGTCGGCCGCCGACGGTTTGAAAACCCAGGGCGCCGATTGCGAGCTGACCCGCCTTGCCGCTTCTCTGGCCCTGAGAGAGATGGATGTCGATCATGCCGATGGCCTGTCAGGGCAGGACGCCCTGGATTCGTTCGTTTCCCTGGTCGTCGCGGACAAAGGCAGAATTCTGATCCCGGGCAGCCCGGCGACCCGTGTGACTGTACTGACGAAGGCCCTGATGGTATCCGGGATGCCCGCCGATGTGCGTGGCGGCAGGTTGTGCGAACTCGGTCTGGCGCTGCTTGAGGATGGTCAGCCGCGCGAGGCAGACGACGCGTTCAGACGCGCGCGTGCCGAACTGCCGGAATCGGAAATGCCGGTGGCGTTTGCAGGGCATTTCCTGGTTGCCATGCACAAGTCCGCTTCAGGTGTCGCCGACAGGGATATCGCAGCCCGAAACCTTTTGATGTCCAACCCGTCCGACGATCTGCTGAACGGGATGCTGGATCATCTGGGCGGACCCACCGATCGCGTCAGGGCGATTGAGTCGCTTTTCCGCGCCAGCTTTGCGACCGGAGAGACCGCGATCGCTATCGTGGCCAACTGGGTAGTCGGACTTGTCGATTCCCGCCCGGGCTCGCCGGAAGCTTCCAGGTGTGTCGCGCTGATGGAGGAGAACTCGGTGGGCGAGGATGAGTCGGCCAGGCTGGTATGGCTGGCGATTCGCGCAAGACATGAATTCGTCAAGGGTGACTCCGAGGTAGGATTCGGCGCGATTGACTCCCTGATCAAGCTCGCCTCCTCGAATAACGCTCGCGTGGCCGCGCGCATGCTGGTCAAGGTCGCAGGCGGGATGATTCAGAACAAGAGACCGGAAATAGCAGTCGGGATCGTGACGAAAGCGGCCCGCAAGGCGGCCCTTTCCGGCGCTGACGTGGCTCGGACGGCACTTGAAGCATGGAATTCCGGCTTCAAGAAGGAAGCGGCTACGATGCTGCGTATCGCGAAGACCGTGAATGGAAACAAAAGCGCGGATCAGGTCTGGATCGCGACCGCGGCGGTCACGATGCAGAACCTGCCGGTCGCGACCGAGGCGGTGTCGAGATTCGGCGACCGATCGGAATGGGGCAAGCCCGAGCGGCTCGCATACGGGGCCTTTCTGGTTTTGAAGAAGGATTTCGCGGGTGTCGTGGCCGAGTTTTCCGGCGGCAACGACGACCAGGAGATGGAGTGCGATGTATTGAGGCTCAGGGCAACAGCCTTGATGATGAACGGCGACCCCGCCGCCGCCGAATCTGATTTCAGATCCTGCCTGCATTCGCAGGGGGCTGAGGCAGACATGCTGTCCGGGCTCGCCTGGTCGCTGTTCGACCAGAAGAAGTACGACGAGGCGATTGACTATTTCGCGGCCGCTCTGACGGTGGCTCGTGATAGTCCCGATTCCAATGTCGGAATGGCGCTGGCGCTGTTCAGAAGCGGGGATGTCGAACGCGCCAGGCTTTACTGGGAAAGGGCGATCGAGTCCGAACCGTTGTTTGCCAAGGGGCCGGTGTTTGCCGGGAAGGCGGGATACCTGTTCTCGACCGTCCAGCGCAAGGCCTGGGTAGAGATGCGCGTGGCGCTCGGCAAGCGGCCCGTGAAAGGGGGACGGTGATGAACTGTCGTCTGATCAAGGTCGAGATACTGGTCGGCATGGCTGTTATCGTTTTTATTTCGGCGTGTTCCAGGCAGACGCCTGACGCGCGGCAGGACGCGCGACGGGTCACCACCATCCGTATCGTTTCAACCAACGACATCCACGGGGCGTTGAATCCGACCCTTTCTCCCGAGCTCGTAGTCTCGTCCGAAACCGGAGAGACCGGCGTTCTCGGTGGCATCGACTACCTGGCCGCCATGATCCACAAGATCAGGCAGGAGGCGCCTGAACGGACTGCCGTGGTCGACGCTGGCGATTGTTCGCAGGGCGATTACGCGGTCAATGCTTCGGAGGGACAGTTCTGCTCGCGTTTCTTCAACACCGTGGGCTACACGGTTCGGACGATAGGGAATCATGAATTCGACTATCTGGATGTCGGTCCGGATGACCAGATGATCGACCCGCGCGGTGCCATGAAGCAGGCGGCCGCGCTGGCCGGGCAGCCGATAGTGCTTGCCAACGCGCGGCTTGCGGACGCTTCCCCGCTGACCCCACAGTTCCGCGAGTACGTCATCATCGACATCGCGGGCGTGAAGGTCGGATTCACGGGCTTGCTGACTCCGTCGACCCCGACCGTGTCACGCAGGGCAGGCAGTGAAGGAGTCGTATTCGAGGAACCGGTCGACGCGCTCAGGCGTGTCCTGCCCCGGATGCGGGCCGACGGCGCGGGCGTCGTTGTTGTCCTGACGCACCTGACGGGACTGTGCACCGGAAGGGACGATGACTGGGAGGGCACGGATACCCCGCCATGTTCCCTCAACGGCGAACTGGCGGCGATCCAGAAGGTATTCACCACTGCGGACATCGACTTGATCGTGTCGGGACACGACCACGTCCGTCTCGCCGGAGACGGACCGAACATTCCCGTGGTCGAGAATCAGGGACAGGGCGTGTCGCTGGGCCTCGCCGAGATAGACGTGGACACTTCGACCGGAAGGGCGACCGGACGCGCCAGGGTTCTGCCGCACGTGCCGGTATGTCCGGCACATGTTGTCGGCTCCAGGGTGTGTGACCGCGCCTGGCCAGGGTTTGCCGGGGCCGTCGGCACCGATCCGGCGGTGGTCGCGTTGCGCGAGTCGGTCGAGGCTTTGGTGGCTGCCGAGTGTTCGGACGTGGTTGCGACGGCAACAGGGAACATTCTTTACTATCGCGCCACGGAGCCGCCTCTGGCCAACCTGACCGCGGATCTGCTGCGTGAGCTTGGAACCGTCACGATGCCTGATGGAAGCGTCGTTTCGGCGGACGTCGGGTTCATGAACCGCGGTTCTTCCCGTGGCAGCCTGGCGGCCGGTCCCATAACCGTCTGTGACATCGCCCGCGTCTGGCCCTTCACCGATCCACCAGTTCTGGTTCGATTGACCGGTACCGAACTGGTCCGGATGCTGACGTACCTGATCGATGACGTGGACAAGGCGCCGGTGATCTCCGGGATCACGGTTTCCAGGACCGGTGGCGACCCGATCGTGGTACGCGATGCATCCGGCAATACGATTGACCCGGCGCGCGTCTACCGTGTGGTCACGACGCAGTTCATCAAAGAGGGTGGCGATCGGATGGACGAATTCTTCCGGGACATCCCGGCCGATCGCTGGGAGTCTCTTCCTTTCAGCAGCTACCGGGATGGATTCGTCAAACTGCTTCGCGAGCGAAAGCAGGTGGCCCCGCCCGTCGATATCCGCTATTCCGGCGTCATCCGTGAGTGAGAACTGAATCAAATGCTGAAATCCATTCCCCGCGTTTTCGATAATCACAACCATTTCAGCCTGTATCTTGTCCTGTCGATGAGTCCGTCGCTGCTCGATGTCGGCGACAGGAAAGAGGCGCTCGAATTGATTTCGAGACTACCACCCGATCGTCCGAATCTGGTCACCGGCTGGCGGAGTCAGTTGTACAGGCTCACAAAGCAGGATCTTGAGGGTCTGCCTCCAGTGGCGGTGCTGAACTTCTGTCTTCATGGATACGTGATGAACAGCGCTGCGGCGGATATGGCGAGTGGAGCCGGTTTCGCGCTCGAGCCCGCGGATGCGCTTCAGGCGGAACGCCTTATGCCCGGTGTCCTTGCCTATTTCGGTGGATCCGCCAGTCCGGACGAGGAACAACTGCGCGATTACATTTCGACCATGCGTAAGCTGGGCCTGTACGGGACGGAAGACATGCTGTGCGTGAGAGACCTCCCGATACCTGACGATGCTGGGTTTTCGACGTCCACCTGGCACCTGCCCGAGGTCTGGGTGAAGGCCGGCAAGCCCGTCAGACCGGGGTTCAAGGGACTCAAACTGTTTGCCGATGGCGCGCTCGGTGCGGCAACCGCCGCGATTTCGTCGGGATATACAGGTTCAGGTCAGCCCGTGCTGACTCATTCCGACGATCAGATGAAATCCAGTATCAGGGAGTGCTTCGAGATAATGCCGGCTGATGCGTGGCTGGCGGTCCATGCTATCGGTGATCTGGCAATAGGTCAGGTTCTGGACGCCATCGAATCGGTGGCCGCCTCGACGGGAATGCCCGCGGACCTGCCGCGTCGAACCAGGCTTGAGCACCTGCAGTTCATCACGCTGGAGCAGGCTCGGCGAGCCATTGAACTTGGCGTCACGCTTTCGATGCAGCCGAATTTCAGCTCCGACTCCGACATCTATAGGGATCGCATTTCGGGTGTGAAACTGGCGACGAACAATCCGTTCAGAATGTTGATCGATCAGGTCGGATTCCAGCCGGGCCGCGACCTGCTGTTCGGCTCCGACGGCATGCCTCACGGTCTGGTGGGCGCCATTCAGGATGCGTTGTTTCCACCGCTCGACAGTCAGCGGCTGACCATTGATGAGCTGCTGGCCGGGTATCGCGCGGACGGGGCTTTCGGTTCGGTGGATGTTGAAATTGACTACGAACGTCGGGTAGTTTCGTGGCCGACACCGCCTTTGGGCGTTTCTTGAATCCAGTTGGAGGGCACATGCCAAGGATTGATGGAAGGAAAGACGATGAACTGCGGCCCGTTTCCTTTTCGCTGGGAGTCCAGCGCGGACCGGCCGGTTCGGTGATGATCACCCAGGGCGGCACGGTCGTACTGTGCGCAGCCACGGTGCAGGACAAGGTGCCAGGCTGGCTGGCGGGCAAGGGCAGCGGATGGGTGACCGCCGAGTACTCGATGCTGCCGGGATCGGTCAACGATCGGGCGCCGCGCAAGCAGGGCGGGCGTGATCATGAGATCCAGCGGCTGATCGGACGCAGCCTGCGTGCCGGAGTCGACATGAAGCTGCTGGGCGAACGGTTGATAACGATAGATTGCGACGTGATCCAGGCCGACGCCGGAACAAGGGTTGCCTCGATCACCGGCGGCTGGCTGGCGCTCAGGCTGGCGGTAAATCGCCTGATGGAGCAGGGCTTGATCACGGTGGATCCGATCGTTTCCCAGATCGCGGCCGTGTCGGTGGCCGTCGTCGACAACAGACCGATCCTGGACCCGGTTTACGAAGAGGACGTGCGTGCCGAGGTCGACGCGAACTTCGTGATGACCGGCGATGGGCTTCTGGTCGAGGTTCAGAGCACGGCCGAGGGAGCGATTTTCACCCGCGCCACACTGGACAGGATGCTGGATCTGGCGTCCCGGGGGATTTCAACCCTTGTCGCGCTTCAGAATGCGCAGCTTGCGTGAAATCTTCCCGGCGAACATCGCGAGGATATCGGCGGCATCGTTCGAACCCAGCGCGGACTGCAGAACCAGTGAAGCCGACATCAGAATCAGTCCCGCGGCACCCGCGTAAACGATAAGTGTCGCCAGCCCGGCCTGACGCACCCACGTCGCCGTAAACTCTTCGATGAAGCGCGCCGCGGCCACCATGAACAGGAGAACCGCCAGAGCCCGTCCGATATTCTGCAACGCCAGACGCATTCCTTCGTGTCCGTGCCGGCGTGCCCACGCAATGCTCATCACCCCAATCTGGGTAAGGGCGCCGACCGCACCGACGATCGGCACGCAGAGAACTCCGGCCCGTTCGGCCAGCAGGAAGTAGGCAGGGATCGTAAGCAGGAAGACGCCCGAATTGATGATGGTCGGCATCCACATCCGTTCGTGGGCGTAGAACGCCCGTACCAGCACTACCTGCATGCTCAGGCCGAGCGTCGCCGGCAGATACCAGCGCAGCAGGGTCGTCACCAGTTCTGTGTCCTCCCTGGTGAACGCGCCGCGTTCAAACAGGATGCGGACGATCGGGAACGAGAGCACCCATACGGCCACCACCGCCGCCGTCAACAGCACGAACATCCGCGACAGGCTTCGCCAGACGTCGCGGTTGACTTCCTGGAAGCGGCCCTGTTTGACCAGCAGGCTCATTCGCGGGTAACCGGTGACGCCGACCGAGTAGCCGAACACGGACACGACCGTGAACATCACCTTGTATGCGTAGTTCAGGCTTGAGATGCTGGAGGCGCCGAAGATGCCGCCCAGCGCGCGCATGACCAGTTCCATTCCAAACTGACTGCCCAGTCCGATCGAGAGAGGCACCATCAGCGCGAGGTAGTGCCGCAGCATCGGGTCGAACGGCTTGAACACCGGTCGGTATTTGATGCCCTCGCGTCTGGCGCCTATGACCTGCAGCACCAGGAAGCCGATGAAGCCGCCGGCCGGGACGCCCCAGGCGAAGCCCTCCAGCCCTTTGTCCAGGCCGATCAGGCCACCGACGATGATGGCGACGTTGTAGACCGCGCCCGTCATGGCCGGGATCAGATACTGCTCGCGGCAGTTCTGGAGTGCCATGAAATAGCTGCCGACAAAGATAAAGAACTGGCCCGGCAGGATGATGCGGCTGAGATACGTGGCGCGGTCCAGGATGTCCGGCGTCAGGGTTGCCGCAGCCGTGAAGAGCGAAAGAAGTTCGCGCATCCAGATCATGGTCGGGATCATCAGGATCAGAAGCACGGAACCGAGCACTGTCAGCGTGTTGCTGAGGAAGTGCCAGGCGCCATCGTCGTCCTGCCTGGTGCGGAATCCCTGAAAGATCGGGATGAAAATGATCGCCAGAAAGCCGGTGCTGACAACGTGGTTCAGGATGTCGGGGATCATGAACGCCAAGTCGTAGGCGTTCTTTTCGGCGGTGATACCTGCCGCGTGCGCCATCAGCATCTCGCGGCCGATCCCGAGGACGCGACTGAGCAGTCCGCATGCCGCTACGATGATCACGTTGACTGTGGCGCGGCTCATATTGACCGTCCGGACTTCTCGAACCTAGAATGTAGCCTATATCAACCGCCCGGCAACGGCAAAGGAGCGACAGTTGGCAGTAACGATGAAGTGCGCGCTGTTCTCGATGGTGTTCGTGTTGATGGTATCCATGGGATGGTCGGCCGAAGCCAGGGACACTCCCGAGGCCGGGACGGGTTCGCGAGCCGGACAGTTCACCTGCCCGAAAAAGCAGGAATCCCATTGTCGCGCGGTGCTGCGCCTGTTCGACGTGATGAACGCGCGTGAAACGTACGACATGGCGATCGCGAAGGCCCTGGACGCGCAGTTGATGGCGCAGCCTGACATCGCGCCCTTCCGGGGTGTCATGGAACGCTTTTTCGCCGAGTACGCCAGCTGGGATGCGATCCTTCCCGATGTGGTGATGAGCTACATGCAGGAATTCACCGAGGTCGAGCTTAACGAGATGACCGCCTTCTATCAGACTCCAACAGGCCGCAAGGCGGTCAGTCGGCTGCCCGCGCTGTTCGAAAAGGGATCGCAGATCGGAATGAAGGCGGTCCAGAACAACCAGTCTCACCTGATTCGGATGATAGAAGAGGAAGTGGCCAGGCAGGAAGGAAGCAAGTAATTCGCCGCTACGGGGACAGGGACCAGAATGGGCGTGCGGCCCTGCGGGCCGGCCGCGGTGTGGGTGTGGGGCGTTGATCCCACGGCCAAGGCCGTGGGCT
>CAZNJW010000039.1:0-21936 GCA_964573455.1 uncultured Anaeromyxobacteraceae bacterium | reverse complement strand
GCCCACGGCGTCAACAGCGACTGAAGCGCCGCATTCGGATTATGTCCCATGAACATGAATCGGTCGATGGCCATCAGCGCGGTCTCGGCGCGGAACGGATTCAGGAACTCGACGACCATGTCGAAGTGCATGTAGACGAACGGAAACACGACGTAGAGTCCCGCGGACCGAATCAACAGCGAAACCGTCGGCCCGGGATTCAACCGGAAAAGCATGCGGACCATCGCGATGTAACCGACGAGCGCGGTGACAAAAGCCACCAGTGGCGTCCGTGGATCCGGAAGCCTGCCGGAGAAAGCTGCTACGACGGCGATCAGCGCCAGCAGAAATCCCAGGACCACGAAGTCCATCGGTTCGAAACCGCTCCCGGAACGGCTGTTTTGGAACGTCCGATAAGACATATTATGTCAACTCAACCATTTGTCGGGGTAGCCGGAACGACCTGACCTTCCCCTTTGTAACCAGCCGGATTTACGTTTGAATCGCCCGATTCTGGTGGTATCTTCGGTGGCGTTGGAGCGACATTCTCGAGCGGTTTTCCAAATACGCGGCGCCATTCACTCGGATCCTTGCCCTTGTCGGTACCAGTCAACTCGCGGAGTGCCTGATGAGCGCGCTCGGCAACCATGGGATTCTCGTCTGACAGTCGATCTATCAGTTCAGGGACTCCCAGCTTTGTTTTCAGATCCATCAGCGCGCCCACGGCGCGAAGCCGCACAAAATCATCGTCGTCCCTAGTGGCCTTGCGCAGGCCGTTGACAGCTGTCGGGTCGCCGGCTGTTCCCAGCGCCCACGCCGCATTGGCCCGCGTTCCAGCGTATGGATCAATCTCAAGCGATTTCAACAGCAAGCGCACCGCCGCCGGCGTCGGGAGCTGGACAAAGGTCTTGGCCGCGATGGCTCGCACTTCCTGTTTTTCGTCGCACATCATCGCGCCCATCACCGACGTCAAGGACTTTTCGGTGTTATCGTCCTTCATCAGGCCCAGGATTATCAGCGCCTGCGAGCGGACTTCGTGGTTGCGCGATCGTGTAGCGCGAGTTAGCAGTTCCAGATGGGCCGGCGGGTCCTTCCGGATGATCCGCCATGCCTTTTCAGCGGTGTGCGCCCTTGAAAGCAACTCGAGAATCTGACGTTCGTCGTCGGTTTCCCAGGCCCTTTCCAGATACTCCCAGTCAGGATTGAGTTCGCCTGGCTTGCATGCGGATATCTGGTTGATGGCGATTGACTCGGGGGTCTTCGGGGGTTCAGTCTTCTTTGAACCACATCCGCATCCGACTGTCGTCAGCGCGACTACCGACATGACTGCCAGCATCGTGGCGGTGAGCGGTCCATCAGACCGCGTTTCCGGTCCCGGCATGCAGAAACCTCCTACAAATTGTCGCCGACCGCAACTGGACGTTGTTAACCGGCCGGTGACATTCTATATTAAAATAAGCGAAACGCGGTACGGCTGATTTGGCGTGCTACGCCACAAGGATAACAACATGAATTCATTCAGTTATCATTCCAGATCCGATGCGGTTGACAGGTTGGCTGCACAGGTTTTTGACGTCGTCGTTATCGGCGGTGGCATCACAGGTGCCGGTATCGCCCGCGATGCCGCGATGCGCGGCCTTTCGACTGCGTTGATCGAGCGGTCCGATTTTTCGATCGGGACTTCGTCCAGGTCTTCGAAGCTGGTGCACGGTGGCCTGCGTTACCTGAAAAACGGCGAGTTCGGTCTGGTTCACGAGAGCACCACCGAGCGTAATTTGCTGACATCGCGTATCGCGCCGAATCTGGTCCGTCCCCTGCCCTTCATGGTCCCGATCTGGGAGACGTCCAAGCCTGGCCGAGCCGCCATGGGCGCGGCTCTGATGATGTACGATGCGCTGGGAACCTTCGGTAATTACAAAATAAACCGACCTCTTTCCAAAAAACAGCTGCTCGGGATCGCTCCGACTCTGCGCGGTGAAGGACTGAAAGGCGGTTTCGTTTACTACGATTCCGTCACGGATGACACGCGTCTTACCATCGAGTCCATTATAGATGCGGTCCGATATGGAGCGGTCGCGGCGAACCGGGTCGAGGCCATCGGGACCGAGTTCAGGAACGATCGCGTCGACGCAGTCCTCGCGCGTGACACCACGAACGGCGTTCAGTTCCGGATAATGGCAAGATCCGTCATCGTCGCCACTGGAATCTGGTCGTCCGAGACGGCGGTTACGGTAGGCGCGCAGCCAGGTGCCAGGCTGGACATCAGGCCCACCAAGGGGACGCATATCGTCCTGCCGTACAGCAAGTTTCCGATCAGCCACGCGGTAACCATGATGGCGCCTCGCGACAGGCGTGCGATGTTCGTGATCCCATGGAACGGGATGACCGTGCTGGGTACCACCGATACCGATTACAAGGGTGACATTGCCGATGTATTCGCGTCCCGATGGGACGTCGACTACCTGCTCGAGGCCGGGCATCACAACTTCCCCGGGATGAAGGCCGAGGCCGCCGACATCGTCGGCACATGGGCTGGCCTGCGACCGCTGATAGCCGGATCCGGCTCCGAATCCTCGGTCAGTCGCGAACACAGCATTGTCGTCGATTCACGTGGAATCGTGACCATCGCTGGTGGCAAGCTGACCACGTACCGCGTGATGGCGGCCCAGGCGCTCAAGGCAGCGTCTCCTTTCTTCAACAAGCCGCTGGTCCGTTCGACCGCCGGTTCGATCCCGTTGTCATGCGCCGATGGTCTCGATTCGGCCGCGGCGCGCTCGTTGCTCGCTGACGAGCTGATCAACTCGGCCGGGCTTGAGGCGGACGTCGCGGATTCCCTGGTCACCAACTATGGTGTGCGCGCCCGGAGCGTTGCCGCCCTTGTCCGGGATGATCGTTCGCTGGCGGAAAGGATGGTCGAGTCACATCCGTTCATCCTGGCCGAAGTCGTGCACGCGGTGCGTTGCGAGATGGCAATGACCCTCGAGGACGTGCTGTTGCGCCGTACACCGGTATTCTTCCTGGACCGGGACGAAAACGGCGCGACTATCAAGGCTGCCGCCGCTGTCATGGCGGGCGAATGCGGCTGGGACGAACGACGGACACAGGCCGAGATCGAGTCATTGCTGGAACGCAAGGTCAGACATCTGGACTGTCTCGCCTGAGGCCGAATCTATCTGAACGGCGTCACGTTGATTGACTGGACGCCAAGATGCGGAGTCTGGCCAGCCTCCTCGACACCGAAATCCCGAAGCTGCGACCAGTTCAAAATGGAGAGTATCCTGCCGTCAAACGGCGTAGGCGGCACCAGCATCCCATTATCGAGCGACACGCCTTCTGCGGGGGCGGCGCCGGCGTCTGCCTGACTGGAGTACCCGAATACCAGCGTGGCCCGGGGGCCTAGCTTGTCGCGAACGAACATCTCGATCTGGGAAATGGGAAGGCAATCCCCGCCCTGCCCCGTCTTTCGCGGTGACAGTCTGATTTCGGCAGCAAACCTTTCCAGCCCGGCGGCAGCCAGCCTGCCCAGCAGATCGATGAAATCAACGGTTGGAGTGCCGCAGACCGACAATGGAAACGAACCGGCCAGATGCGCGAATCCATTGAACGTATCGAGCAGGTACCCGCTGTTGTCTGACTCGCAGAGAATCCTGTCGGCCGATCCTGTATCCCTGGCTTGATGAACCAGGGCAATTCCGACGCGACGGTCGGTGTTGCCAGGGGCATGGCGCGCGGAAATCACCGCGCCGGCCAATCCATCACCCAGACGATGGGTCCCGCCCGTGCAGACCATGCAACCGGCCGGAGACGTCGCATCGATCAGGCGCGAGATACCCTGGGCATCCAGAAACTCGGTGCCCGTAAGCCAGACCGTCTCGCCCGACTGAAACCCATTTCGCGACACCGCGAAACCTTCAATGGCCTCCAGGCTGGCGTCGACCATGTCCGACATCGGGGCAAAAGACACGCTCAGCCCGTAACAGAGCGTCCTGTACCTGCAGGCCCCGCACGCGGAAAGGCGAACGAAACCGACCTCCTCGCCTCCGCTGCGTCCGCCCGGATCATCCGAGTCATGCTCTCTGAAGCTGGAACGCTCGTACATCTTCAGATCAATGCCGGCGGTCGAATCGCCCAGCATGCATGGCGGGATATTGAACGGTTTGATCAGGTAGCCGTGGGAGGCGCCCGCGGCAGCCGCCTTGCGAATTGCGTCCAGAAGATCGTCGAGCGCGACCGGGGATGAGCCCTGGAAGTTCGCTTTGCCGATGATCTGCGGTTGAAGAATCATCAGACGCACGCCGATGGCGCCAAGCATGTCGGTCAGCCGATCAAGCTCCTTGACGTTCCCGCCATGAATCACGGTGAATGTGTTCAGGCGAAAGCGTCGATGTCCCAGCGCCTGCTGCGCCTTGACGCCATGAGACAGGGTTCGTATCGCCTGGGCGAAGGCGCCCTTCCTGCCGGTCATCGCATCGTGAATCGCCGAAGACATCCCATGAATGGAAACACCCATACCGTCCAGCCCGCTGCGGACGCAATCGCTGAAAAATCCAGGATCCGACAGCATGCTGCCGTTCGTTGTAACCGATACATGTTGGAATCCAACGCTTCTGGAGTACTCAACCAACGCCTTGAAATCTTTGCGTATGGTAGGTTCCCCTCCCGTCAGCGACAGTGTCGTGAATCCATTCTCCGCACCCCAGCGAATTCTGTCCCTGATTACCTCTGACGGCACGAGCCTGGCATAACCCGGGATTCTCCTGTATCCATTTT
Source organism: uncultured Anaeromyxobacteraceae bacterium (assembly GCA_964573455.1). Classification (GTDB taxonomy): domain Bacteria; phylum Myxococcota_A; class UBA9042; order DTJE01; family DTJE01; genus JAGOFO01. Next base: position 17,187 of record CAZNJW010000039.1, on the reverse strand, counting down.
CGTAGCAGAATACGCAGCGGTTGTTGCACTGTATTCCGGTTTCGACCACCAGTGTTCTTTCGTGGGCCTGTTCCATGGCTGGATTTTAGCCCAAAACAAGGCTCATTAAGTGTATTATTCCGGCCGACAGATCCATGTGCGGCATTGATGGTAACCTGTCCTTGCCCGACAAGGGGACAATCGCGCGAGGCGGACTTATGAAGTTGGCATCAAAACTTTTGATTTTAATGGTGTTTGTCGCTTGCGCGTCATGCGCCTCGACTAACTCGGCGATCGTTTCCCGTGGCGGGGTCGTCAAGGTGACCAACGCCTCCGGTGAACAGATAGAGGTTTTTGTCGACGGGTCACGATTCGTCGTGATGGAACCCGGCCAGGTCGACGAGCTGGACAAGATCATTTCCGGCCGACGGCTGCTCAGGGCCTCCGGGGTAGACTCCGGGCTTTTCACCGAACGTGAATTCGATCTTGAGATCGGATCCACGCAGGAATGGGTGGTCACCCGGCTCGGTGAATCTGTCGACGGCGGATTGGACAACGCGATGACAGGCTCAATCGACGTGGACAACACGTTGAACGCCACGATTGTCGTGACCGTACCCGACCATGGCCCCAGGACGGTTCCCCCCGGGGTCAGGCTCAGGATCTCCGATGTTCCATTCGGATTGGTTCCCGTGTCAGCCGTTGTCGAGGGTTCCGATTTGTCGTTTGCCGCCGATCTTCACGTCAAGAAAGGCGCGGTCCCGGTTTTTGCCATAAACCAGCCTTCACGCGCGATCAGGGTCGCGAACCGCAGCGGCCGCCCCGCTGTTCTTCAGAGCAGCACGCATGCCCCCAGACTGATTCCTGAAGGCCGGGAGGTCGTGCTGGATTCCATAATGACCGATCAGGTGGATCTTGTCGTGCTCGATACAGCTCGACGGGTACTTGCCTCGTTCAAGGTTCAGACTGTCGCCGGCAAGGTAATCGATGTTGTGGTGAACCGTCCTTCCGGAGTCCTCAAGATCGTGTCTGACGTGGATGAAGACGTTTCGATCTACGCGGACGGTTTACTCGCCGGAAGCTGCGCGGCTCGCGGTGGTGCCACGATTCAGGGACTGGCTCCTGGGCGCAACAACCTCAGAGCCGTGGACGCGGCCGGAACGACCGTGGCAGTGGCCATGATCGAGATTGGCAGCGAGCCGGGGCTCTGGCTGCTGGACAGAACCGGTTCCTCGATGATGGCCCCTGGTACCGGCGGCATCGAGGTCACGAACACGTCACGTGAACAGACGATGGTATACCTGGATGGATCGCTGCAGGGGCAAATCGCCGGCGGCGGCAGGATGCTCTACCCTTCCATACCGCCGGGCGACCACGAAGTGGTGGTGATCGGGCAGTCCGTGGAGTCTTTCGCGAGGGCCACGATCACGGTCAATGAATCCGCCGTGGTCTCGTGGAAGGCGATCATGCCCGGAGCGACCCTTTCTGTCAGGAACGACGGAACCGAAGCGGTCAACGTCTTCTGCGACGGTCGGCAGCTTGGCAGCGTCGAGGCTGGCTCGACAACCGCCTTCCCGGTGGTCGAGGGCACCCACAGAATCGACATCGCCGGGATCAGGTCCGCGTCATCCGTGGTGCGTGAGACCGATTTCCCGGCTGGAGCGACGACCTCGGTAGTCTATTCCGGACAGTTCGCCACGGTTGTTGTCACCAACATGTTCAGCGACGCCGTTGAGGTCAGAATCGACGAACGCGTCCTGGGAATTCTGAAACCTGGTGAACGCGTGACAGTTTCGGACGTGCGCCCGGGCACTCTCCGGCTCTCGGCGACATCGACCGACCGCCCGGTCAGCAGCACGGCTACAGTCACGCTGCTCTCGGGTGAAGCGTACGATTGGACAGTAAATCCCTGAGTTGATTTAGATATCGCGACCTAGCGCACCAGCGGGAACCACAGATACAGCCACGCCCATGTGAACGGGCCAACGAACAGAAACGCATCGATGCGGTCCAGCATGCCGCCGTGTCCCGGAAGCAGGTTGCCCGAGTCCTTCACGCCGGCGGATCTTTTGAAGAGAGACTCGACAAGATCCCCGGCCTGACCCAGCGCGCCGCCGACCAGGGACAGCGCCAGCAGCGGCAGTGGCGGATAGTCGATCCGGAGCAACCAGGTCACAAGGAACGCTCCGCCCACGCTGCCGACCATTCCCGAAATCGAGCCGGCCCAGGTCTTGTTCGGGCTGATCAACGGGTACATCTTGCTTTTGCCGAACAGGCGTCCCCCGAAATACGCCAGCGTATCGTTCATCCAGGTGATCATCGCGGCGACCAGAAGGGCCCAGCGCCCGCTGACGGCAACGGCGGCTGTGAATCCCTGTTCCGGCCTGAAGAGGCGAAGACAGAGGGCTCCGGCCAGACCGACGTACACGATTCCGGCCACCACCATCGCGGCGCGCCGCCCTGCCGCCTCGATCGGAGCTGGAGTCAGCAGGACGACAAGCAGACCAATCATACCGGCGAGGAACACGCCCTGGATGGCAATCATCCCGAACTGTTTGTCATCCAGGAAGAACGATGCTGCCACCAGTGCCAGAGCGCCGGCAGCGGTGACCACCGAATCCAGGACGCGTCCCGCGGCAAGCCCTGCGAACTCCCAGGCCGCCCCGGTCACGAACACCGCCAGAATGATACCCAGCACCCAGAACGGCGCCAACGCGACCGCTGCGATAATCGCCCCGGCAAGAAGCACACCTGTCAGTACTTTCTTAATCATCGGGCTGATTCTGCCTCCGTTTTGAAGAAACCAAGCTGCTTCAGTCTTCTGGCGGACATTATCGCGTGCCAGTCCCATCCCGTCGAGGACTGGAAAGAACGCCTGTATGCCTCGACCGCATCCGTTCGTTGTCCGGCGGTGTCGTACATCACCGCGAGGTGATTCCAGCACTCCGGCAGCCCGGCCGACATCCCCGACACGCTCCACGACATCGAGGCTTCCTTCTGTGCCGCGAGCGCCTTTCGTCTGTCGCCGTAGACATGAAGACCCCAGGCACGTGTCTCGAGATACCCCGGCCTGCTGATGCCAGCCAGGGCAATCGCCGCCTTTATCTCTCGATCAAACGTCGGCCGCGCTAAACGGTTCACGGACAACGAATACGCGACCGTGTTGCGATAATGCGGATTCGTCGGCTCAAGGTCGATCCTGGACTGCATGACGGTCGAGAACTCCTCGAAATCGCCGGCCGCCGCCAGCATCTGCGCCCTGGCAAGCAGATAGGCGTCGTCGTCACCCAACATGTCGTCGATCAGACCAATAGCGAATCGCGCGAATCTGGACACCTCGGTGGCAGGCAGGGCCGGCCTGTCCAGCAGCAGCATCCCGGCTTCCAGCGCCACGGAAACGATATCGATAGGAATCAGGCCCATCTCGCGTGCGCCTTCGAGCCACCCGATCGCGTCATCAACGCGTCCATCGAGCAGCGCTGTCAGCGTGGCCGCCCGCACCATCTGCGTCATCTCGATAGTCGATGGCTTCGATGCCATCGAATTTTGTCCGAAGAAAGGCCCCGAGAGCGCCCTGCGAAGGTCGTCGAACCTGAGGGAGACGCGACCCCCGCAGCGCCCATCCTTGAAAAGTCGGGCGATGTTTGCCGGGTGGGAGTTGTCTGTGGCGATGTAGTCCTTCACGAGTCCATCGGTCATCTTCGAACAGAACTGTTCCTTGTCCGACGCGGCTGCGTAGAAAGTGTCCAGCAGATCGCGGGCCAGCGCCGAACCCGGGAGCGCCAGGTCAAGGAACCACACCGGATACAACGAGGTTTCAGTCTCGCCCGGTATCAGGCGCAGCGCGGCCCCGTCCCTGACGAGATCCTTCGACAGCGCAAGCACCACCTCGAGACGACCGCAACGCGCCGCCGATTCGAGCAGCCCGGTCATTATGTGTGTCGGGTCCCCGACCTTCCCGGAGAGACCACGAGCTGTGGCAATGGCGCCCACACTGTCGCCGGACTCGCACTGTAGCTTGAAACGGTTGATATCGAACTCGAACGGTTGCCGGTAGGCGTCCTTGACCAGATTCAGGAACTCTTCTGCCTGGCCGAACCTGAACGACCCCATTAAAAGCCTGAACACTTCGTCGTAGATCTCATTCGCGAAGGGCAGACCCCTGACGATCGCGGCGGCCTTGCCAGCAACGTCCGGAGCTCCGGAATCCAACCTCTTCCGGATTGCCTCCAGGGCTATCTGCGAACTGGTCTGGTTCAAGACGAGCATCTCGTCCCAGCCCCTGATAGCCAGGTCGGCCTGCCCGGAGGGCTCGGCGACGGCCATCCTCAAAGATGCCCTGACAATTCGATCGTCGGTCAGCGAGTCAACAGTCTCGTTCTTCAGTGGATTCTGTCCGCCGGACATCGCCCGGGCCTGGACCGCGATCCTGGCTGCCTCGGACATGTCTTCGACCTTCGATTTCTCGACCGTCAGGAAACGCATCGCGTGGTCTGCCGCTTCCTTCCATTTTCCGCAGGAATGAAGGATGCCGGCAACCGCCAGCAGATCCGTGCCCGACGCTGGAACGCAGTCAGCCTTGCCGGCGGCGGGCTGACACATCCGCGCCATCGCCTGCCGCATCGTCGCATCGTCGTCATCAAGACACGCGGCGTACAGAGCGGTCTGGGCGAACGCAGCGCCACGCCTTTGAAGTGCCTCGGCCGCAAGCGAACCTGCCCTGCCGTGCAACGCCTCGGCTCGAACCCATTCGGATATATCGGGGCGTCCCTGTGAATCCGAAACTGCCGACACTGAGCGCGTCCCCTCGAGTATCCGGAACGCACGGTCCCTGCCCCGGGGCTGACGCGCGTTTCCGTCACAGGCAGCCTCGACCGAGGCCAGCGTGAATGCGAACCAGGATGGCATAACTGTGACGTCAGACGCCACGCTGTCAAGAATATCAGCCAGTTCGGCGCTGGACGATGCTCGCGCAGCAAGGAATTTGACTACATCGGACGCCCAGGGCTTATCAATCTCCGAGGCAGTCTGCGGCGCCAGCAGCCTGAATTGGGCAAGGGCGGCATCTTTCTGTCCTGTCAGCCACAGCGTCTTGGCCTGTAATCCGCGAAACATCGGCGCGATTACGTCATCCGGAATCCCCGTGCCCTTACTGAGCCCGACTCGGTAGTCTCCAGTCGTGAAGGCAACGGCCATGGTTGTCTGAAGCGCCAGCGCCTTGTCTTTCGAACCAGCGACGTACCTTACCAGCAATGACGCGGCGTCATCCGGCCGGTCACGATCGACGTACATCGTGTACGCGGCAGACAGTCGCCATGCATCCCAATCCGCCAGCTGACTGTCGGTTGTATCTTTGAGAACCTTATCGGCAAGCTCAAATTCGCCCTGTGCCAGCAGCAGGGACATCACCGCGAAACGATCTGCCCGCGTCGAGGACAGTGCGTCGTCCATCGCGGCTCTGCCGTGCTTTTCGTCACCCGCGCCGAACGCCGCGTCCGTCATAACCAGCGCACGAAGCCACTCGTCCTGAATGAAGCCGTCATCGACCAGCTTGCCAACCATCCGCTGCCAGAGTTCGTTGCCCACCATGACGCGAAGCTGCGGTAACGAGTCCAGCAAAGCCTTGACCGCGTCGTCTCCAAACTCATTGGCCTTCTCGATAACCTTGAACGCGTCCTCGACTCCGTATTCGAGTAATGTGAGCAGCACCAGCCCCGGAAGCCCATCGCGGGAGATCTGCGAGTACGCCCCGGAGTTGATCCGTCCGACCAGCCCCTTCACATCAAGGGTCATTCCTGAAGCTCTCAGCATCGAGGCGGCGCGGACACATGTGTCGCCGGAGAAAGTGACGTTGAATGCGCAGACGGCCTCCGCAGCCTCAATCGCTCCCGATGCGTCATGCAACTGACATTGATACTGAACCATTGACAGCAGTATCGGCCCGAGCCCCGAAGCGGGCACGGCACTCTTGAGCCGCCGCGCCAGTTCGAGAGCCACATCGGCCCGGCCCGAGTCCGCCAGCAGTGAAAGCGTGTCGCTGAACTCGGCGAAGTCGTTCACAGGCACGCCATTCAATGGGTCAATCGTGATCTCGTTTGCTCTTCCCAGCCTGCGAAGTGTGTCGACCCAGCCGCGGTAAAGCGTCGCCCTGGTCGACGCGGATTCATCCTTGACACCCTTTTCAAACCACTTCAACGCACCGGTCAACTCGCCCAGCCGCGAAAACTCCAGCGCGACCGACAGGATCAGCAGAGAACGGAGCGATGAACCACTGATCGCCCGCTCAAACAGCGCGTCGGCGGCAACCCTGTCTCCACGCGACAGGGCGATGCGCCCCTTGATCAGCGGACCGCGGCCCGTGGCGTCGTTGGGAAATGCTTTCGCCGCGACATCCACGGTACGGTCGGCCAGTTCCAGGAAACCGCCCTGAAGCAGCGCGTCTGCCAGAACGAAGTAGCCGACCTCGTCGGACACCGGTCCGCGCAGGAAAATGTCGATGTATCGCGCCACGCAGTCCGGGTCACCGGCCTTGAGGCAGTCGTTGCCCACGGCGTACGCCTGGGCCGGCGGCATCCGTTCGAAACGACGGCCCTTGTCCAGCAACGACAGCGCTGCGCTGCGTTGGCCGGCGGTGAGCAGCATGTCGGTCGCCGTAGCCACGGCGGAACCGTCAGGCTGTCCAAGCGAGATAAACCTTTCCAGAGCGGACATCGCACATCGCTCGTCCCCGGTTTCAATGCAGGACTGCGCGAGTCTACGCTGGATCTCGGGGTCATCCGGCGAAGCCGCCGCCATCGCTCGCACCGCGACATCGGCAGCCTCACGGCCAACTCCCGCCGAAGAAGCGAAGCGATCGATCAGGATCACCAGATCGGCGTTGCCATGCGCGCCATCGAAAGCGGCCTTCACCTCGCCGTCAAGGTCCCCCTTGAGCGCTCCCTTGCGGATCAGTCTTGCCCTGAGAAGATGAACGCGTGCCGGCAGAAGCGGGTCCGGGGATGCCGAAACGTGCCCAACGCCGCACGGTTCGAGGAGCTTCGCGCTTCCTTCATGCTCGTCATAATCCAGGAACTGCAGTGCGATCCGGTACCGCAGCGGGCCGCATTCCTTTTCGTCACGCAGTCCCTCTGTGGCAAAGACCGCCGCGTCGTCCTTCCTGTCGATCTTGAGAGCGGCTCCCACCACGTCAGGCGCCATGGCCGGAGAAAGCTGCCCGCCAGCGTCCCGCAGCTTAACCGTGAAACGTACGGCCGCGTCGAACCTGCCCTCGCCGATCAGGCGTTTCTGAACACGCTCCTGTCGCTGGATCGCGCCGACACCGGTCGCGTCCGCGTCCGTGCCCACGATCCAGTTCAAGAACATGGCCAGGGCCTTATCGGTCTCGCTCGCCTTCAGCAGGAAAAACGCGATCTCTAATGGTGCGTCCCCGGGGATCATGAACCGGTCGATATTGCGCTTCGCGAACGCGGCCGCGTCGCCCGAAGCTCCAACCCTGGCCAGCACCGAGGCTACCGCGAGAGTGTCGACTCCCGGGCAACCTTCAAGACAAGCCTGGGCTGCCGCGGCGATCTGCGCAGGTTGTCTGGCGGCAAGGAAGGTCTCGGCGAGCACCCCGAGTTCGTCCAGGGAATCAACCCCGTCGGCAAGCATGGCCCTGGCCGGGCCGACCGCCGCGGCGGCCATGTCCCTGTCAAGGTACATCCCGACGACGAATACGCCCTGCCCGACCCCAAGCTCGTCGGCTGCACGCGCCGCACACTTCGCGTCCCTTACGTTAAGGCAGTTCTCGAACTGTCTACGCCGAAGTGCAACGGCATCATCGGATCCGGAAGATTCGGCACAACCGGCCGCAGCCTCCAGAAATGGCTGGGCCGCGACGAATCGCGTGGAGGCGACAAGAATGTCGGCCGCGTCAAGATTGGCCGCCTCGCATCCGACACCGGCAGTGGTGGCAACAGCGACGTGTCTCTTCAGGTAGGACGACGCTTCTGCGTCCGAGCCCAGTCTGGCCTCGGCAGCCGCGCATGTGGTCAGTGAATCATTCGGGAGCGCGTCCCCGTCGTCCAGCCTAACACAGGCCACGGCCACGGCGAGGTACTCGCCGGATTCCAGCAGTGTTCCAAGCAGACCGGCGGCCCGTGCGCACGCAGCCTCGGCCGTCTGGTCGGCCGAACATCCTCGTCCATCGAGGACCTCGACAGCCAGCAGCGCGTCATCCGCGATCGGTCCCCCTTCACGTCCCGAGACCTGGCTCAATGGGAACTGACAAACTGAAACGGCAAGCAGAACAACTGGCAATCTGCGGAGTGATGTCATTGTGCCCCCGGGAATTGATAGCCTGGCGACCGAATCCCTTCACGGGACGATCCGCCATCGGCTAACGCGTTGTATAGCCTTCATCGGGAGGAACCGGGTATCTGCCGGTGAAACACGCGTCGCACCAGCCGTCACCCGAACCACCGGACACGACCTTGTGCATTCCCATGACAGAGAGATACCCGACGGAATCGGCGGTCAACTCGCGCGCTATCGCCGACGTGTCATGCAGCCTTGCGGCGATGAGTTCTTCCCTGCGGGGCGTGTCGATGCCATAGTAACAAGGCCAGCGCGTCGGCGGCGAGGAAATCCTGAGATGGACCTCACGGGCGCCGTTGGCGCGAACCATCTGCACGATCTTCTTTGAAGTGGTGCCTCGAACGATAGAGTCGTCGACCACGACCACGACGCGATTGCGGATCACGGCCTCGACCGCTGCCAGCTTCAGTTTCACGCCAAAATGCCTGATACGTTGTTCCGGTTCGATGAAAGTCCTTCCCACGTAATGGCTGCGGATCAAACCCATGTCGAAGGGCACGCCGACCTCGCGGGCAAAACCGTTCGCAGCGGACACGCCCGAGTCAGGCACTGGAATGACCACGTCCGCATTCGGCACCGGCTGCTCAAGCGCCAACTGGCGTCCAAACAGACTGCGCATGGTGTAGACCTGGCGGTCGAAAACCACGCTGTCGGGTCGGGCGAAGTAGATGTGTTCGAAGACGCACCTAGCCAGTCGTGGCGCCCTGACGGGCCGGATGCTCTCCCGACCTCGACGCGAAACGACGACGATCTCGCCCGGTTCGACTTCACGTTCGTAGACAGCGCCGATCAGGTTCAAGGCAGTCGTCTCCGACGCGACCACGGTTGCGCCATCCAGGTTTCCCAGCACCAGGGGTCTGAAGCCGTAAGGATCCCTGACCGCCACCATCTCGTCCCGGCCCATCAGAACCAGGGAATAGGCACCTCTGACCTCTTCCATCATGGCGGCCACGCGATCAGCCAGGCCAGGTCCCGGATGCGACACAATCGTGTGAAGCAGCACCTCGCTGTCGCTCGATGACTGGAACAGGTGGCCGTTGCTCATCATCCGCCACTTCAGCGACCCCGCGTTGACGATGTTGCCGTTGTGGGCCAGCGCCAGATCGCCGCCCGAGTACTGGCAGAGCATGGGCTGCGCGTTCAGCAGCGAAGAGGACCCGGCGGTCGAATACCGCACATGGCCAATCGCCCGATCACCGGGAAGCCCGGCGAGCACGTCGGCCGTGAAGATGTCCCCGACCAATCCCATCTGCTTGTAAACATGCACTTTTCCGCCATCGGACGCGGCTATCCCGGCGCTTTCCTGACCGCGATGCTGCAAGGCGTGAAGGCCAAGGTACGCCAGAGTCGACGCCCCCTCGTGCCCGAAAATTCCAAAGACTCCGCACTCGTCATGAATGCTTTTCAAGACCAACCCCTTCCTTCGCAAAATGTGATTTCTTAATCGTGACGCCGACGCACGCCGGGGCCACCGGTCAACTGCAATCAGCGGCCGGGACCGTCGGCACCACCGGGCTCTTCCGGATCAGGCTCATCCGCGACACACTCCGCGGACTCGTCAATGGGGGACGGGAATATTGATTCGAGTTCGACCTGAACCTCTTCCAGGGAACCATCCGTCGCCACGGTAAGTTCCTTGACCAGCAACTCGCGAGCCTGGTCGAGCAGTCGTTTTTCACCAAAGGACAGCGGCTTCTCGTTGCGCAGCAGATACAGATCGCGCAACACCTCGGCAACATCGAACACCGAGCCGGTCTTCAGCTTTTCCAGATATCCACGGTAGCGACGGTTCCAGTTCTGACGCGGGCTGTGGGCGGGCCGACTCTTCAGCAGGCCGAACACCTGCGGCACTTCCTCGGCGCCGATCACCTGACGAAGCCCGACCGCGAGCGCCTTGCTGAGCGGAATCATGATGCGATCGTCGGAGTCGAGCAGTCGGAGCATGTAGAAAGTCTGCTGATTCCCCGACACTTCCCGGCTCTCGATTCCAAGCACCTCGGCAACCCCCTGAGCGGGATACACGGCCTTGTCACCGATCCTGAAATTATCGAACATCACCCACCTCCACCGTATCGACCGAAGCGGCCCCGCCACCAGAACCATCCGATCCGGACTGACCAACGCCTTCCCCGTCAACTACGGAACCATCCGGGCCACCAGCATCGGACACGCCGGCGTCGGCGGAAGCCGCCTTCCAGTCGCGTCCGCAGATGTCCGCGACCTTCGCCGCGCGCCTGCCACCCGGGAACATCACACGATAATCCGAACACTCACGCTGAAGCTCGTCGAGGCTGTCGGCCGCGGCCAGCGCTTCAATGTAGGCGACCCTGACCTTCTCGGATTCACGGGTCGCGGGAATGTCATGCATCAGGCCGGAGATCCTGCCGGTCGCTCCGACGGGCTTCTTTCTGGTCATGTAGAAACGCGCGACCTCGAGTTCGTAGGATGAAACGGTGTCGATCATCCGGTCACGCATCTGCAGGACCTGTCCGCAGTATGGACTGTCGGGAAAATTCCGCACAAACGACTCGATGGCGCGCAGCGCGGAACGGACATCGCGCTGATCACGACGATCCGAAGGCGGAACCAGGAAGAAGTCGCCCGAGATCGACTTGACCTTGCACTCGGCCAGCCTGAAGTAGGCGTAGTGAAGGTTCGGGTTGCTGGTCGACGAATTGATGAACGCGGTGTATGCGACAGCAGCCTCGTCGAACATGTCCTGGTAATAGAGCGTGTCCGCGATGCGAAGCCGGGCCAGTTTGGAGTACTCGATGTGAGACGGTGCTCGCGCGGCTGCGCTGAAGCTCTTGAAGGCGGATTCAAAGTCGCCTTCCTTCAGGGATGCCAGTCCACGAATGTAATGCGCCCTGGCAATCTCGAGCGTGGTCGCGACCTGGCCGGGAACAGCAGCCACCGGCATCTGCGTTGTGGCGCATCCCGTCAAAATTATTGCGATAAACGCAAGCAGAAACGAAGTCTTTTGAATCTTCACGGCAACACTCCAGCCGCAGATATCATATCCTTTCGAGCGCTTTTCTGTCAACAGTCGGGGGCGTCCGGCCAGCCCTGAACGGGGATTTCACTGGCAAATCATTGCTGGTCCAGATTGCGGCGGTACCTGGCAATAACCTTGGTCACGTATCCGCGGCAGGCGTCCGGCACTCCGCCTGCGCGCTTGACCGCACCGGCACCGGCGTTGTAGGCCGCCAGAACCAGTTCGATATCGCCGTCAAAACGGTCGGAAAGCAGCCGGATCAACCTGGCCCCTGCCCTGACGTTTTCTACCGGGTCGAACGGATCCTGGACCTCAAGGTAGTCGGCGGTGACCGGCATCAGCTGCATCAGGCCCTGCGCGCCGACAGGCGAAATGACATCCGGGTTGAACCCCGATTCCACCTCGATGATGGCCATCAGAAGACCGGCCGGAACCCCGAATTCCTCGGCTGCGGCAGCCACGATTCCAGGAAGATCAACGACCTTCCCGACTTCCGGGGCGGAATCGCTGACCCTGGCCACGTCCACGTCGTTTCCGGTGCCCGATGAATCTCTTTCGCCAGAGGCTGCCGCGCCGCCGCTGGATCTGGATGCCTTGTTGAAGATATACCAGACGCCGTTCTTCTCGCACTTGTAGAAGACCGTGTCACGGTACCGCTGGGTGTGGCACTTGGCGCCCTTCGGCTTCGACGGTTCGCGGTCCAGGTTCTCGTGAACCGAGCACTTCATGCCGTCCAGCTTGCGGTTGAACGAGATGATGGTCTCGCCGTCTTTTCGCACGCAACGGTAGATCACGTCGCCACGGGCGCCGAGCGGCGGCAGCAACGAGGCGACACAGACCACTACGGCGATGGCCGACACGATAAGGGAACGAGTAAGGTCAGTCGGCGGCTGTCGCATCCGAACCTCCCTTGACGATGTCGTCCACCTGTTCCTCCGGTTCGGACGGGCCAATCGCAAAGGCCCGTTTGAAGGAAACCTGCCCACGAATGATGAAATATCCGCCGAACACAATCAACTGCAACAACTGAAGAGTCCACACGGTCAGCGCGTAAGCCAGGCCGGCCGGATTGCCCGCCGCTATCCCGTAAAGCTCCATCGGCTTCAAAAGGAAATACCAGAACGAGCCTACATTGGCGGGCGCGTTCGGGATCATCATCCCGACGACGATGGTGCTCATCATGGCGAAGCAGCCAATCAGCGGAATCCCGATCGGAGTCCATCCGGCGGCGGTATGCATCTGGAAGCCGTGCGCCAGAACCCACAGACCGAAGCCGTTTGACCCCCAGTACAGCAGCGACATCAACAGAAACAGGAAGAAATTACGCGCGTCCGGAAATACGGCAAGCCCGGCCATGAAACGGTCAAGCATCCCGGCGACCCGACGGCCGAAGCCGCCACCGCCGGCGCCAGACGCAATCGCGTGAAAGATTCTGGACAGCGTGCGGCGGAACGCGAACATCATGATGAGGCCCAGCACCGCGGCTCCGAACACTGCCATTGCAATCCATGTGCCGATCTTGAGCTCAAGATACGACTCGGCGTTCGAGGAGGGCATGAACAGCAGCGCCACGGCCAGGAAACCGGCGACGATCACTCCGTCAACGACGCGTTCTACCACGATGGTCGCCATGGCGGCGGACCGCCGGATTGGAGTTTCGGTGGAAAGCAGCATGGGCCGGACCAGCTCGCCCAGGCGCATCGGGAGCAGAAACACCGCCATGTTGCCGACCGAACAAACCCGGTTCAGCGTCCAGAAGCCAACCCTGCCCAGCGGAGCCAACAGTGGCTGCCAGCGCCAGAAGCGGAACAGGTGCAGGGAAAGCAGCGTCAGGAAATACAAGGCAAGAGTCAGAAGGGAAACGCGCCAATGGTCGGTCGTGACCATGCCGTCGACCAGGCGCAGCCCGCCCTTGAAGATCGAACCCACCGGCCAGTCCCGGAACGCCAGCCAGATGAACAGCACTCCAATGCCCGTGGATACAATCCACTTCGCTGCGGTTCCCAGCCGTTTTCTGGTAACCGGATTCATCAAGCGTCAGTTCTCCGGGAGGTTCCGGTCATATCGACCATCGGCATCGACGGAGCCGTCCAAATCGCCCTCGGACTCGACGTCCACGTCGTCTCCGAGTTCGCCGCTCGCGCCCATCTCGTTGCTGTCCAGCATTCTCTCGGACACGAGGGTCCATCGGGCGCCCCTCAACTCCCACTTCTCAAGAAACTGTCGTCGCTCGACGGTGATCGACTTATCGCGGATCACGCTGGCCTTCACCACCACCGTGGCGGCGTCATTCGTTCCCTCGGCGTTCTTGTGGTATCGGACCGACAGGATCGTGAAGTCGACCAGGGTATAGGCGTTCAGTTCCGGGTCGTGCATCGACAGGAAGGATTCCATCATATCGCGGTCGACATACGCCGCGGCACGCTGAACCTCACCCGCCTGAAGCAGATGCGTGTGGAAATAGCTCAGTGTCTGGTCAAGCCGATCCACCGAACTCAGGTGCCCGCCGCACCCCGCCATCACCACCAGAACAACCGCCGCCGCCCCCCAAAAACGAAACCTGGGTTCGAATTTCCGGGGCCAAAAAAGAAACCTGGGTTCGAATTTCCGGGGCCGGATCATCGGTATCCTCCGGGGCGCCGTCGCGCTCAGATGGTCGGTTTGGCGTGACGGATCGACGACCCGCCGCGGCGATAGATTAGCACCTGTGAGGCACCACTTCAAAACGAACGGCCATGACGTACGGAGGACGATTCCAACGCCAGTTCGGGCACATCCCCGAATCGGCTTGAATTCCCGAGTATCAATGACAATAATTCGCCCGTCATGGAGATGACGTGCCGATGAAGATCGCGATCGCTACCACAGATGGAAACGTTCTTGCGCGGGAGGCGGACCGGGCGCCAGGTTTCGTGCTTTACGAGATCGAGGGCGGAACGGCCCGCAGGCTTGAATACCGGCGGAACCGCCGCAGCCCGCGCAGCGTCGTGGCCGCGATCAAGCCCCGCGATATCTCGAACACTCTCAGCGACTGCTCCGTCGTCGTGGCGGGTTCGATCGGTGCGCATGCACGCGACTTTCTGGAAAACACGGGAATCGAGGTCGTGGTCACCAACGAATGGCTGGTGGATCGTGCCGCAGCGCTGTTCGCCCTGACCGCCCTTATGGACGACTCCAGGGTTGACCCCGAAGACCTCGAAGCCTATCCTCGCGACATTGATGTATCCGACGACGGCTTCGATGCGTGATCCTTCATCCGACCAACCTGCCGTATCCATGTCCGGCGTGAACGTCTCCTTTGAAGGCCACGACGTGCTGCGCCAGCTCGATCTGCAACTTGCGGAAGGCCTCGTTCACGGCATACTGGGACGCGGAGGATCGGGGCGTACCACGCTTATGCGCGCCGCGGGGACCATTCTCAGGCCGGACTCCGGAACCGTAGACGTGTTCGGTGTCGATGTCACGACCTGCACCGCCCGTGAGCTGGACGAGGTCCGTTCGTTCATAGGATTCCAGTTTCAGAATCTCGCGCTTTTCGACTCGATGTCCGTTCTGGACAACGTGCTGTTTTCGTTAACAGGCGGCGAACCCGAGAACGCGACCGACGCGGATCGCGACGCCGCCCTTGCGGCGCTCGAAGGTATTGGCCTCGACAAAGCCAGACACAAGCTGGTTCAGCAGCTTTCCGGCGGCATGCAGCGTCGCCTGGCGATTGCCCGCGCGCTCGCTCCGCCCAGGGCACGACTTCTGTTCTTCGACGATCCGGCCGGCGGACTCGATCCGGTTTCCGCCTCGGCCATGCTCAGGTTCGTCACATCCCGACATGGCGGTGCCGGCGCACGCACGCTGGTCATATCCGGGCACGACACACGGGCGATGCTTGAGAACTGTCATTTGCTGCACGTGCTTCACAACGGTAGGATTACATTTTCAGGGACGCCGGAACAGGCGGTTTCCTGCAAGGATGAAGCAGTTGCCAGCATCCTTAATGGCAACAGGACGACGCGACGAGTGACGTCCGGGATGGCATGAACACTTGAACGACGACACGACGACAGCGCCAGGCCGGACATCCAGAACGCCTGCCGATTTCGCCATGTTCACTGGCGCACTCGCCATGACCACGGCCAGCGCGACCTTCGCCATCCTCCGGGGTCGGATCGACTACGGCCTTACCCTCCGCCAGCTCCGCATAGTCACCATCGAGTCGCTGCCCGTCATGGTGCTGGTCGCGCTGCTGGGCGGACTGGTCATGGTGTTCGAGTCCGCCGGCGCCATCGAGGTGACCGGCGCGGACGGCCTTCTCGGCTGGGCTTTCGGCCTGGCTACGCTGTCCGAGGTCGCCCCGATCCTGGTTGCCCTGATGTTCGCGGCCCGCTCGGGCGCCAGAACCACAGCCGAGATGGGCACCAAGTACGTCACCGGTCAGATCGACGCCATGCGCCTTCTGGGCGTTGATCCGGTTCCCTACCTTTCCGCGCCCGTCTTTGTGGCAATGGTGCCCATGCTTCCATTGATGATCGCCCTGTGCGACGTCTGCGCCATTGTCGCGGGCGCCGCCGGAGCGGCCCTGGTGGTCGGCATTCCGGCCGACATGTTCTTCATATCCATGGTCGAGGGAAGCCTTCTCGACGAACTTCTCATGGGACTGGTCAAGGGCTTCTTCTTCGGAGGGGCCATTGCGGCGGTTTCCTGCACGCTCGGACTCAGGATCCGCGGCGGGGCATCCGGTGTCGGACACGCGGTCAACGACTGCGTCGTCTACTCGGCGGTCGGGATCTTCATTTTCGACCTGCTGGTAGACCTGGTCTGGCTGATGGCGGGGTCTTAATGAACGCGAACGGCAGGTCGATATCCAGCATTCCCGCCCTTACAGCGTCCACGGTGCGCGTGATGCTTACCAGGCCTCCGACGTTTAACAGAATCGTCTCCGAGGTCTATCAGTCCGCCAACCGGTCGCTCGGATTCGTGTCCCTCACCCTGGCCTTCTTCGGAATGATCCTTGTATACCAGGGATGCATGCAGGCCATGCGCATCTATCCCGACCTGTCCAGTGCCGGCGCCATCGTAATCAAAACGATGGTCCGGGTGTTCGGCCCGCTGTTGACCGGCTTGATGGTCGCATTCCGCGTGGGCGCCGGCATCGCGGCCGAGGCCGGCACAATGGTGGTCACCGATCAGGCTGACGCCCTTACGGTCAGCGGCTCCACGACTACCCGGTGGCTGGTCGCGCCCAGGTTCGCGGCCTGCATCATCGGTGTTCCCCTGCTGACCACCATCGGGATCGGTGCCGGCGCGCTTGCAGGCGGGGCGTTCGCATGGGCCAGATTCGACATACTCCCGGCCACGTTTTTCAGGATCTACATGGTCGAGTGGGAGGATGTCGTGATCTGTTTCATCAAAGCATTTATGAACGGCGCCACCATCCCCATTGTCGCGGGAGCCGCCGGACTGGCGACCAGAAACAGTTCCGAGGGCGTAGGCATCGCGACCACCAACGCGGTCGTCAACTCGGCCGTCGCGGTCGTGATTATCGAGTTCCTTGTGTCTTTCATAGCGAGTGTGACCGGGCACTGAGGCAAAATGGAGAATAGCGGATACATGGTCGAGTTCGCGGACGTGCACCTGTCCTTCGGGACCGAATCGGTGCTGGCCGGGATCTCCACCGGTATCCTCAGAAACCGCACGACGTTCATAGTTGGACGCAGCGGGTGCGGCAAGTCCGTGCTTACGCGCCTGATGGTCGGCATGCTCCTTCCCGACCGCGGCGATATCCTGGTCAACGGAGCAAAGCTCAGCTCGATGCGGGAATCGGGGATTCGCACGATGCGCCGTTCTCTCGCGCTTGTTCCGCAGGC
>CAZNJW010000038.1:0-22167 GCA_964573455.1 uncultured Anaeromyxobacteraceae bacterium | reverse complement strand
GTAGCGGCGAATTACATTCGCCGTTGGGAAGGGCGAATTGTCATTCGCCCCTACGGAACCCGTCCCTTGATGTACAATCCGCGAATGATGGATGAACAAACAGACGACGCTGGCACGACCGACATCTCGATTGAAAGACGCGTGAAGAAACACGTACGCTCGCGCAGCCACACCTGGCTGGCGGTGTGCGCTCCTGGACTCGAGGACCTCCTGCGGACCGAGCTGGACCAGCTGGGTCTTGCTACCTTACCGGACACGGTGCATGGCGGGGTTGAGTTCGCCGGCCGCGTTCAGGACGGAATCCAGGCAAATCTGTTCCTGCGGACCGCTTCACGCGTACTGGTGCGCGTCAACAACTTCAAGGCTCGCGCGGTCGAGGATGTGTTCCGCGAGACATCAGCCATCCCCTGGGAGGCGTGGCTTCCCATGGAATGCGCCGTCGATCTTCAAACAACGATCCACGAGTCGCGCATCGACAGCCCCACCCTTCTGGCAAACACCGTTCGCGACGCGATCCTGCGGCACTTCGGTGATCAGTCGCTGCCAGGGCCACGTTTCGTGGATGTCGCCGGTGCCCAGAAACTGCTTATCCGGCTGGACACCGATCGCATGACTTTGTCGCTCGACTCGTCCGGCGACCTGCTTCACCGCCGTGGGTGGCGAAGGGCTCCTGTCAGCGCACCAATCCGCGAGACACTGGCCGCCTCCATACTTCTTGCCGCCGGCTACAACGGCACGGAGCCCCTGGTGGACGCGATGTGCGGATCCGGCACATTCGGAATCGAAGGCGCCATGATCGCCACCGCCACGCCAGCCGGACTGTCCGCCAAAACGCCGCGCCCATTCGCATTCATGGACTGGCCCTCGTTTCCGCAGGCCACCTTCAACCATATGGTCTCACGGGCCATGCCTGCCCGGGACACGACGCCGGCCCCTATCCTGTGCCGGGACATCGATCCACTGGCACTCACCGCCGCCCGCAAAAACGCGGATGCCTGTGTCGCCGGGAATCTGCTCCGTTTTGAACCTGCCGACTTCCTTGAGGCGCCACCCCCCTGTCAGTCCGGTCTGGTGGTCATGAATCCACCGTACGGACTCCGCCTGCAGGCCAATGACCCGCCGGCCGCACACTTCCGCCGCATCGCGCGCGTCCTCGCCTCGCGCTGGCGCGGATGGCGATACGCCATCGTCCTGCCCGACGCCGCGCTCGCCAGACAGTGGCCCCTGCCCGCATCGTCCCGACTGGACTTCAAACACGGCGGGCTCGACGCGGTCTCACTGATCGGGACCGTCTGACAACGCAGTCATCGCCCAGCGCATAACCGGTTGATTGTTCAACAACTATCCATGCGATTGCCGATTACTTTCCAGTGTGTGGCCGGCCTGTCGGACTGGACTTCC
Organism: uncultured Anaeromyxobacteraceae bacterium; assembly: GCA_964573455.1. Taxonomy (GTDB): domain Bacteria; phylum Myxococcota_A; class UBA9042; order DTJE01; family DTJE01; genus JAGOFO01. The sequence goes on along the minus strand of CAZNJW010000038.1, from coordinate 20,766 downwards.
GGCTGATCAATCTACTGCTGGCTGAATTGGTGACAGTTGACCTGGTGGTTGGCTTTCCGGCGCGGTCAGACTACGCGACACCCTTGTCGATCGAGATGCCCAGTGCCCGGCGAAGAACGAAGTGGTCCTCGGACACCGCGAAGCGCAACACTTCCTCGACCTTCTCGCGACGTTCCATCCGGCTGAAGCCCGACTGCTCGACGCGCAGCGAATTCATCACCGCCGGCACGTTGCAGGATACCAGGGTACCAGCGCGCAGTGCCGTGATCTCCATGCTGCGGAAGTAATCCAGGAAAGCCTCGTCCAGCGGTCCCGGGTTCTTCTTCATGAAGTCGTCGACCAGCTTGACCATCTGGTTCTTCTGCTGCTGGTTCATCTTCCGGTCGATGGTCTTGACCAGTTCGCCAACGACTTCCACGCCCGTCGCGATCTCGATGTCCGGGTTGCAGTACTTGAACACGCCCGCCATCAGCAGCTTCAGCTCGGTCAGGTTCTTCACCGCGGCCAGGAAGTGCATCGGGTGCAGGTACGTGAGCTGCCGTCCGATCTGGAACGCGAGTTCGTATTCATCATGGCCGCTCATCATGTCGGCGCCGACGATGAACGCCGGCGGCGCCAGGAACTCGACCTTCAGGCCGGTCGGGTTGTCGTCGCGGTATACCTTGTGCGGCAGCGGCCCGAGCGCCTTGCTGGCGGCCTTGTAGATGTTCACGAACACCAGTTTCTGATCCAGATCCATTTCGGGCTTGCGGCGCAGGCCCAGGTCCTTCAGTTCCTTGACGTCAAGGTACGGTCCGATGCCCTGGTAGATCACCTGCAGCAGACGTCCCAGAACGATGTTCTCATCCTTCGACATCAGGTGGCTTTCCCAGCGGGCCGGCTCGATGGTGCCGGAGAACCACGGGATTCCCGGTTCCAGGTTGTCGTCATAGAACTTCGCTTCTTCCTGATCGGCGATCTCCATCGCACGCATGATCGATGAAACAACGAACGCGCGATCGAACTGGTTCATCTTCATGTACAGACGGCGCATCGCCTTGTAGGAAGGCGCGGCTTCCTTGGAGATCGGGCCGAGAGCCACGATCTGCCGATGTGCTTCGACCGCGCGATCGATCGCGTCGGACTGGTACTCGAATTCGGGCTGCTCGAAAAGCTGCGCCAGGATCTCGTAAGTGCGCTTCTCTTCCGGCTTGATCTTCGCGGCGGCCTGGTACGCGTCGACCGCGGACTCCATGTCCTTCAGACGCGACCGGTAGATCTCGCCCAGGTTCGCGGTCAGCCTGTATTCCAGATCCCGACTGGACCTGCCCTTCAAACGTTCGATCATCCTGACATAAGCCATCGCCTGGGCCTCCCAGTCCTTGCGCTTGGTCAGGATCTCGTCGATGGCGCGGAACGCCTCGAGCTGGTCCGGGTCACAATCCAACGCTTCATCCAGTGCCTGAATCGCGGCCGTGTCGTCATTCAGCATCTCGTGATAGATAGCGGCCATCTTCACGTAGATCTTCGCCCGCTGTTCCTTGGTGTCCTCGATGTCCACCTGCTTCTGCAGAATCGCGATCGCGTCCACGAACTCGCCGTTCTTCAGGAACAGGTCGTGCAGACGGATCATCGCAGCCTTGGAATTCGGGTCAATCGCCAGAGCGTCACGGTAGGCCGCGGCCGCGCCGTGCATGTTGCCCATCTTTTCCTTGTAGATGTCACCGACTTCCAGCAGCAGTGCGTAACGCTCGTACTGGTCGCTCCTGGCATCCAGACGGGCCTGCTTGTAGCGGATCACGGCCGCCCAGTCCCCACCGCGCTCGGCCAGGCTGATCTGAAGTTCGACAGCCTTGTCGTTCGCCGGGGCCAGTTCAAGAACCTTGTCCAGCCACATCCGGGCGTCCTTCGTCTGATCCAGCTTCAGGTTGGCCTCGGACAGCGCGAATGCCAGTTCGATACGCTCCTCATCCGGCAAATCGTCGATGCCCAGGGAAACCGCCTTCATCAGGTGGTCCTTGGCAAGCTGCGCCAGATCGCGTCGCTGGTAGTAACGACCCAGTCCCAGCGCCGTCCTGACGTGATTCGGACGCACCTTCATCGCGGACGTGTACTCGCGGAAAGCACGCTCGTAGTCAAACAGCTTCTCGGCGCACAGACCCATGTTGAAATGGATCTCGGCGGCGCGACCGGCATCGCCCATCACCTTGCCATCCGTGACCAGCATGTCGAGCAGAGGCTCGGCCTTCTCCCAGCGTTCGGACGCCACATACGTCGCGGCCAGCGCCATCGACACGTCCGTCATGCGCGGATTCAACGACAGTGCCTTCTCGAAGTGTTCGATCGCGTGTGCGCGATCCTTGAGCTGGTCCAGGTAGATATTACCGGCGGCGGCCCGCATCGCTGCCTTCTCGTCCTCGGACGACAGCGCGGCCTCCATCGACAGGTACACACCGGCGACCTTCTCCCAGTCCATCAGGTCGGTGTAGATGTCGATCATCACCTTCGATGCGACCTGGTTCACCGGGTCAACGACCAGAATGCCCTTGAGCATGTCGATGGCACGGTCAGGGTTTTCCAGCTTGAACCTGACGATCTCGACAGCCTTCATCATCAAATCGACCATCTGGCTGTCGGAGTCGACCTGATCCTTCCAGCGGACGTAGACATCGACCACGTCGTACCAGGACTCCATGCCCGTGTACAACCTGACCATGTTCTCGAACGCCGGCTGGTAGTCCGGCTGGTAACCGAGGATTCTGGAGTAGCTGGAAACCGCGGCGTTCGTGTCGCCCAGTTTGTGCTCGAAGACATCGGCCATCCTGACCAGAGTTCTGACCCTGATGTCACGGTCGTCGACCTTCACCAGGCGGGTCTCGTACAGGTTCACCAGTTCGTTGAAGTCCTCGAGATCCGTCAGGATCTTCACCGCGGACTCGAACACCTCGTGGTCCATCGGATCCATGTCGAGGATCTGCTGCCAGTAGTCCAGCGCGCGGCGTTTGTCGTCCAGCGCGGTCTCGAACAGCACGGCCAGCTTGTTGCAGTACAGGATCCGATCCGGGATCTCGCTGGCCATGTCCAGCAGACGCTCGAAAACGTCGGCCAGTCCGGCCCAGTCCTCGAGACCGGCGTAAAGCGCCTGGAGCCTCTCGATTGACGGGGTATGCGACGCGGACTGCTCAAGGATGGTCTCGTACGCCTTGATCGCGCGCCTGGGATCCTTAATGTTTTCCTCAAGGATTCCACCGATGCGGAACCTGATGTCGATCTCGCTCTCGGGGGCGACGTCGGCCTTCCGTTCCAGGGCCTCGACCAGCTTATCCCAGTCCTGCAGGTCGGCGTAAAGTCTGACCAGCGAATCGATGGTCTCGATGTGGCGGTCATCGAAATCGAGGACCTTCGCGTACGCAACAACGGCGCGCCTGGGATCATTCAATCTCAGTTCAAGCACCGCCGCAGCCGCGGACTGAAGTTCGACCTTCTGCAGATAGTCTCCGGTCAGCTCGACACGCCTTTCCAGGACCGACACCAGTTCGTTGAACTTCCCGGCGTCCGCGTACAGTCCGGTCAATGCCTCGAGCGAAGCCTCGTTCTCGGGCCAGTCTTTCAGAACCATCTCGTAGTAACGGATGGCATCGGCCTGACGCGAGGTATGGGTGCGAAGGATCTCGCCCAGCCTGACCGTGTGCTCGAGCCTGGCATCGTCACCCATCCTGGACAGCACGACGTCGATCGCCGCCACGTACTCATCCCAGTTTTCAAGGGACTGCGCCAGACGCCACATCTCGATCAGGATGTTGTCGTCCGCCGGGTTCACCTCGATGGCCTTCACATAAACCAGGAACGCCGCGGCCTGATTGCCCAGCCGATCCTCGAATATGCGCGCGCAATCCGAGAAGTTGTTCACGCGGTCGTCGGTATCCTTCAGAAGCGGATCGCGGTCGACCAGCACGAACGTCAGTTCTTCCCAGGACTCCTGCCTTGTGTACAGGTCCTGCAACTTTTCGGACACGTCCATGCTGTTGCCGACGATGCCGATAACCGACTGCAGAGTGCTGGCGGCGGCGGCCAGATCCTTCATCTGATCCGCCTGAATGTCGGCGGCGCGGGTAAGCATGTCAGCCTGCTCGCGGGCGTCCGGAGTCATCGCCACGATGCGCTTGATCACCTCGACGCATTCGTTGAAGCGACCGGTCTCGTCGTACAGGCCTTCGAGCTTCTTCAGTGCTTCCAGGTCGTCCTCTGAGATCTGAAGCAGCCTGTTCCACCAGACGATGGCTTCGTCCAGCTTACGAAGATCCGACGTCAGCAGTTCGGCCAGTTCGCGCTCAAGCGCCTTGAGCTCGTCGCCGCCAATCAGTCCGGTGTCTACCAGCGACTCAAGGATCTTCCACAGCGACTGGCTGTCGCCGGATTCACGGTACAGCCGGCGCAACGCCTGCAGCGCGTCCATCTCGCGCGGGGCCATTTCAAGGATGCGCACCCAGGCGGACTGCGCCTGGAACGTGTCGCCCAGTTCGACCTCGGCGACCTTGGCGATGCTGCGCAGCAGCTCGCCACTGCGGGTCTGATCTTCGACAACCAGAGGCAGTTCCCTGTCGCACGACTCCACGAAGCTGGTCCAGTCCTGGCGTCCCGCGTACAGACGCTGAAGGTTACGCAGCGCCACCACGTCCGCCGTCTCGACGCGAGAAACCTCGTCCCAAAGGGCGATCGCGTTTTCGACGTTATCGAGCTTCTCTTCGGCCAGAACCGCCATGCGGCGCTGGATCACGGCGCGCCCCTCACCGGTCGACTCGCCGTCCGCCAGGCGGGACAGCACACCAAACAGCGGCTCCCATTCGCCGCGACGCTCGTACAGTTCACTCAGGGCGACCAGCGCGTCGCGATGCATCTCATCGGACTTCAGGATCGACGCGTATGCGGACACGGCGCCATCCAGGTTGTCCAGCCGATCACGCTGCAGGGCACCGACACGAAGCAGGAAGCCAATCCTTTCCTCGTCGTAGTCGGCTGCGACAGTTTCCTTTTCCAGGATGGCGAGCAGATCCGCCCACCTGGACTGATCCAGGTACATGGCGTCAAGGGCCGACAGAGCAACGCGATCCGTTTCCTGAATCTCGAGGATCCACTTGCCGATCTGCTCGGCGACGGCCATGTCGGCCAGCCGATCGCGCGCGGTCTCAAGGGCCTTGTGCCACAGGTAGATCTTGCGTTCCTCGTCGCCGCAGGCGCCGGCGGCCGCCAGCAGGATGTCCAGCAGCAGTTTGTAGTTGCCCGACGACCCGGCAAGCATCTCGATCTGGATCAGCAGCGATTCGTCGGCGGGGTCGATCTCGAACGCCCTGCCGTACCACGTCATCGCCAGCCCGAGGTTCTCGAGCCGCTTCTCCCAGACTTCGGCCAGTCTGGTCATCACGCCGCGACGATCATCAGGATCGGTGATGTCATTAAGAACCGACTCGTAAACCGCCGCCAGGTCCATCCAGGACGCGGTGTCGGTGTAGATCGGTTCAAGGATGCCCAGGATGTCGTTCCGATGCTTGCCGGCGTCAAACATGGCCCTCATGCCGGCAACGGCATCGGGCTGGTTCGGAACCAGGTACAGGACTTCCTGCCGCGCCTCGAGAGCAGCGGCGGAATCGTCCAGATTGGTCTCGGAAACGACCGCGAAACGCAGCATGAACCGAACCTTGTCCTCGACCGACTGGGTGGCGTCGTACTCGGCACGCAGGATGCGGGCCAGGTCCTGCCACTTTTCCATGGTCTGGTACAGTTCGTCCAACGCTGACAACGCCTCGGCGTTCGTCTCGTTGTCCTCGATGATCTTCTCGAAGGCAGCGGCCGATGCCGGCAGTTCGCCGATCCGGTCGCGCAGGATGCGCGCCGCGTGCAGACGCAGTTCAAGCGCGTGCGGAGTTCCGTCCACGACCTTGGCGCCTTCAAGCATCAGGTCGGGCACGTTCTCCCACATGTCGTGGGCGCTTGCGAGCGTCTCGATGTGATCACGCGACTCCGCGTTGTTCGGGTCGGCGACAAACGCCTTGCCGTAACACTCGAACCCGCGCAGAGGCTCTTCCATGCGGTTCTCGGCGATCTCGCCCATCTTCAGCAGGTTCGAGACCTTGCGGACCACGTCCTCTTCGCGTTCGGTGATCACTTCGTAAACGACGTACAGTCTGGACCACTCGCCACGGTCGGACAGTACCGGCGCCAGGATCGCGAACGCCGAATCCGCGGCCAGGTCGGCCCGGACCATCGACTCCAACGCCTCGACCGCTTCGTTGTTGTTCGGGAACTCGCCAAGAAGGTCGCGGAAGATGTCGACGGCCCTGGTGGCATCGCCGATCTCACGCTCAAGCAGCTTGCCCATCCGAAGGTGAATGGTCAGACGCTCTTCGCCGCTGACCAGGTTGTGCAGCGTCTCGAGTGTCGAGTACAGGTTCCACCAGTCCTCGGCGGCGCCGTACAGACGATCCAGGGTGCGCAGGCCATCCACGTCGCCCGGGTTGATCGCCATAACCTGCAGGAAGGTCTCGATGGCGTCGGCGGTGTTCTCCATCCGCTCGTGCTGGACAAGGCCCTTCTTCTTCAACGCGTTGACGCGGACATCTCCGTCGCTGTAGTCGGACTTGCGACCCAGGACATCGACCAGCTCCTCCCACTTCTCGACCTTCTCGTACAGTCTTTCAAGGGAGACGATCGCCTCCATGTTCTGGAAGTCGACCTCAAGCACGCCGTTGTAGGCGTTGATCGCGTCGGTATCCCGGCCGAGAGTCTCGGCGTACAGGCGGCCGCCCCACAGCAGCAGCGCGGCGCGCTCGGAGCCGTCCGACACCAGGTCGGCCTTCGTCATCACCTGCGCGACCAGCTTCTCGACCTCATTGTCCTCGCCGTACATCGAGATCAGGTCGTCGATGGCCGGAAGGTCGGTCGGATCCAGCTTGAGCACCGCCAGGAAGTGCGTCTTGGCCATCTCGCGGTCCACGCCCGCGTCACGGCAGACCTTCGCGATAACGCGGTGCGTCTCGCGGCGGCGTTCCTCGTCGTCGATGTCGTACACGACGCCGGCCAGGACGTTCACCGCCTCGCCAATCGCGCCGCGGGCCGAGCCGACCCTGAGAACCTCGTCAACCAGGCGTGACCGTTCGGGGGCCGTCCTGAATGCGCGGGACGCGTACTCGAAGGCATTGTCCAGGTTGACGATGTTGTTTTCGTAGATGCCCTGAATCGTGGCGTAGTAATCCAGCCTGGTCTCGACGTCCCCGGACGCCTCGGCCAGCACGTCGTAAACAGCGACCAGCTTTACGTGATCGCCGCTGGCGCGGTAGGCGGGCAGCAGGATCGGAGCGACCATAACCTTGACATCCGGGTTGCCGAACAGCCTTTCGAGCTGCTCAAGCGCTTCGGCGTTGGTAGGCTCGCCCTGCAGGATGATCGAATGGACCTCGACCGCGCCCGCCACGTTCTCGAGCTTGGATTCCAGAGTCTCGGCCAGCCTGAGTCGCAGCCACGTGCGGTCGCGGTCATCCTCGGCCAGTTCGATGCGCCTGCCCAGAACATCGGCCAGTTCGAACCATCTCTCGGACCTGACATACAGATTGTCGAGCTGCTTGTACGCGGCGCTGTAATCCGGGTCGATATCCAGCACGGCGCGAACCGCCTCGATGGCCCCGTCCAGGTTCTCGAGGTGATCGGACAATTCGGACGCCATCTTGAACGCATATGCGATCTTTTCGCCAGCGTACGGAGAAACCTCGAAGCGGCGTCTGTAAATCTTCAGCAGCTCCGGATGGTTTTCCTGTGTCTCGTAGATGGTTTCGAGAGCATCCAGCGCGGTCTCGTTCGAGTCGTCCATCCCGAGGACGTCGTGGAAGACCTTGCGGGCCTCGTCCACGCTCTGGAGTTCTTCCCACAGGATGCGGGCGAGCCTGAGGCTGAGCGCGACGCGGACGTCGGCCAGTTCGATTCCCTCAAGCGCCTGCGCGTACAACGTCACCAGGCTGCGCCACGACGAAATCGCGCGGGTGACTTCCTCGATGGAGTCCCAGGCGCGGATATTGTCCGGCGTGACCAGCATGATCCGTGAAAGCGTCCGGAACTGCTTGACGGGGTCGGACGCACCGTTCGAATACAGACTGTCGAGCTTCCACAGCAGATCGATCGTGTCGATGCTGTCGCCCTTTATCTGGAGTTCAATCTCGATCAGGTCGGCCAGATCCGCGTGACGGCCGGCGGCCTCGAACGGGCCCTTCAGCAGGTCGACCAGTCTGGGACGAAGGTCCAGAACGCCGAGCATGCTCTCGAGTTGGTCGATCGACTCGCCGTGCGCCGGATCGTAGTTCAGCGCGGTGGCGAACGCGTCGACAGCCGAGTCTCCGCAACCGTCGATGCCAGCGGTCAGCAGACCGATGCGGCAGTAAAGGTCAGCCAGCGCCGGGGCGTCCAGTTCGGGCATCGAGAACAGGGCGTCAACGTGCCTGTTGAGCAACTCACGCAGTTCGACGAACCGCTTTTCCTTCAAAAGGATCTCGGACAGTTCCGCGTAAGCACGCCACTCGTTCAGATCGTCGGCCAGGATGTCGTTGAACGTCTCGATGGCCTCGTCGACCTTGTTCAGACGCTCGTAAAGCGCCTCGGCGATCTCGAACCTGACGGCCTTGCGTTCATCTGATTCAACCACCAGAGACAGGCGCAGCTTCAAGATCCTGATCAGGTCCTGGTCGCGGTGCAGCTTCCGATAGATCGCCTCGAGAGCGTAGATTGCCTGGCGGTTGCCGGTATCCATCTCGAGCGCCTTGTTGAAGGCGGCCTGTCCGGCTTCGTCCTCGCTCAGGTTTTCACTGTAGATTTCACCGATGCGCAACCACGTCGTGATCTTGCGCGCCGTTTCGGACATCACCTCGACGGCCTGTTCCAGCACATGGACATAGACGTCCCAGTTATCCGAAGGTCCAGCCAGCTTCTCGAGCTGTTCCTGGAGTTCCTCGTTCAGCATGTCTTCCTGGAACGCCGACAGGTACAGGAAGAACGCCTCTCGGGGCGCCTTCAACTGCGTTTCCTGGACGACCGCCGCTTCGACACGCAGCCGCTGTCGTTCGCCCACGGACTGGGCGCCCGCTATGGCGATGTCGTACACCTTGGGCAGCTTCCGCCACTCGCCGAGTCCGCGGTACAGATGGATCAACTCGTTCGCGGCGCGGGCATCGGCCGGGAAAAGACCCAGCACGGATTCAAGGTTCTTGACCGCCCTGGCGCCCTGCCCCATCTCGTCACGCCATATCGAGGCCAGCTTGAACAGCACGTCACGCTTTTCATCGGACCCCGGGATCGAATTCAACTGGCCTTCAAGGGTGCGGGCCAGTTCGTCGACCGTCCCGTACGTCCTCATAAACCATTCCAGTTCTTCCCACTTGCGCTTCTGCAGATAGCTGGTACGCAGTTCGCGCTTGGCGCGGTCGTGATTCGGATCCACGTCGAGGATCATGCGCCAGGTATCCATGGCGCCTTCGGGGTTCTCAAGCTTGGAGCCGTACAACTGGGCCAGTCGTTCCAGAATCTGAACCTGCTCGAACTTGTCGCTGGTCAGCTCGAACCTGCGGTGCAGGGTCTGGGCCAGCTTGTCCAGTTCCTTGGTACGTTCGTACAGCATCTCGAGGCTCTTAAGCGCCTCGCCGTGCGTCGGATCAAGCCCCAGCACCAACTCCCACAGTTCAACCGCCACAGGGAACTTACGCAGGCGATCGGTCGCCAGAACAGCCAGTTCCGCATAGGCCGCGGCCTTCTGGTTCAGGTCGTACAGGCTATCGGCCTCGGCGCGACGGATACGGATCAGGTTCTCGAAGTCATTCCGCTTCAGATACAGATCCTTCAGCTTCTCGATAACGTCGCCGCGCTCGGGCGCCATCTCAAGGATGGATTCCCAGGTCTTCAGTGCGTCGACCGGCTTCGCGAAACGGTTTTCAAGCAGGTCGGCCTTCTTCTCCATCAGATGGATGCGATCTTCCAGGCGGCGTTCCTGCGCGATCTTGTGTTCAAGGATCTTCAGGTAGTCAGGCCAGCGACCACCCTGCTCGAAACGGGTCATCAGGGAGTCGATCGCCTCTTCGTTGGTGGGATCGACATCAAGGATCTGCTGCCAGGAGGCCAGCACCTTGGGCTCGGCATGCATCCTGTCGCCGTAGATCTCGATCATCTGCTTGATCAGGCCGACCTTCTGTTCGACGGCGTCTTCCGGAACGGTGGCCAGGCGCGCGCGGTACAGTTCGGCGAGCTGGGGCCAGCGCTGGAGTTCGACATAAAGCTTTTCAAGGTTCTCAGAGGCCTCGGGATCCGACTCGTCGGACTTCGCGACATCCTGCCAGTATGAAAGTTCCTTTGACGGATTCTTGTATTCTCCGGCGGTGCGGGCGAGCATCCGCTTGGCCTCGATCTCGATCAGGCCGTTCTTCGGTCCGTTCTCGGCCATGAACTGCTCGAGCCGCAGCCAGTTTCCACGCTTCGCATAAAAAACACGGTAAAACTCAAGCCACGTGGAGGCGTCGGGAAGGTTCTCGTCGCCAACCGCGCGCATGAAGAACTCGGCGCGGACCACGTCGTCCAGGATCTTCCAAGCGACAAGGGCGGCCGTCCAGGCATAGATGCGGCCAGCGTCCGAGGTCCGCTCCTTCCTGAACTGCACATCAAGCTTCTTCAGGAATGCTTCGGCCATCGCGGCATCCGAGAGCGATTCCAGAACCTCGCCGAGGAAAAGCTCGAGCCCCTCGATGCCACCTTCGGCCTGCGCCTCTTCGACCGCCAGTTCAAAGGCGGTGCCATCTTCCGGGTCCCTTTCAAGTTCCGCCATGAAATCCTGTACTTTCATCACTGACTCCTAATGTACCTGGAGCTGGGAAAATTACCGTCCGCCTACGTTTATCAGATTGAACCTTTTCCGGCAAGGGAAACGGAACGCGCGGGCGCTGGTTTCAAGTAGATTTTACTATGCGCGCGGGTATGCGCGAGGAGTCGGCGTGACTAGTGGATGGTCAGGTCGATGGTATCCTCGGCGCTGAAGTACGCCTGGGAGCTCTCGGGATCGACCGAGAACACGATCAGGCGGAACTGGTACTCGCCCGCCACGTCCGCGATGAAAGTGACCTGCGCCGGACCGCCGGGCTGATTAAGGAACACGCGACTGGCCGCCGGCTTCTCGGACACGAACCAGAGATAACCGGAATTCGCGGGGATATCGTACGTTCCCTCTACGCTGGCGCTGCCATCGAGGACCACCAGATCGCCGACCTCCAGCCCAACGTAACTGGCTGAGTCGCCCGCGTCCGCCGTCGGAAGAGTGACGCCCTCAAAACTGTTGAACCCGGCCACGTTGATCTTGACCGTCTCCTCTTGGGCGGAGAGCTGATCCATGTACGTGACGTTGATGAATCCGTTGACGGTGGTGCCGCCATCGTGGTCGCCGGTGAAGCTGACCGTGAAATGGCGCGCCTCGCCCTCGGCGAGCGTGTAACCGGAAGCCACATCCTCAAGGATCGAGAACGCCTCGGGGTCGTCCACATTGGCCGGCTCGACGTCGATCGCGGTGATGTCCAGGGCCAGGTTTCCCTTGTTCATCACGACGACGGTCTTTTCCGCGGTCGATCCGGGCGCCGCGTAGAGCGTCATCCTGACCTTCTCGGGCGCCGGCGCGATGGCCAGTTCGCCCTTGCGCACGCCGCCGCACAGCCTGACGATCTGCTGTCCGTCATACGGGCTGCTGAACGGGACGATCAGGTCGCCACCCACGCCGTTGATGGACGGAGCGGTGTATGTGACCGCGACCGTGATCGGCGAGTTCTCGGGGGTCAGCGTGAACCTCGACTCGGTGATCTCCTGACCGGTAACGTCACCGCAATCGCCGTCCTGGCTGGCGCCAAGCTTGTACCACTTCACGGTGTAGGGGTTTTCCTCGCCAGAAACGGAGATCGTCGGGCGGCTCAGGATGACCGCGCCCGGACCGGCATTCTCGAGGCTCAGCGTCTTGGTGCACGAATTGCCGGGGATCGTGATCTCGGTGAAGTTGACGCATCCGTCCGCCTGGTCGCCGAAGGTGATCGCCAGGGATCCGGCTTCCGCTTCGCCACGCAGCGGAACGAGCGTCGACTCGGGAACGCGGCACACACCGGTCAGACAGCGGTACTGGCAGTCGGCCGAGCCGTCACAGTAGTAGTTCCAGCAGTCCTGCGACCGCAGGCAGCCGCACATGCCGTTGAAACACGAGTACGGACAAGTTTTCGTCTTGTCCGGGCAAAGCACGGAGGAATTCTGGCAGACCGGCGTGCCGCTGCACTCCACTCCGGTGTCGATCTCGGATCCCCACAGAATCTCAAGATTGGTGATATCCGGGGGGGTAACCGGACGGTACTGAATCGTCACGTCCACCGGACCGTTTTCGGTGCCGGCGTTTGTCGGATCGATCATGAAATTGTCGTGAATGGCCACCGGTTCACCGAACACGGCCGAGCTGACGATCGACATCGCGGCCGATACCGGGGCGATCCTGATCTCGGACAATGCCAGCGGCGCGTTGCCGACGTTTTCGATCGAAAACACCGTCGAATCGGGAGACGACGAGGTGGCGCCGATGAAGATGTAGTTGTTCGGCGTGACCTTGATCTCGGCAGTGCGTTCGCGGGGGGAGAGACTGAACTCGAACACGCCGGCTTCCACGCTGTTGTCCAGGTTCATGTCGTTCGTGAACACCCGGATCACCGTGGCCGAAAGATCGCGGTCCGCGTCCGGCTGGTAATGCACGTCGATCTTCAGGACGGTTGGGTGCGTCTGCTTGTAGTCACCTGCGACTACCGTGACGGGGAACGTGATATCCGCGGGTTCCGGGGACACCACCATGTCGGCATTTTTCGACACGACCTGAATATCGGTAATCTGCAGCTCCGCGTCACCCACGTTGCCGAACACCATCGTGATCTTGCCGCCGCCCTCGGTGAACTCGACGACGCCGCCCTCGAGCACGCGATCGCTGGTCCCGGTGACCGCCCCGGTCGGAGTCACGTAGAAGTCGGGGGCCGTCCCAACCGAACCGCTCTTGCAGCCGCCCGCGACCGAAGAGATCACCAGCGCTGCGGCGAACACCGCAAACATCCTGCCACTGTTCATTTAACTCTCCTTACCAGTTCAGGCACCACGCCCGAATCAGGGTTCAAAGCACAACGTCTCGTAGTGCACCACTATCTCATCGCCTTCCTGAGGCATGTTCGGGCTTTCCGGGTCGAACACGATCGAATTCGACGGCGCATCGTATTCCCAGCCGTCCGTGATATCGACTCCGCGAACCTTGACCGTTATCGAGTTCGGATCCGCTATTCGCGAAAGGAAGAACTGCTGTTTGAGACCAAAGGCGACCGAACCGATCTGGTTCAGGATGTCCTTGTAGTTCGGGTCGCAGATGGATCCAAGCTTACCATTCGTGGCATGAACCGTCTCGATGTAACGCTTGCCCTCGCCGGCTCCGGACCCTTCCGTACCCATGCAGCCCGGGTAGGGATTTCCCGCCTCGTCCGTCAACGTGCCGTCGTCGACGCCGACGATCGCGTTGAAGTGCATCATGTTCTGATTGTAGAAGCCCTTCAGCGACCTGAGGAAGTCGATGTAGAACCCGAGGTCGCCGCTGCTCTGGTCTTCCTCGTCGGACATGGCGATGATCTCGAGCTGAGCGTCGGGACGCAGGAAGCCCTTATTGAAACCGCCGCAGGTGCTGTCGAGGCAAAGGAACGGGCACGACGCCGAATCAGCGCAGATGTTCGGGTCGCTCTTGCATGAATCATCGTTGCTGCACGACACGCCGGTGTCGGTGATCAACGGAGCGGACAGCGCTCCCTGCGCGTTCTGCAGGGCGCCTTCGCTGTTGTCGCCATTGCATCCGAGGTTCGCCAGATCAGCGAACTGGCTCTTCGCGTTCGGACCCGGCGTGATGTAGCGAGGCGTGGTCCTGATGTTGCCGAAATTCAGCTTGCCGATCAGGTGTTCATAGCTGAGACCGGTCGAAACGACGCCGATGTGGTAGTCGTTATCCCAGACTTCGGCATGCTGGATGAACTGCTCGAAGTTCGCGATCAGAGTGTCCTGTTCTCCACACATCGAACCTGAGTCGTCGATCACGAACAGAATGTCGACCTCCTGACCCGAAAGCTGCGTGAACGTGTCGGTCTGGTCGCTGAAAATCGTGCCCTGGCCACTGAGTCCGACAAACAACTCGGGGACACTCTGCTCGTTGCTCTCGACCTTCAGGATGCAGGAATCCTCGGTCGTGTCCTGAGGTACGAACACCACATCGAAGCACAGGGGTGAACCGGCAGAAATAGCCCTGGGAAGCGCCGGCACGTTCTTGAGCCGGAATTCCGGGGTGCATCCGTCAAGATTGACCTTGGTGATCTGCAGCGGCGCCGATCCCGTGTTATAGGCACAAATCTGGTACGTCTTGGACGCGCAGCCCAGCGTGACCAGTCCGAACTTGATATCGGACGGCAGCACGGCCAGGTTCGCCACGCCGCTGGATCCCTTCAGGTTGGCTGTCCATCCGGAAGCGCCGCGCTCGGGGATAATCAGATCCTTGGAAAGCTGGGTGTCGCGGAACATCAAGCCGAGCAGGGCCGAGTACTCGGTCATGTCGCCAAAAATCGAACCGGTCTGGGGCGGCGCGAACTTGACCCTGATCGTCGCGGTTCCTCCCGAGGGCGCCAATCCATCCTTAACGACCGGCGGCTGTGACACGACCAGGAACTTGCTGGATCTGTTCGTCGTGAACGGCTCGGAGCATGTTCCTGTCATCCCGCCGAAACCGCCGCTGCAATCCTGAATCTGAGCACCCTTGTACGAACAGTAGCCCATTCCCTTGTTAACGACCCTGACCGGGAGTTCTTTGGTGAACCCCATCGGAACCATTCCGAAGTTGTAAAGATTTGGCTCGATTACCGGGATGCACGTCGCCGTTCCGGCGCGCTTGACGGTGATATTCAGGACCTTTTCCGTGTTCGGAACCGATTTGTCGTTGGAGATAATCTTCAGTTTGGCGGTAACGCTGCCCGTCTGTGGCCCCTTGTTCGTGAAGGAAATGCGAACCTCCATGCCCGTTCCGGCGGCCAGCGTGTAATTTCCGCCCGACATGGTCGCTCCAATCACGTCAACCCGGAACTCGGCGCCATACTTCTGCTCGGAAATGTCAAAAAGCGTCGGTTCGCCCGATATCACCAGGTTGGCCGAACCGTCGTTCCTGACGGTGACTGACCTGTAAACCGTGACTCCCTGGGCGCCGTATCCCATGTCGACCAGGGGATCGGGCACGACGGTCAGGATCGGCGTATTGACGCGACCGTAAATCGGCACTACGGTCGGGCTGGCGGCGTCGTTGCTGGTGATGGAAAGCCAGCCGATCGCGCTACCCGAAGACTTCTTAGCCTCGGTAACGGCCCAGTTCACATAAACGTCCCTCGACGCGCCGGGCGCCAGGTTGTAGTCCAGGTCGCCCTCGACCGAAAGGCCCTCGTCGCTTCCGGGAACAATGTTCGTGTTCGAGATCCGCAGGGTGTCGTTCCCGACGTTCGTGACCACGCAAAGGGCGCGACCGTTGGCGCCGATGTTGACACCGCCCATCTCGAGCTGCGTCGGATTCACATCAATCTTCGGACCGAGCCCCGTGCCGAAAACCTCGAAGCTCCAGGTATTGCCCTCGCCGATCACATACAGCAGGGATTCCTCGGGCTTGCCTTCCAGCGGAGTGAACTGGATGGTCAGACCGATGGTCTCATTCGGCCCCAGCTCGACCGGAAGAGTCTCGCCTTCCGGCGGAACGATTGCGATGGTTTTGAAGGAATCAGGACCTTCGGGATCCATGTAAATCTGCTCTATCAGGAACGACGCGGTGCCGATGTTCTTCACGACCACGTCCATCGTCGCGATCTCGCCGACGGGAACCTCGCCGAAGTCGATCGGCGACGGCTCGGTGATGATCGCCGCAGTCTGTCCGGCCGATGTGACCGCGATCAACGTCTTGTATTCAAGCGTGGCGATGTTGTGTCCAATCACCAGGTAACCGGAATCCGTGTTGCTGTCGGTCGGCACATACGTCAGGTCGACCGTCGTCGAGTCGCCCGGTTCGAGTACGGCCACGGCGGGCATCTGTGCCTGGTAGTCGTTGTTCAATCCCTGTGTCGTCACCGAATCGATGATGACCTTTCCGGAATCTCCGATGTGCGTCAGGGTTACCGTGATGGTCTTCTGTCCGCCGATCGGCACCGAGCCGAAATTGATCGTGCCCGGGCTGTAATCAAGATTCAGATTCTCGCCAAAGTTCTCGTCATCGCCGCATGCCGAGAAGAACACGGCGCCAACGACAAGCACGGCCATGGAAAACTTTGAAACGACGGATAAAAACCGGTTCATCGGAAAAACCTCAAAGACTACCGCGGTATTATTCTAATGATTCCGATGCAAATTGAAACAACTAATCAGGCGGGATTTTGATGGACGCGACTACTCGGGGGAACAACCGCCACCGCCGATCTCGGAGAAGGACGGCTCTTCGTAACCCTTGGTGATCTTGAGGGAATTGTCAGGATTACGCAGCAGCGTGACCGTCTGCTGGGGCCAGGAGATCTCGACGGCGTTCCACATGTCGCACTTGTACATCGCCTGACCTGTGACGTTCATGTCGAAATCGAACACCGGCTGCCCCCAGACGTAGCACTTCAGCCTCGGGTAGCTGGCGCCATAGCCGTGGTCATCCCAGTAATGGATGCCGATACGGTAGACACGGCCCGCGACCGGGGAGTCCAGGTTGATATTCTCGGGACCGGCGCCGTCGGTATCGTCGCGGTCAAGGGAGGGGTTGTCCTTGCCGTCCGGGTTCGGGGTCTCCCACTGCGGGTTCTTCTGGAACCAGAAGGCGTCGTAGGGGACATGGAACCACGGGTCTGGCTTGCCGTCACCATCGATATCGGTCATCGCGGCGAACGGATGGGCGAAGTGCAGGTCCATGTCGGCGCCCTCGTCCTCGCCCTCGTTGAACTGATCGTCGTCGGCCGGCGTGTTCCACGTCAACTCACAGTGAATCGCCTTGTCCGGGATGACGTTGACCGTCTTGCAGGCGGCTCCGCCACACTTCGGGTCGCTGGAGCAGTACTGTGAATCACACACGTCCAGGCAGTAAACGTACTCGCCGCCGATGTTCACCTCGTGGGTGACGGTGGGCGACGAAGCGGTCGGCAGCAGGATGAACTTGTTTTCCTCGGGCTGATCGACAGTCCACGAGTAGGAAATGATTGAGCCGCCGGCCGAGCCGCTGGTGCTCTGCTCACCGTGAATATTCAGGACGGTCTGCGGCTTCACCTGCTCGCCCTGCTCAATGATGATGACGGGCTTCGGGCAGTCGACGGTGACGCCGTATCCCGACAACGGCACGTTGACAACAGCCTCGATGCCGTTGTTCGCGATCAGAATCGCCCCGGTGTCCGGGATCGGCTTGTTGTCCACATCGCGGGGATTCTCTTCGTCCGGAGTGAACTTCATCGTGACATCAACCGACTCGTTTGGTTCCAGGACAAGGGGAGCTTCGACCGTCGGCTGCGGGTTCAACGCTGTGATGTCCAGCGAGAAGTCCGGACTGGTTGTCGGATCCAGCGAGATGCTGGTCAATTCCAGGTTCTCGGTGCCGGCCGACTTCAACGTGACGATCATGCCGGCTGCCTTGCCGATCAACTTTCCACCGAAATCCACCGGGTTCGGGACGACTTCCAGCTTCGGGCCGGTCGAGTTGCCGATCAGGGTCACGGAGTAGATGCCATCCGGCACTTCCGTATTGTTCGTGTGGATGATCAACTGAGCCTGGGCAGTGTCACCGTTGACCGGCGTGAAGGTTGCGGGCCACATGACGCCGCTTCCGGGCTCGATCGTGACCGGCGTTTCAAGGTTGTACTGCGTGTAATCGCTGACGCCGGGGAATTCCTGACCCTGCACGGACACCTTGAAGGTCTGGGGCTGCTTCTCGGCGTCCTCCTCGACCCTGATCCAGTCGACCACCAGCGCGCACGAACCGATGTTCACCAGCGAGACATCTTCGTTGCCAACTTCGCCGACGCGGACCATGCCGAACTCGTACTTGTCATCTACGTCAAGAATCGGGCGGCATCTGCGGCCCGAAAAGTTGATCGTCAGATTCTGATAAGTCGGATCGGTGTTGTCGCTGACGATGGTCACGCTGGCCGAACGATCCAGACCGTCGTTCGCGGCCCTGTAGCGCACCGTGAACCGCACGATATCTTCCTCGAACTGACCGGCGGTCGGGCCGATCGCCTTCGGAAGCTGATCGTTCTTGATCAACTGGAACGCCGGTCCGGCGTCGGTCTCGTCTGCGGATGTCGGCGTGTAGTTCAGAACGATGTCGCTGACGGTCAAGTTCTCGAGTTCACCGGCATTGATGATCGTGATCACGTAATCCGAATCGAGTGAGACTGTCACGTCCGTGGAGGACGGGTTAATCTCGATCTTCGAGAACGTCTCGACACCACCGCCATCATTGCACCCCGGAGCGGTCAGCATAATCGCCGCAAGAGACAACACCGCAACGAAAACGCCATGGAAGAACCTGGTCATAAGCACCTCAAAGTATTTCGTGATGCCCCGGTCACAATAAATGCCGCCGAAGTTCGGAATTAGTTCCCATGGATTATCCGAAGCGACCGGGGTGGTGTCAAGCCAGCATATTTGACATACAGGACCTTTTGTCGACATCGCATTGCCCCTCCTGCTTTTTCTTCCTTCCTGCCATAATCGCCGCATGAAGAGCCTGGCCGCAAAATCGCTGCCTTTCCTGATCGTGTTCGCGTGCGCGGTCCTTCCATGGATTGACACACTGAACTATCCATTTCTTCTGGACGACCAGATGACCGTCGTGACAAACCCGCTGCTGGCGGGCGGAAGGGTCGACGTGGCAGGCATCTTCACTTCGACCGGATGGGGAGATGTGCCGGAATACCGTCATGTCGCGAACTACCGCCCACTGTCGCTGCTGACGGTCGCGTTGACAAAAGCGGTTTCAGGTCTTGATCCGGTTCCCTTCCGCGTCACGAATGCAACACTTTACGCGATGCTCTCTCTGATGGTCCTGTGCCTGATCCTGTCATTCGGCACACACCCGGCCGTGGCGACACTGGCGTCAGCCTGGTTCGCGCTGCACGGAACCCATGTCGAAACGGTCATGTTCGTCGTCAACCGCGAAATCCTGCTCGCCTCCATCTTTTATGTCGGCGGACTGCTGATGGTGGTCAGACGTTCGGGCTTCGGCCAGCCGGCGGACCGCGATGGAGAACCTGCCGCTTCCCAGGGACGACAAGCCGCCTGGACTCCGGTTTCCCTCGCCGCGCTGGGACTGATCTCGCTGGCCGGGATGATGTCCAAGGAATCGGCCGTCACCATGCCCTTCGCCGCCGCTGTCATCACGCTGGTTTCCAGGCCGCGCGGGGTCCCCGTCAGGGCGCGCGTCCTCCCGGTTGTCGTTCTCGGCCTGTCGGTTGTCGCCTATTTCGCTGTTCGATACGCGGCACTCGGCAGGATCACGGCAACCGTCATACCCTGGCAGGACAACCCGCTGGTCCTGACCGGGACAACCGGCAGGCTGGCCGGAGCCATGCAGGTGCTGGGCGAAGCGACAAGACTTCTGATCGCTCCTTTCAACATGACCGTGGATTACAGCTTCGACGTGCTCGGTCTTCCAGGACCGCCGCCCGGCGCTCCTTGGCCGTCGATCGTGATCGGCATCCTGATCATCGTCGTCACTGTCGTGGCGTTCGTGGTGGCGATGAGACGCCGCTCACCGGCGTGGGCCGGAATACTGGTGATGGGACTATCATGGGGTCTGGTGTCATCGATCGTCTTCCCCAGCTGGATCATCCTGGGCGAACGTCTGCTGACCGAACCCTCGATCGGCTTGGCCGTCGCGATCGCTGCCGGTGTTGAGGCCGTCCGCAACCATGTCCGTCCGCGTGACGGCAGATCACATTCAGCTCGACTGGCAACGCTGGCCGTCTGCACGATCCTGGCCTGCTGGGCGCTCATGCAGGGCGCACTCACACTCGATCGGACTCCGGACTTCCGCTCGGGCGAACGCCTGTACCAATCATCGCTGGCCAATCGTCCCGGAAGCACCCGCCTTTACAACAACCTGGGCAACGAGATGATGAACATGGGACGCTGGGCCGAGGCCGAACCTCATCTGCGCGCCGCAATCGCCATCGATCCGGCCAACGCCGAAGCTCACAACAACCTGGGCCTGGTCCTGGCAAACGCCGGCAGGCCCGCGTCCGGGGCCGCAGAAATACTCGAGGCCCTGCGCCACCGCCCGAACATGCCGTCCGCACTGGTTAACCTTTGCGTTCTGCTTGTCTATCAGCAGGACTTCGTTTCGGCGCTGCCGTTCTGTGAGAAGGCACTGATTCGCGGCGGGAATGTCTCGAAATTCCTGGACGCCGCCCGCAGCGGGACGCCGCCGGAAGACTGATCGTCACGGTACCCTTCCCGGACGGCGAATGTGATTCGCCGCTACACGGACAGGTTCGGGTTCCGGCGTAGGGGCGAATGACAATTCGCCCTACCCGAGGTCGGCCCAAAGGGCCGCCCGTTCATGCTGAGCCCAGGCACGAGGCTGGCGCCGCAGGCGACGCCGAGGCCCTGGGATCATGGCGCCCCCTCCCCCAACGGCGAATGTGATTCGCCGCTACACGGACAGGGACCAGAATG
>CAZNJW010000037.1:13576-22754 GCA_964573455.1 uncultured Anaeromyxobacteraceae bacterium | reverse complement strand
GGCCCCCCGCCTCAAAAAGAAGCCCCGGATCACCGCTCCCATGGCCCCCCCCATTTTGGTCGGATCGTCGATTGGAGCCAGTCTAGCCGAATGGACCGCATACTGTCCAGCCATTAGGAAGTTACAGGTGAAAACCGAAAAACGCGGTGTCGGGCCAGCCTGCTGAAATATCCTGGACGGCAACGTACACGGATATGCATTCCGGGTATAATCGCGGACCAGTCAATAATTCCCACGAAGGGAGGCTCCTGATGACAGGTCCCGTTTGTTCACTGCGGCGCATTTACCCGGTGCTGGCCTTTTCGGTTCTGATTCTTTCAGCCTGCGGCAATGGCGAGGGTCCTGCCGATATCGCCGGTGACAACGACACCGGGGGTGCCACGGACACCATCGGCAACGACACTGTCGCGCCCGACATCGATGGACGCGACGTCGCCGAACACAACGACGCCGACGACAATGGTCAAGCCGACGATGTCGCCACGGTGGACGTGGCGGGCAACGACATTGATGTCGAGGTCGGCCAGGATATCCCGGGCGACACGCCCGTCGGCGACGTCTCCGCGGACACGGTCTGCGTCCCTGATTGCAGCGACGGTCCCTGCACCGATGACGGTTGCGGCGGCGAGTGCTGCGACGCCCCGAATGTCTGCGACCGGAACTATGCAGGGGATGCGGTGGTTTGCCTGCCCCCGGATGGAACGACCTGCGTTGAGATTGGCCAGTGTTCCGTCGACTGCACGGACGACGACTGCACGTCCGAATGCTACAACGCCGGCAGCGCCGAAGCCCGCGACGCACTCCTGGCCGTTATGGACTGCGTGACGGCCGTGTGCCCGGAACTGACCCAGGAGTGCGCAGTCGCCGCGTACGGTGACGGTGGTGCCTGTGAGGACGAGTATTCGAACTGCATGAATGCCTGCACACCCGACTGCAGTGACGGCCCATGCACAGACGACGGATGCGGCGGCGACTGCTGCGACGCCCCGAATGTCTGCCAGACTCCCGAATCCGGTATCGGGCTGGAATGCGTGGTTGCAGCCGAAAAGACATGCCAGCAGATATGGGCATGCGCGAATGAGTGCGGCGATGAGGCGTGTGCCCAGGCATGCATCAACGCCGGCAGCCCGGAGGGCCAGGCGCAGCTGATGGCCGTCGTGACGTGTGTCAACGATGCCTGCGGAGGCGCCAGCCAGGAATGCGTGCTCACGGCCATCCAGTCCGGCGGCGTGTGTTACGACGAATACACTGCGTGCAAGTGAACGACCTCACCGCGTGCACATGATTAACGCGCCATCAGCGCGAAGACGCCCCAGCCCAGGTATTCACGGGTGTACGTGACGTGACGGACCGGTTCGCTGGTCAGTTGGGCACGCACCTCGGGCGCGAAGTCGTCGCCCGGGTTTTCGGCCAGCCAGCGACGCATGGTCAACCACTTGGCAGCCTCGTACCTGTCCCAGCCTTCCTGGTCGGCCAGGACCATCTCGACCACGTCGTATCCCAGACCTCCGAAGGACGCGACCAGTTCCGGAAGCAGAAGGAATTCCGACATGGATTCGACCTGACATCCACGGACCACGTCCTGTGAAGGCGGCAGCCGCAGCCAGTAGGGCTCGCCGATCAGGATGATCCCGCCGGGATTGAGGCTCTTTTCAAGCAGTTCGATGGTCCCGGCCACGCCACCGCCGATCCAGGTGGCGCCGACACACGCCGCCACGTCGACCTTTTCCGCCGCGACATACCCGGCAGCGTCGTCATGGATGAACTCGACCTTGTCCGCAACGCCCAGTTCCAGCGCGCGCTGTCTGGCCTGACCGGAAAACAGCTCGCTCAAGTCGACCCCGACACCCCGTACTCCGTAGTCTCGCGCCCATGTGCACAGCATCTCGCCCGAGCCGCTTCCCAGGTCCAGCACGCGCGTCCCGGGTTCCATGCGCAACGCCGCTCCCAGTGCGACCAGCTTGTCCGGTGTGAAAGGATTGTGGATGCGATGGGCGCTTTCAGTGATGTTAAAAATTCTTGGAATATCCAATTTGGTGACTCCTGATTCCCTGGCGACCTTTTACTCCTGTTTTGGTCGGGATTTCCAGGCAATAAATCGACCAGGCCACCAATGCATGACTGGTTCGCCTCCAGAATCCGGCGGACGTGGAAGTCAGACTCACCAGATGCCTGGAAAAAGACGATACCGTGTCCGTTGCGCGTATTCCCGGTAGCCGGCCAGTTCGGCCTGCAGCGTGCGATCCTCAAGCGAGGTCCGCATGACCAGGACGCCTATCGTGAGTGCCACTGGTATCAGCGTCCACAATGAACCAAGGAACAAGGGTATGCCGGCGTATGTCACCGCGGCGCCAAGATACCCGGGATGACGAACCAGACGGTAGGGACCCGAGGAAACCACCTCGTGATCGCGGTCATTCTGTATTCTGACCATTCCGGAGAAATACCTGTTGGCAATCAGGGCGTAAGATGCCAGGACATACCCCGACACCACCAGGATCAACCCGGCAACAGTCCATGGCACGGCGAATTCAGGCGACCAGCCATTCAACCTGTCGAACCCCGGTACAAGCTGGATTACCAGCCCCCCTAACGTCAACAGCATCGTCATCTTCCTGTCCCATTCTTTCGCGTCGGGTTGCTGGCCAAACCGAGCCCTCTCAGCCAGAAGTCCCGGATTCCTGCTGGACGCAATAAACCTGCTGATCACGAAGCCGAAGACACAGATACCGGCATATGCCCAGGCTTCAATCCAGTTCCACTGCCTGGATATCAGCAGTGGGAGCATCGGCATGACCACAACTGCCATCAGCAGCATGATCACCAGTCTCGGCGTGACGATGCCATTCGGTTTGTTCATGTTCCCTCCTTCGTAAAAACCGCGGGTCCCGCGACTCTGTATGCCTGAAAATAGTTTGTCGTCCAATCTTGACACGGCAGCACCGGAACGGACAAGAGTCCATCCCGGGTATCCCGACCCCGGACGTCCAGGCCTGAACGAGCAGCCCGTTGTCGTGCACAAATCCTTTAGACAGTCGTATACTTACGCCGTCAAGGGTCAAGTCGGGTGTGGCATGAAGATTTCGTTTGTCATAATTCTGTCCTGCGTCATCACGGCGACGTTGTCATGCGGTGCCAACCTGTCCGGCGACAATGTCGGCACGGATGACGCCGAAGTTTCGACAGGCGACGTCCAGGACGATTCCGTCAGCGACGCGGCGATGCCCGATTCGGCCCGCGACACCGTCCTTCCGGACGCAATCGGGCCCGACAAGCTACAGCCGATCGATTCCGGCAACGACGATCTGATTGGCGACGTCCCGGCGGACGCGGTTCTCCAGGACACCCCGCAGCAGGACACGCCGCAGCAGGACACGCCAACGGAAACCTGCTGGGAAACGCCGATTGACTGTTCCTCGACCGAACCATTTGATTACGTGTGCAAGACGGCCGAACCCGAAACATGTCCAGGCGGCCTGTGCGTCGCCGGCGTCTGCATCGGGCCGATCCTGGACCCGGATCGCTGGAAGGACTGCGCGGACGGATGCTGCGACCCGTGCGAGGGCGATGGCGCGTGCCCGGCCGACTGCGGCTCGCCGCCGGTCATGACCGGCAATAAGGAATACAACAACGACACGACAATCAGCATCTGGGTCCACGGCTGGTCCAACACGAACCCGGACGAAGAACAGTATGGCCGCGAACGCGGCTGCGGCGGCATCCTTGAAGACATGCGCTGGTTCGGCGTCGAAAAGCCCTGTTCGGACGGCATTCGCACGGAACCGAACCAGATCGCGAAGTTCGAATACTTCGGCAACACACCTGCTGACTGGCTTACTCCGGAACAGATCGCCGAAATCGAAAAGTACCCCCTGGGTGGCGCAGACACCCTGCATCGTTACGCACTTATCACGGCCATGTACATCAGGCGAAAACTTGACCAGACCGGCGCCACCCACGTGAACCTGGCCTGTCACTCATACGGCTGCCTGATTTCGCGTTACATGATGGAAAACAACCTACTGGGACTTGCGGGTGAAAACCGCTTCGTCAGGTGGTTCACCAGCGCCGGCGTCATCGCCGGGGCAAGGCTGGCGCGCCTTTACGACAACAGCAGCGTGCGCGAGGTGGCCGAGCTCTTCGGGCTTGGTCAGGGAGACTTCGTAGTCATGAACCCGGATTTCGTCACGGACGAGGCCGCGGCGTGGGACCACAAGCTGCGCGAGGCAAACAGCCCGTACCTGAACAACATGCTGATTCATCACGTCTGCGGGGACGACCCGCGGGTCGCCCAGGCGCTGAACATCAAACTGCTGGACCTGAATAACCCCGGAGACGAACCGAACGATGGCATCATGTACACGCTGGACACGTACTTCCACGACATATCGGATGAAAACGCGTTCCACGCTCCCGACGGCACAGCGGTGAAGCCGACTCATTCGTACGTATACGTGGATCACATGGCGGTCCCGGACGCGGAATCGTCGGTCGCGCTGGCGACGGCCACGCTGTTCCACAGCAGGAAGGTCGTGATCAAACTGAAGGAAATCGAGATCTTCGACGACCTCGAGGGTTCCACGCTGACCGACCCGCCGCCAGCGGAAGTGATTGTGGAACACCAGGTACGATACAGCCCGTACCTGCCGGACACGTTCGGTCGCGACCCGCTGATCAGCGAAAGCCTGCTTGAATACCGTACGCCGGAAATGTTCCCCGTGATCCAGACAATCAAGACCTATCCCGACCAGGTCATATACGCTGGGCCGATATTCGATGAAATGACCAGCCTCTGGCTGAAGGCGGAAGTCCTGGAAGTCGACAGTTACCCGCGCTTCAACGTGCAGGAACCAGCGGGCATCTTCGACACGGACGACGCGCTTATCACGTACCAGGGGCAGGTCGAGCTGACCAACCACGAATTCACACACCAGAATGAACTGGCGCGCATCGTCATCAGCGTGGAAGTGATCAACCTGTTCTGACTGTCTTCCTTGGCTATTGCAGGATAATCATGACGATGATTCGTGCGGGATCTACTCGTGCCGCCGTGAAAGTTCAGTGTACTATTGGCAGAAGATTCTGTTGCCCATGCTGGTAAATTCGGAACGCGGGTGGAACTGGTCCGCCTCCGACCATGAGGATATCGGGGCTCGCTGCGTGCGCACCTGAGTCGGGCAACGGCATTCCGACGGTCGGCAACCGTCGCATCAATGGAGGTTGACCTTGAAGAAATTCACTTTGTCATTGCTGACAATTGCGGCATTCCTGTCGTCCTGCGATCCGACCGAAACAGAGTGGGAGGAACAGACGCTGCCTTCCTTCCTGGCGTCCGACAGCCCCTGGGAATCGATGGGCATATTCGACGTGGGCGACGTCAACATGAACTGCCCTGAGATGGACTACCTCTTCGTCGAAGACGGCAGCATCGAGGTGTGGTTTGCGAACTGCGTCCCTCCCAACTACCCCACCTTCGCCCGCTGGGATCTCGCGAAACGCCGCGCCACGGAAATGGTCTATCCCGACACAAATACGCTGAAACTCGGTTGGCAGATGCCCCTGTACTCCAGGTACATCGACGACAAGTTCTACGTGGTGCAGTCGGATCAAAACACGGTCGAATACTACACCAAGGACGGGACGACGCTGAGCACGGTGCTGGATCGGTACCTGCACGGCAGCACCTGTGACGACGCCCGGATTGCCGCCGACAAGAGCTTCAGCTTCAACACATCATGGAAATACCAGGGGACTACGATGGCCGTCCTGCGGGTTTACAACTACGCCACCGGGGAATGGGACGCCCACATGAACATGCAGAACACCACCGGTAACTGCAGCATCTATACCAGTGCATTCAGCAGTGAAGGCGGCGACTACACAGGCTACGTGCTCCTCAGATACCAGAACCTCGGCTACCAGCTTGCCAGGACCAGCAAGAGCAATCCCCTGCCCTCGCCACTTGAGGACGGCTTCAATTATTACCAGCTCGAAATGCTGACCTGGCCAGACATGACCAACGACGGGGATTTGCCCACCTCGCCCAGCCCGGGGATCCTGCATTCCCGATCCCATCCGCTCCCGGTGAGCTTCGAGACCGCCGACTCCTGGTATTTCCTGACCAACTGCACGGAGTGGGTCTGGCCCGACTACTCGGTGCCGGAGCAGAAAACTCTGGTAGTCAGCACCTTCCGCATGGACAAGGCCAGCAACACCGTCGAACCCGATATTCAATTCGCCAAAGTGCCGGAAGGGGTGAGGCCGGAAAATCTGCGCTTCGGGCCGGACGGCAGCCTCTACGGGGTCGGCACGACGGAGGACAATGTCTTCATCGTCTACAAGATCACGCCGTCCGAGACGATCCCATACCTGATAGAGGTCGGGGATCCGGGCGAGGACTATTACTACCACCTCGGTTCAATGAAGATTGTTGGCGACTATCTCTACGTCGGCCTGATACGGTCTGGCTACCTGGGCAGCGTCCATTCGCCGTTAATCGAGCTGGTCCGCATGAAGCTTTAGGGCGCAATCACCAGCCGGAAACGGACCCGGGCAGCACCATCCGTGAAACCCGGCGTCAGTTGACGGTGATGTTCCCGGCGTTGACGGGGTCGTAGCCGTTGGCGGCCCCCTCGTCACCGCCGTCGCAGTACGTCCAGCTGTGACCGCCGTCCACACTGAACCGGTACGCCGCGTCGAAAGTGCCAGTGGTGTTCAATTGCACGTTGGCCTGGTATTCGTCGTTGTTTACGTCACCGCCGGTGCCGACCCACCCCGTGTTGGCGCTGGCTGCGTACCAGGTCCAGGAACCGTCGCTGGCCGGGTTGGTGCCGTCGCCGCCCAGGCCGACCTGGCCCACAAGCCGTGCGTCCACGTCCACGCCCGTGCTGCGGTCGGTGATGCCCGGGTGGTACACCCAGCCATAAAACGTGACCGTGTCTCCAGCGGTGGCCGTGACAATGGTCGGGAACTGGTAGCGACACCAGCTTACCGGCGTGAAGCAGAGTCCTGATTCGCAGGTGGCCCCCGCCTTGCAGCCGCCGCAGGAACCGCCGCAGCCGTCGTTGCCGCACTCTGCGACCGAGCAATCCGGCTCGCAGAACGTGCCGGTAACGGCGATCGAGCCGGCGGCCGGCGAGACATTAGTTAAAGGGACGGTAACGCTTTCGCCGACCTCCGTCACGCCATTCGCGCCGGCGCCCTCGAACAGCTTCACATTGGCAGCGTCGAAGGCCGCCACCGTGAATGTGCGCGCGTCACCCACCGGAATGTTTTCAATGACGCCGGTGGCGACTTCGCCAGGGACGTTCAGGGTCAGGTAAAACACAGGATCGTGCGTGATGCGGTTGCCGGTGACCGTGACCTGCACGTAATCGACGTCCGCGATGTCGGCGTCCCCGGCCGGGAAGGTGGCCGTGAAAGTCACGTCGCCGTAAACCGGGTTCAGCGTGATGTCGGCCGTGGCGGTCAGACCGTCTTCCACGTCAACAGTGGTCGTGCCCTGGTAAATAACGACAGTGTCTTCGGCATTGCCGACCAGTGCCGGGAATGCCTGCAACGTTACCGTGTAGCCGGTTCCCGCGGGCACGTCAGCGAAGCTGCCCGTGGCTGTGCGCGGCGGCCCGGCGTTGATGGTCAGGTCCTGGACCAGCGGTGTGTCCAGTTCCCCGCCGCTGACTTCAGCCGCCACCCTCAGGATGTCGGCAGACGTCAGCCCAAGTTGGATGCTGACCAGGCCGGTGCCCGGCGCGCAGTCCACGCAGACCTCATCCCCGCCGCAGCCCCACACAACGGGCGCCGTCAGCAGCATCGCCGCCACGGCAAAGGCTTTTCGCAAGTTCATCATGATCGTCCCCCTGACTGAAAAAGAGTCGTACAAGTTTTACCCCGAAACGCGCATTCCGGAAACAGCAATCCGCACAAACCAGTTGTGTTTACGGTGTGTTCAATGGAACTCGGGATGGTTGTGCCGGGCCCGCCTGCCGCGCCCCTAATCCTCAATCTCGTCCAGCAAGGCGCTGATCTGTTCGGGATCGGGCAGTTGCCCCTTCAGTTTGGATGGAGTTGTGAGCCCAGGCTATTTCTCCAACCAATGGTTGGAGTCTTTCATGGCCGTTGTATTCCAGATGGATGTCGATCGTGAAGAAGTTGATTCCGTTCCGTTTTCACGTCGCCACGGAATAGTTCTGTCCAGTTCGGGCGGGATTGTCCCTGCGGGGCGGGTCAGGTATAGTGCGGGCATCATGGTGAAGAACAGCATCAACAATCCGCTTCGCATCGACTCGGTGAAGGTTCCAGGGACGAACGGGCTGATAGGCATGACCCTGTGCCCGGGCAAGAAATACAGGGGAATGACAGGTGTCCACAACCGGGATCTCGAAGCGGACCTGGATGTCATTCACAAATGGGGCGCCAGCATGCTGGTCAACCTGATCGAGGAATTCGAATACCGCATGGTCCATATTGACCACATCGAGTCCGCAATCGCGGGACGGATGAAGCCTGTGAAGCTTCCGATCAGGGATATGGGGGTGCCCGATGCCGGATGGGAAAGCCTGTGGCGGGACAACGGGCCCATCGTCCGCGCGGCCCTTCGCAACGGCGACCGCATCTGCGTCCACTGCCTGGGCGGGCTTGGGCGGACCGGGCTGTTCACGGCGCGGCTGCTGGTCGAATTCGGCATGTCCCCCGACGACGCAATCCTGGCCGTCAGAAAGGCGCGCCCCGGCACAATCCAGACCCTGGCCCAGGAAACCTACGTCCGTTCGTGCGTTCCGGGCCGGATTTGACGAAATGAAAGAAAGCACCTGGACTTCTTCCTGACAGGCAGGGTTTGGGAGGCAGATCATTCAGCCTCCAATCATCAACGCGTCTTGTGGAACGCCCTGACATTTGAAGCCTTCCAATTCATCATCGGGTGGTCGCGAAGCACGGCACGCAGCCCAGCATCGGATGTGACGAGTTCCGGCGCAATTTGGCCGTGATCGTTCAACATTTCCAGAAATTCAATATGTTCAACCGGAAGCGGGAGCAGTTGGGACATCCGTTCCCGGCATTCATCGACCAGCCCCCGGGACCATCCCTGAAGATCGAACCTATCCGGCGCAACCGCGCAGGAAAGAACCGGCAGCAGATTAGAGTGTATTTCCTGCATGTCGAACTGGATGTCGTCGACCGA
>CAZNJW010000037.1:0-13476 GCA_964573455.1 uncultured Anaeromyxobacteraceae bacterium | reverse complement strand
GTCGACCGACAGGCGCGGCAGTCGAAGGACGAAAAGGTTGAGGGCCGTGCCGCCCTTCAGAAGAAAACGGCCGTCGAGCCCGCTGTATAGGGACATTGCCTTCAACAGCCCCATCAGGCGCAAGGCCTTTTCGACGGCATTTTCAGGAAAACCTGTGTTGGCGGCGACGGATTGAACGTCCTGACGTACCAGATTCACATCGGCTCCTCCCAGAGCCGTTCAAGGATCGTTTCGGGCACGATCATGTTCCATCTTTTCACAAGCCTGCCGCCCGTTTGACGGCCCGGCCCCATGTACCAAGGTTGCCGGGGGGATCGTTCCTGAAGAAGCGCCAGGTTGGTTTCGTCGACCCCAAGTTCATCGCGACGGCCTTCCAGATAGAAGCCTGTCCTGGCGGCGGTCAAGGAATCACGCTGGGCGGCGTCCCGGACAACGCGGTCAATATCCAGAAACCCGATGAACCCCAGCGACCTGAATATCTCTTCCCACCCGCCCCCGAACTGGGGCATGGACATCACATCCACCAAGGTCCGCTCCAGCGTGGTAACCCGGACGAGGGCGCCGGCGTGGCGCTGTTCGACGACGCCGTGATCGATTCCCGTATGCCAGTCGGGAACCCCGCCAGTCACGGGCACGAACTCCTGGCCGCGAAACTGGAAGGGGCGCCGCCTGGCCGATGTCAGATACTGATAACGGTTATGGATCGTGTGCGCGCACCCATGAAATTGCAGCGCCGCATGAAATGCAACGACGGCATCATTCGACAGGCCCATCGTGACCAGAAAGGGGTCAACTGGCACGGATTCAGGCGTGTATCCATAAGGAACCGCAGCCAGCAACCCCCGCCTTATGCGCAGGATATTGCCCTCGCGGACGTGGTATGCCAGCAGCGAATTGACTGTCTGCCAGTTCGCGGATCCATGTTCCCGGTGGGCATGCTGGAAGTCCGTCACCGTGAACACCGGGTGTGTCGCCAGGAAGTCACGTACCCACATGATGGCCCAACTTGGCGTCAAGCGCTTTAACTGGTAATATTATTACCAATAACGATACTTGCAGTCAAGTTTTAGGGTGACAAGTGCGCAATGCGGTCATTTGGGGCATGGCCTATGACAGCCAGATGAAACACCCGCGCCTGCGCGAAACGGTCCTGGCGTGGGACGACATCGCCGCCGCCCCCCGCTTCTTCCGCGACTACGAGGGCCGCCAGATCACGTTGCCCAGACGCTTCCTGCCCGATCAGGACTTACTGGAGTACCACCGGACAAATGTGTTCAGGGGGTGAGGGGGGCGCGAAGAGGCGGCCCGAAGGCAAGACGACCATTTCAAGATGTCTCCATTTGGGGGCAGGTCATCCGGACTCGTGTCAACCCGAATGGGATAACAGAAGCGTCACTGAAGCCGCACGCATCGGAAGCCCCGGGTCACGTCGGTATACGTCGGATCGGCATACCAGCGAACTGAACTACGCATTTGCGTACTCAGCTCGTCGTACTTACCTCCACGGATACATTTCAACGATCCAGTTTCCGGACCTGTCGGATCTGTCACGGGACTTCTTTCGTAATAACTGGAATCAAACCAATCGTTGACCCATTCCTGCACGTTTCCATCCATGTCATACAGGCCCCAGTCATTCGGCTCCATCTGACGTATCGCATGCCTGGTCAAAGTGCCTTC
Source organism: uncultured Anaeromyxobacteraceae bacterium (assembly GCA_964573455.1). GTDB lineage: Bacteria > Myxococcota_A > UBA9042 > DTJE01 > DTJE01 > JAGOFO01. The sequence goes on along the minus strand of CAZNJW010000037.1, from coordinate 11,796 downwards.
AATCGACGAATTCCCGTTGTGCCAGGCGGTGGCATCCAGACAGGAAGCATTGGCACCACAGGAATAAACTTCATCAATGCCTGCGCGGGCCGCGTACTCCCACTCGGCCTCCGTCGGAAGACGCGCCCCTATCTGCTGGCAGAAGCTCCAGGCTTGTGCCCATGACACACCAACGACTGGCAACCCTTCCTGTGTCGGAGGTGTCGTGATGCCCCCCGGCAGGCTTCCCATTACCTGCAAGTACTGATTTTCTGTGACTTCGGCGTTCATAATCCTGAAACGGTTAAGGGTAACATTATGTCTTGGAATTTCATTTCCATTACACTCTGCATCCCCAGACGCACATCCCATCCAGAATGAACCTGCTTCAACAGTCGCCCAGACCATGCCGATGGTCAGAGCGCAGACACCGTCCACCCCACACTCTTCCCAGGGGCCGCAATCCCCGCAGCTTCCATCACAACCATCGGCGCCACATTCCCTTCCAACGCAGGCAGTGAAGGTGCATATGCCACTCGCGCAGGTTTCGCCGCAGTGGCAACCGCAGTCATCCGGACAGTCTCCACAGGTTTCGGTGTAGAAAGTCGTCTTGTCGCAGGTCCCGTCACCACAGTACGGTACGTAAAGGCACTTGCCGAGTTCACAGACGAAATGATCGTCACACTCGCCGCAACTTCCGCCGCAGCCGTCGTCGCCGCATTCCCGATCATCACAGGCAGCAAATATACATGCGTTATCCTGACAGTTTTCACCGCAGCCGCATGGGCAGTCGTCAAGGCACGTGGCACAACCTTCACCAGAATCGGATTCGCAAACCTCATTCCCGCATTCAGGAACCCAAACGCAAATACCATCGCTGCATCCATAATGTTCTTCGCAGAACTGGCTTCCACAGTAGCCGCCGCAGCCATCATCGCCGCATTCACGGCCGTCACACGCGGTGAATTCGCAAACCGCGCCCTGACATGTTTCACCGCAGCCGCAGGGGCAATCTAAAAGACAACTGCCACAATCCTCATTATAGACGGCGGTCAAATCGCAGGTGCCATCTCCACAATAGGGCACGTAACTGCAGTGCCCGTGCAGACAGACAAAATGATCGTCACAGGTACCGCATGTTCCGCCGCAACCGTCGGTGCCGCAATTCCTTCCGTCGCAGACTGGATCGCATTTGTCTGTGACGCACGCGTAATACGGCTCTATGCAATCTGACAAGGCCACAGTGTTGATACATTCGATGTCAAGCGGGTTACATAACGCAGCGGCACAATCCCGCAGACGCTGAAACTGGCCAAGCGACCGTTCGTTACCCAGCGCCAGGCAACCGTCAGCACAGGTTTCGTCGACACAATCTGTGATACATGAATGCAACTGCGCGCAGGTCATGTCAGTCAGGCATCTTCCGGCCAGACAGATGCCAACCAGGCACTCCCCGCAACTGCCGCCGCATCCATCATCGCCGCATTCCATTTCATCACAGGAAGGCGTGCAAATTCCGATGTCGGCATCCTGGACCGTGTCCGAGCCGTCTTCGATTTCCACGTCGGATGGCTCGTCCTGGTCATGTAAGGAATCCGGCACATCATCAATTGAATCGGGGTTCGTTTCGCCCGGGTCTGGCAGCGCGTCGGCAACATCTTCGTCCGCATCCGGCCGCGTGTCAGGCGGCGTGTCAGGCAGCGCGTCAAGCGGCGTGTCCGGCAGCGCGTCAAGCCATCCATCATCCTCGACGTCTGGCGGCCGCACTGTGTCGTTTGCGTCTGAAATCGAGTCCGTGGCGATATCTTCAATCGCATCCAGGGACTGCCCGTTATCGCCGCTTACGTCTTCAAGATCCTCCGGGCCGTTACCGCACCCGGCGATTCCCCAGACAAACGTCAGCAACAGCGCGGTCTGTACCAGTTTCTTCATATTCATTGTCTCCTCCCGCTTCTCCGTTCCCAACGAAGAGCATCTGCCTGGCCCGCCAGTCACCAACAACGGTTGGCTCATGGTGAGGCAACGTCGTACTCCAGAAGAAAATCACCCGTTGGCAGGATCTCCCTGCATGTCATTTCGGCACCCTCATCAATTGTCAGAATCAGGTTTAGCCGTTTGCCGTCGTCGGAAAGCACTGTCAGATTGGACCCGCCGCCGTTTCCCACGCCGAACTGATTTGTCCCTGCAAACCGCAGGGCGGTTCCGGTCAGGTCGATGTTGGCCATTATTCCCGGGTTATCCGGCCCGATAAAATGAATTGCAAGACCGGGGCCGAAACTCAAACCGTTGTGGAACCCGGACAGGATGTCAATCGCGTTGCCTGCGGTCGAATTAACGAACGAAGTCTGCCCCGGCATAATCGCGATCCCTGTCGGCAGCGGCATAATCAGAATCTTGTGAAACACGAGGACCGCGTTCAGGTATTCACCGGATGCAGCGGGAACACCAAGGTAACGCGAGTAGTTGTAGGACGGAGTCATTGAGACGGGGCTGATCGTGCCCAATTCCAGATAGGTTTTCGGTTCCGGTGTCGCCATACCCTGACAGAAGACATCGTAAGGGAGTCCCGGATCGCCACCAAAGTAAAGCACATGATTTCCATCCAGCAGTCCCGATTCCTTCAGATCCGTGCATGACTGTGGCCAGATCAGTCTTGGCCTGGGCAATCGACTGGCCAGGCTGCTGGCGGTGCCGGATTCGTCCAGCGGATGGGTAGTGCAGTACGACGCGCTTTCCTTGCAGCGATTGTAGGACGTCAAAAGCGCTGCCTGGCTGAATACCGTCTTGGATTCAATTTCGTCCAGATTGGCGGGTTCAAAATCATTATAGAGCGAAGGATCCAGCCTGATTTGACTGATCCCTGCCCGAACATCGTTCAGGGCGACGGCTTCGCGGCCCAGCGCCTCCAGTGTGTACAGTCTGTCTCTATTCAGAAGGTACTCCGGGGGAACCGTTGACAGGATCGCCCCATAATCGGAATAGTTGGCAAGCAGGTACGGACAGGCCCGGTAGGTACTGGGATCATGACAACGGGGTGAGTTCATGTGGGACGTGAACGCATCAACGGCATTCTGGACCTGGCCCCATTCCAAAGCCGGAATCCTTGTCCCGCCGGTGTTGGGCGCATAGTAATAGATGGTTGCGTTGTAATGGCCAATTAGGTCGTTCATGGCCTTTGTATAGCTGGCGCTGAAGATCTTTATCCCCAGCACCGTGGCCGAAATGGCAATTTTGAAGCGTTTCTTTTCTTCCCGCGAACCGGCCTCGATCTTCAGTACTGCCTTAAAGTGTCCGCCGGTTGTAACCGAGCTTAAGAAACGGTCACCGTATTTCCTGTGGAAGTCATCGAAATGCTGCTGGAAAAGAGCGGGCGCCGGCTCGTATTTTCCCGTCGAACTGACCTTCGTCAATTGCTTCTCGTCCAGTTCAAAACTGGTGCCGGAATACTCACAACCAACAAAAACCATGTCCAGGGACAAATTGATTTCCTGCTTCTTTTCGTCAACGGCCTCCGAGTACTCGACCGAACCTGAAGCAGAGGCGACTTTAAGATCAAGGGTCGCCCTGGCTGACACCTTCAATGAATTCCACACCTCGCTGTCCGATTCCACGAAACTGAAAGAAACTGAAGTCTCGTTTCTGCACGCGACGGCCAGGTCCGGGGCGAATCGCACGGCCCTTGCCTGTGTCAACGCGCTCAAGTCATCCGAGTCGAATCCCGTCCCGATTGAACCGGGCGCTTCCGGCAGTGCAAGTTCCCTGAAGGCCAGATCATCGATTCCGGCGTTGACCGGAGGGGATATTTCACCAAGTTGCGCCAACGCCGCCTTGAAGCTGTCACTGTTTTCGACGATTGCCACGGCGCTGTTCGAAAGGGCAGTCTTGACGGACCTCCAGTTGCCGGACACCTCCTGGGCCCGGGCTTCAAACATCAGGGACGCGAGCAGAAGCGCAGCCACGTCCCATTCGTCACTGGACTCAGAATAGTCCCCATCCGCATCGTTCATCTGCGGAAAGTCCATCTTATCCCGTATGAAAGCCCACGCATCTTCCGGGTTCGACTGTCCGCTGCCCCACATCCACAAGGTTGTAAGTGTGCTGAACGGACTTACGACTTGGACGCGTCCTGGAAGGGACAACAGCAGAAGCTGTCTGACCGCACCTGCGCCGAACTCCTCGCCGTCGCCATCAGGGGAAACACTTGCGATTACAATGGCCCTTGAGATGTCATCGCCCGGCTCCAGCCTGTCCAGAACGAATCGCCCCTCTGAATCAGAGGTTGCCCAGGGTTCATGTTCGCCGCACTGAAGATTGGCGTCGATATCAAGACACACAGACGCACCCTGGACGGGGCGAGCCATCAGAACGATACCGGAGATCTGATCCAGGGTTGGGTCACCGCATTGGATGAACGTCGCAACCAGCATCAGCAGGGGAATCATGCGTGCGCGCCGGCCCTTCGGTCGCCCCGGCAGGGCGCATCGTCGCCTGGATTCAAGGAGCCCCATATCCGGACCGGACAAAACCGGCATTGACGCGTTCCAATACATCGTGGGGGCTCACAACTGCGAAACTACGGTGCTGGAACCACGACATCGCCGGCCTCGATGTCCGAGTCATGGTAGAGCCTGATATCCCCAATGGGTTTAATGAAATAGTACCCACCCGTCTGGCCGTCAACCTTCAGGTTGAACCCCTTGATTGCCATCGGGTTGACAACGTTGCCGTCCAGGGCCTCGATGATGCCCTGATTGGTGTCGGTTATCTGACTTGCTTCGCAGTACGTGGCGACGTCGCGTTCGATTATCACCGGCGCCGACGAAGAGCAGGCTGCGGGCCGCCAGCCCGAGTTCACGCCATCATTGACAAGCTCGACACAATCACCGGGTTCACTGGACTCGAATGCATCTGGAAGCCAGTTGCTGTAAGTACCCAGAACGGCATACGACGCCCCGACCCAGCGATAGTAAGGTTTCGATTCCCCGCTAACCCAGCTTTCGTTTGGACCGATGCAGCTTGCGTCGCTTTCAGAGCAATCCACTGCCCTCCTGAGTCCAAGCCAAGCGGTTCCGACACCATACGACTGCATCCTGCCAAGAATATCTGCCTCCTCGGTCTGTGACTGGAGCCAGAGCAGATGCGCGTCCTGAGCCTGGGCAAGAGAAAAGGCGGCATCGCCAGTATTCGGCTGTGCGTTAATCTTGATCGGTGTCGCATCTTCCCCGATCTGACATGTGAACTTGACGTCACGGCCCTGGGGGTCACCGTGAGGCTTGAAGTGGAAGGATGTGCCCTTCAAGCTGATATTCGCACCGTAGGGAACCTCATATGTTCCATCAGTCTTCTTGACCTCGGTCGCCTTCCCCGATAACTGAACTTCTGCGAACAAACTGGAGTAACGGGCATCTTCCACATCGGTCGAACCGGAAACTATGGCCGGGCCGCCCTTGGCCTGCAGGAAGTCGCTGTAATCCCCCATCGTCTTGCCGGCGGTCAGATCCGGTTCATTGTCCTGAACGATGGAAATATGATCCATTGAAGCCAGGATCTTCACCCGCCGGAATACGGTGATCAGATCCTGTTTGCTGGCAGACTGCGAACCCTCGCCAGACGCGGCGTCATCTTTACAGACCAGATTGTACATCGAGGCGAAATTGTATGTCGGCCTTTCGGAAAGCGGACTTATCTGCTTCAGCATCAACCAGTCCTCAGGCTCGCCGCTTTCCATTCCGGAACACCATACTTCATAAGACTTGTCCGAGTCGTTACCAAGGTAAACGGTGAAACGACCATCCGTCCACTCGCCCGATTCATGGACTTCCTTGCAGTTCCTGGGCCAGACAGTAGCGGTCTGGAAGGCAAACTTACCAAGGCTTATTGGGTCGCTCTTTTCAGCGTCCAGAACGTCCCCCTCGGCAGAGCCACAGGCCTTGATCCTGTTTTCACGGATACGTGCCAGGACGCCCGGAGAGAACGGTGGGTTCGAATCGGTCTCACTTATCTCGGGGCATCTGTACTTGCCGGTGGAATCCGGGCCCTGTGCGCATGTGGTGGCGGTGATATCCAGAAGATCAATAGCGGCCTTGATTTCCTCCAAAAGGGTCGGCAGGTCAGCATAGATCGCAATCTTGTCAGCGCCACTGGGACTCTTGCCACTTTGGCAGAGCTTGTAACTGCCAGCCTTGCTCGGATTATTACTTGCATCTATCTTTGAGTAAAGTGTCCTGTACGCGTTAATCTTTTTGACATATGAGTCCATACGATTCTTGGCCTCGACCATTGCGGAAGTATCGCCCGTGGCGAGTTCAAGATATGGGGAATAGATGTATTTGTATGAGTAACTGGTTGCCGCCGTGGCCACATCCAGGGTCTTTTCCGTTGGAGGCGTACACCCTTCGGGCCAGTTCCAGATGGTCGTGCAGTCGGTAACGCCGGTAGTCTGCATTTCCACGTTGCATTCCGCCTGCAGCATGCTGCAGTTCCATGTTTCAACTGTCTTCAGAAGATCCTCTATGGTCATCTTTTCGGTAGGGTTGAAATTGACTTGTCCATTTCTGGCCATTATTTTCACAACGACGCTGTACTTGCTGTTGACTTCGTTCATGGCGTCCTCGAAGTCACCGGACACCTTCAGGTTCATTGGCTTATAAGTTCCACGTAACTTTGCCGTGATGGTTTCCTTTTCAGATGCGTTGGATGCCTGGATCTCAAGAACCGCCAGTATTCTGCCGCCTGAAACCATCGTACCCGCCACCATGTCCCCGCACTGCTTGCGGAACAGGTCGTAGTCATCATTGATCTGGTCAATCCGGGTCTGGGGCAATTCCAGATTCTTGATGCGAAACTGTTTGAACGTTTTGTCCCGCAGGTACATCACATAGACTTTGTTAGTACTGTCGGCCGTGTCCTTCAAATAACCACCTTCAAGGGATCCAGAGGCCGGCCCGACACTGAGTTCGATGTTCCCGCCGACATCGAGATGCTCTGTCATGTCGCGTTTTTCCTCGACAACCCTGAATTCGACGTTGTCGGAAGATGCGCCAACGACTTCCCATTCCCATCCACCAACTGGTTCCTTGTTGACACACTGTACCAGCGGCATTGGGGTTTCACTGAGCAGGTCCAGAGCCCCGGCGGGCCTCATTCCATCGCCGAACACGTACGTCCTGTCGCGGATGGCTGCATTTCCCGGGGGGATTTCGTCGTTCATCGCCTTCAGGTCGAGCATCGCAGAGATCATTTCAGACGCCCTAAGAAAGCGCGATACTGACTCGCGGACCACCTCGCCCTGGGTCAAAGGCGGTTCCCCGTTGTTGCCAGCAAGTCCAACCCCGACGAAGCCCCAGGCCTCGGCCGACAAAGCCGCAAGACGCCCGTTTCCAGGTTCGGCGACGTAGTCCAGGCGCAAACCATCGGACGGAACGCCGAAGTCCGCCTGAATGTCGGATTCAATCTTGTCCAGGGAATCGGCGCCATCCTGTGTACTGGCGACCGCCAGAAGCAACGTTGCCGGGGAAATCAGATCCGACATGCCGGCAGGCGCGGCCAGGACAACTGGCCACAGGGGTTTATCAGCGGTAGCGGCAAGCACCGTATTGGCCGCGGAAACGGCCACCACTGGATAATCGTTAAGGTCGGGACCAAGCTCCGAAAGGTTGAATTCGCCCTGATCATTGGTTACAGCCGATGGCTCGCCTTCGTCACACTGAAGGTTTTCATTCCGATCCAGACAAACCAAAGCTCCGGAAAGATAGTCGGTCGTAAGGACCCTGCCGACGCCGCTGCTGCCCGAGCACGCCGCGAACACCAATGGCAGCAGCAATACCAGGAGCAAGGGAGAAATCCGAAAACTAGAATGCTTGCGTGACATGGCTGATGTGCCTCCTAAGCCAACATGTAAGGATAAATTGGCACTAAAGCCATTTACCCCACATACATGTCTTGACCATGTAGTTAGTGACAAGTGAGAATAATAGCGCTACAACATTTTGATGTCAAAAGATAATTTTTGACAAAAATGAGGCGTTGTGGAATTCGAATTGCCAATCCATGATAAATCATCATACCTGTCCGTAATGCTTTTTCCGATGCTCATAATGACATTGGCGGTGGGCGGGTGTGAAACAGCTTCGCCGGTTCGTATCGCAGTTCTGCTGCCTTTGAGCGGCGCATCTGACCCGGGTTGGGGGGAAGCCATCGACCTGGCCTTTGAAAATATCGAGATCGCCGGAGGCATCGCTGGACTTGCCCCGCAGCCGGTCTGGTTCGATTTGAACCAGGTTGATCTTGACGATGCGATCGATTCCGTGATCGCCGACAATTCGATTGTCGCTGTAATCGGGCCTGATCAGTCCGATACGATTCTGGGCCGATCTGGCGCCGGCAGACGGTTGACGGCAGCACGGAAGCCGATGATTTCGCCTGCTGCGACATCTGTAGAGTTATTCCGCGTGTTCTCGAGTTCCATCCGGGAAACCGGCCAGCCGCAATATGTCTGGCGAACGGTTGCTTCGGATTTTGCCCAGATGAACCAGATGCTTGAACTGGCGGAAGTGGACACGGAACGATCCTATGCAATGCTCTTCCCGGAGGGTAGCTACGGGGAAACATTCCGACGCGGCCTGGCATTCCAGGAGGTTGATCTACAACTTAACGTTCTGGATTACATCGAGTATTCGCAAAAAAACGATGACTGCGCCAGGGCGGCGAGGATGGGGGCTGGACTTGGCGCCGACGTGTTGTTCGCAGTGGCAAAGACCCCGGAAGACGGCGTCTGTATCGCCCGTGCATTGAAAGCCAACGGCTCCACGGCCAGGGTTATCTATTCCGACGGTGCGTACAGCCCGGATCTTGTTTCCGGGTGGCCGACGGAATCAGACGGGATGGAGGGAACGGCGCCGATCTCGCCGCCAGCTTCATTCTTTGACGATGCCTGGATGGCCCGCACAGGTTCCCTGCCACCACCATATGCAGCGAATGCCTATGACGCGGTTCTGATGCTTGCGCTGGCGCTGCAGTTGTCGAACGCCCAGGGCGGGGACTCGCTGGCCCGGTCATTGGCCAGAATTGCTGCCGGCCGGGGTGAGGCCACTGGATGGGACGCCGCGGGAATCCAGCGAGCGATCGAGTTGATCCAGGCCGGACAGCCGTTGCCTGATCTGAACGGTGCCAGCGGCAACCTGGATTTTGATCCCGACTACGGTATTGAACCGGTGGAAGCTCATTACGGACACTGGACGGTGTCGGCCGGCACATTGTCCATAACGGCCAGCCTTCACGATGCGGCAGAGAACGGCGCGGCTTCTTCCAACAAACAGGCCGATTCAAAGATCGGGGTGGACGCGTATGGGGACCATGGGGACACGCCAACCGTTCCGAAGCGAAATCTCTGGGCTCTGTTAGTTTCACTCTCGACTGGATGGCCAAATTATCGGCATCAGTCCGATGTGCTGGCCCATTATCAGATGCTGCGACAGAACGGCGTGCCGGACGAACGGATTATCCTGATATTGGAGGGGGATGTGGCGAAGCAAGGCGACAGTCCGTTTAACGGTGCCGTGATGAATCAGGTGCCCGGAGAGGACCTGTTTCGCGATGTCGTCATTGACTACAAAACCAGCTGGATCGACGCCGGGGACTTCCTGGAAATCATGAAGGGTCGAAAATCATCAAACCTTCCGCACGTCCTGGAAAGCGGCAACCAGGACAACGTTTATGTCTTTATTTCCGGCCACGGATTCCAGGATGAGGGACTGGCGCTCGAGGGTGCTTCGGGTGTCGAAATAATCGATCCGCGGCAGTTTGGGGAGACGATAAGCCAAATGTCGGCAAACGGGGCTTACCGTTTGATGTTTGTGGCGGTGGATACCTGTTATTCCGGTCAGTTGGGGTCACATGTGGTCGCCCCGGGTGTACTTCTGATGACCAGCGCTGGTACCGACGAACCATCCTATGCCACCAATCACCTGCTGGAATACGACATGTGGCTTTCTGACGAGATGTCCTTTCGTTTGTGGCAAATCGGTGTTTCGCAAAGCGATCCGAACATGAGCGACCTTTTCCTGACCCTTTACGCCGGTGTTTACTGGTCGCACGTCCACATTTTCAATCCGATCGGATACGGCCCCATGGCATCAACCACATTGAGCGAATTCATCACGCCGTGACTGTTCAAGGAAAAGTGACCGGGACATTTGGGACCTGACGATCCGCGGTAGTCTTCGGATCCGTCCTGCCCTTACTCGAACACCCCGTCCAGGAAGACCGTGTGGAAGTGAGGATTAAGAATTCCATCGAAGCGCTGAATGAAGGTCACTGCCCCGGTCTCGCCGCCGGGCAAAAATGCTCAAGTGTAATTGTCGCTGATGCACGTTTTAAATTTACGTCGGGCAGGCGACTGCTGGGACAACGCCTGTGCCGAAAGCACCTTCTCGACGATCAAGCGTGAACTGGTCTACCAGAACCAATGGACCAACCTGGAAGCGGTCCGGCCAGACCTGTACGAGTACATCGAAGTGTTTCACAACCGGAAACGAAGGCACTCCTCAAACGGGTACCTGAGTCCGGTGGATTACGAAAGGCTTGCCCTTTCTGGCGCTGCCGTGGCAGCCTGACTGAGGTGTCCATTTGGGGGTTACAAGGCCACTTTTCCACTGACACCATGAACAGCGCGCCCATCAGAGGTACTGCGGCGACCCGAGATAATTCAGGCGACTTTCGATCAGCCTGACTTCTTCTTCGGAGAGGCCAAACTTGAAAAGGAAGATGGCGTCGAGGATTTCCTGGTCCAGGACCGGACGGATGGTGATTTCAAGGGTGCCTGCTTCGAAATTCCAGTTGTCGCGGCCGCGTGCCAGCCATCCGCCGTCAATGCGCTCGACCGAATCAAGCCAGAAGCGGCCGCGTGCATAGTGGCTGAAACTGTATGGAAACGGCAGATAGCCGAGGACCGCGTCCTTGCCGATGGCCCCGTACGCCAGCGCGAACGCGATGTCGCCGCCAGCGAGGTCACGCCCCTGGATTTGAAGTTCGGCACCGTCTTCGGTGGCCCGGAAAAGTTCCTGAATGAGGACGGGGTCGATCTTGGGCGTGGAGGGGACAGGGTCAGGGTCAGGGACTGGGTCAGGGACCGGGTCAGGTTCAGGCACAGGGACAGGGGCGGAATCAGTGATTATCAGCTTCAGCTTCCATCGCCGGCCGGCTCTGCGTGCCGCGTCCTGGACCGAATCGCCTGTGACCTTGTGCGGCTTTGAAATCGACTCGAAATATCCCCCGTAACGCGTCTGGTAGTATTCAACGAAACCGGCGACTTCTTCCCTTGTCCTTTTAGGAATCAGGGCGATGCGTTCGTTCATTTTCTGGACGATGTCTTCGGCCCCGGCCACCCCGAAGAAATGCAGGCTGTCTTCAGTCCACAGCAGCAATCCGATATTCGCGCCCGAGCTGAAGTCATTGGCAAACCGCGCATGCAGCGAGTAGTGGAAGATGGGCATCGTGTCGCTCCTTTACCGGGCCCGTGGCCCACGTCAGCGATTCTGACACCGATATTACTCGTGTAGCCGGCATGATTCATGCCGCTTTCGAATGTTTCTTCCCGGCTCCAAGGTCCTGCCCCGGACACCCAGCGCCGTTCCCACGGCAGACTGCGCCACCCACGCCTGATGGCCCTGATCAATCGAGGCTCCGAAACCCACGATAGACATCAACTGCAGTGGGATTAGCGGCTGTGGTTCCAATAGGGACATTTGGTTTGGCGCAAGCACTGAAGGCAACCAAGTACGAGTACATCGAAGTGATTTACACACCGTAAACGAAGGC
>CAZNJW010000036.1:0-22867 GCA_964573455.1 uncultured Anaeromyxobacteraceae bacterium | reverse complement strand
GTAGGGGCGAATGACAATTCGCCCTTTCCGGACGGCGAATGTGATTCGCCGCTACACGGGCAGGCAACGGGTTCCGGCGTAGGGGCGAATGACAATTCGCCCTTCGGGAACATGGGCGTGCGGCCCATGCTCGAACAATCGTTGTTCAACGCCGGATGGGGATGTTAATCTTCTGGCTGTCTGCACACTCATTCACAGGAGTCGCAATGTCGATCATCAGTGCAAAGAACGATCTCTGTCGATTGGCCTGCCTTCTCTCCGGGACCCTCGTCTTTCTGGTTGCATCCGTTGACGTCGTTGCCGCGCCACCGGACAAGGCGCCAGATCTCTCGGTTCCCCCGGGCGGTCTGGCTGCCGGGCTCGAGGTAATGGCAATTGTTGATTTTCTTGAGGTCGAGAGTTTCAACGAGGGGGTTATGGAGAACCCTTCCGATCAGGTCCGACGCACCCACGAGCCGGCCAGGTCTGAGAAGTGGAAGTTTGGCGAGACTTTCGAACGCTTTTCATTCAGCGGCAGGGTGTTTTCCGGTCTGTGGCGCAGTGCCTCGTTTCAGGATCAGTACTTCATCGAGTTCATCCGCGTTGAGGGTGAGTTGGCCCCGGATTATCGGACGGTATCCAGGATGAAGCTGACCAGGACGCGTTTCGATCGCACGTCGCTGGAGCCGCCGGTGAATCGCGGCTACACGGTGGTATCTCTACGATTCGAGAACCTGCAGTACCATCCTGGGTTGGGAAATAGCTTCACTTTTCGTTTCGTTCCCGGCAAGAGCCGTGTCTTCATCGACTCGGCGAGAGCCAGCTTTGTTGAGACTCGATACCATTCCGAGGTCAGGACCAGGTGGAATGGAATCCGGATCGACGAAGGAAAGAATCCGGTCTCCGGCATCCCATACGTTGTTTTCGCCGACGTCTCCTTCCAGAAAGGGGCAAAGCCCGTGCCCAGGACTGGTGAGGGGCGCCAGCCTCAGACCGTGACGGTGGTCGGCGACTGGCCTGGCAACGTAGACCTGATGAAGTGGCTGTCCGGTCGGGGAGTCAAGGTGATCGACAGAACGTGCGCAATGAAGGTTGAGGCGGCCGAAGGTGACGAAACGCTTCCATCGGATGAAGGCGATGCCGCTGCATCTGGCCTCCAGGAGTCGCCGGCCGTCGAGTCCGGGCTGGAACTGCCTCGCGAGGACCTGACGAAGTACCAGGGGATCGTCGTCGAGGTCATCCGAACAGGGAGCGAAAAAGCCGACCTTTCCGCAAGGGCAAGGATCCTGTCGGGTAACGTTGAGAACGAACTGTGGCTCAATCTTGACTATGGCAGGTTCAAGCAGTTCGAGGATGATGAACTGGCGGACTGGGTAAGGCTTCAGGTTGAATCATTCAATCTGGATCTTCACCAGATGTTGATTGGGTTGGGCCTTTGAACCGACCCGATGAACCGCATCATATTCCCGGGGCGTGCCACTCCCGCGCCAGGAGCGCGTAGACCTCAAGGTCGGTGAACTGCCCGCCGGAGAGCAGTTCGCCGTCTCGTTCGACACCTTCCATCCGGAACCCCAGTCGAATGGGAATGCGGCGGCTGTGCTCGTTGCCCGTGGCGCAACGGATCTGCACGCGGTTCATGCCGAGGTCCGAAAATGCCAGATTCAGCAGCGCGATCACGGCTCTTGTCACAATTCCACGACCCTCGAAATCCTTCGAGATCCAGTAACCGATCTCGGTCCTGCGGTTAACCCGATCGGTGCTCCTGAAGCCGATCAGTCCGGCGAACGCGCCATCAACGCGTATAGCGAACTGTGGTTCCAGGTAACGCGTCGCCCCGTCGACCGCGGCGGTCACGTAGCATTCCGTGAAGGCGCGTTCAGTGGTCATCTCGACGAAGGGAAGCCATCGGCCGAGGTGCTCACGCTGGCTGTCGATCGTTTTCCAGATGGCGTCGGTGTCGGACAGCGCCAGTGGATCCAGCACCGTATCACCGTCGATAATGATTCTGCCCGGACTTGTCATCTGCTCACCGTCTGCCTGGGACCCACGTTTCGATTCCATCGCGTGGGCCTGCTTCATCAAGCCAGGACATGAATTCGGGAAGTGTCCGCACGCCATAGTCCAGAACGGCCCGGTACACGTCGATTCCCCGCGCGCCGCAGTCGGGCGGCATCGTGGTCTTGATCCGCATGATGACTGCCCGCGTCTGGTCGGACAGGGTCGCCTGCATGGCGGTCGCAAAGGCGTCCGCCATTCCAGCGTGCGGGTGGCTGAATGGCACCAGCCAGTTGTCGACATCCCACATTGTGCCGTCCGGGGCGCGATAGAAAACCTGCCAGTAAAGCCCGGGATCGGACTCAACTCCCATGAAACTCAGGAAGCGGACCTCCGTGACCCCGGGTATCGAAGCCAGCCTGGAGACGACTCCGAAGCCGGCCTCGACGGTCGGTGCGTCAACGTAGATTTCGAAGTCCAGGTTGGGCTTTCTCATCAGGCCGAATCGGGTGGCTCCCACCAGAACCGGGCGTCCCACGGTGCTCCAGAGCCGTTCCAGCCCGAGGTGTTCGATGGTGTCCCGCGCCGCCGATTGGAGGGCGGCCGCTCTGTCCAGAAGTTCGCGGTCGGTCTGGCCCACAGGCGGGAGAGTTTCGATGTTATTCATGATTGTCCGTGTTCAGTCCATCAGGGGGCGTGGTTGTGGGTGTTCGTGCCGGCTATTTGCCCTTGCGTTCCATGTTGGCGCCCCATCTGGCCAGCAGGTACGTCGCCAGCATCAGAACACCGAACATTGCGATGCCGAGGAGTTGTCCCGGCATTCCGGCGAACCAGGCGGCATCGGTGCCTTTGAGGTACTCGATCTTCTGCGAGTTCTGAGCGATCTCGTAGGTCTGGCCGATGGACAGGTATCTGATCGCGTATCCGGTCCAGTCCAGGCGCAGCACGGCGGCCACGATGCCGAAGATGGCGGCGCCGGCCATCATGCCGGACGCGATAAGTGTTCCCTGGTTTGCCCGCGAGGCACGCTCTTCTTTCGTTTTTCCGCTGCGTCCAACGATCCAGGCCATGATGCCGCCGGCCAGGGTGGCCGCGTTGATCGCGATCGGCAGGTACATGCCCAGGGCGAAGGCCAGCGTCGGCACGCCCGCGATGGTAATCAGGATGGCAAGCAACGCGCCGATGGCGTACAGCAGGTATGGCTGTTCGCCACCTTCCATCAGGCCCTTGACCACGGCCGCGATCATGTTCGCCTGCGGAGCGGGCAGGACGTCTTCGTTCGGGACGTACACGATCTGAGGCGCGGCGTCCGCGGCCGGGGCCGGGGCCGCCTGGGCCTGCGCGCCAGCAGGAGATCCAGCCGGCGACTCAACCTTTTCGACCATCTCGGTAGGGGCGATTTCCTTCTCGACCAGGAAGTTGTACCCCTTGTCCATGACCGGGATGACGAACGCGACGACAAGCGACGCGACAGCCAGGCCCAGGAATTTCCACTTCTGCTGGTTACGCGGCGTCGCGCCAATCCAGTAGCCAATCTTGAAGTCCGAGATCAGGGCGCCCGCGACCGACAACGCGGTGCAGACGGCGGCGCCGATGATCAGCGTCACGAAGATGCCGGTCTGTCCCTTCAGCCCGATCACCGCCATCACCAGCGAGCTGACGATGACCGTGACAAGCGTCATGCCGGAGACGGGGTTGGTTCCGACGATCGCGATGGCTTCCGCCGCGACCGGCGTGAACAGGAAGCACAGCACGAACGAGATCACCATCCCGATACCGGCGTACAGGGCGGAGTAACCCAGGCTGTAACCCTGGGTCAGGCAGACGATGAAGAACAGGATACCCATGCCCACCGTCGCGATGGTCTGGATGAGAAGCACTGTCGAAGGAGCGAGATCGAGCTGCGTGCGCTCGGCGGCCTCGACCACTCCCTTGCGTCCGATGCTCTTGAACCCGAGGCTGAGCGACTTCAGGATGATCTTGCTCATGCGGATCAGGCCGATGATGCCCGCGGTCGCGATGGCGCCGATGGCGATCGGTTTGACGAATGTCGCGAAGATGTCACCGGCGGACATCGTGCCGATGGTGTAGGTGTTGCCTGCGAATGTAATGGGGCCGGCATCGGCTCCGATGACGTAGATCAGCGGAACCATCACCAGGTACCCGAGCACCGAGCCCGAGAAGATGATGGCCGAGTACTTCGGGCCGATGATGTAGCCGAGTCCGAACAGCGCGGCGATTGCCTGAACCTTCAGTTCGAGCCGGAAGTTGTAGAGCCAGTCGCCGGCCTTGCCCAGGACGACCTTGGTCGTGATGGCCGGGTTCCAGGCGTGCACGACCTCGACGATGAAGTCGAACGCGGCCCCAAGTCCGAACGACGCCAGCAGGACCTTGCCCGCGCCACTGCCCGACGATTCGCCCGAGACCAGGATTTCCGTAGCCGCGGTAGCCTCGGGGAATGGCAGTTCGCCGTGCCGTTCCTTGACGAAGTACTTCCTGAGCGGAATTATCAAGGCAACGCCGAGCGCTCCGCCGATAAAGCACGCCAGGAATATCTGCCACCAGGACGGCTTGACCTGATTCAGGTACAGAGCCGGAATCACGAACGCCGCACCGGCCGCGACCACGCCGGAAGCCTGCCCGATCGACTGGACGATGACGTTTTCAAGGATGGAGGACTTCCTGGAACCGATCTTGCCGAAGAAGATGGCGGCGACCGCGATTGGTATGGCGGCCTCGATGCCGCTGCCGGCACGCAGCGCGATGTAGACGCAGGCGGCGCTGAAGATGATGACCATCACCAGTGCCATGATCACAGACCATGGCGAAACCTCGGCCATTCCGGAGCCGGCCGGAACGATCGGGTTGTACGTCTCCCCCGGTTCCAGTTTTCTGTAAGCATTTTCCGGCAGAAGCCGTGAACCGCCGCCTGAGTGTTCCATGAAAAGTCCCTCCAGGTATTCAAATCAGATGGGAAATATCATATTAAGGGTAGTCGTGTCGAGATGATCCCGTCCGGGAAATTCGATTGGTTTCCGACAGGAATGAATGGAGTCGATGATGTGGGAAGTGGCCGGGGGCGCAGCCCTAGTCTTTTTCATGAGAATCGGTGACGTATCGCTCGGGACGATACGCCAGATAATGGCCGTGCGCGGTCGCGGGGGGCTTGCCGCGGCGATAGGCTTCGTCGAGGTGACCATCTTCATCCTCGCGATCAGTCGCGTGCTGGCCTCGATCGGCGAGAATCCCATCTACGTGCTGGCCTATTCAGGGGGCTTCGCTACCGGCACGCTGGTCGGCGTACAGGTCGAGCGTCTGATCGGTATCGGTACGCGGATCATTCGTGTGATAACCGTCCGGCAGAACGACGAACTGGTCGATGCCTTGCGTCAGGCCGGCTTTGGTGTGACGCAGATCGATGCGCAGGGCAAGGACGGGCCGGTTTATCTGCTTTTGTCGATGGTCAAGCGGAAGCGCGTCGCGGATTTCCGCACAATTGTCGACGAACTGGCGCCCAGGGCGGTCTTCACCGTCGAAGAGGTTAGAAGCAGCCAGGGTGGGGTTATGGACGTGATCCGAAAGGGGAAGTGAACGTTCTTCCTTTGTGATCGAAGTGTTGAGAATTATGGTGATGCGAGCGCATAATCGCCGGGTGGCGTTGATTCATCCGACGCAAAAAGGTGGAGGCAACATGAGATTCGGCTTGATACTGATGGTTGCTCTGACGATGACGTTTGTGGCGTGTTCCGACGGGCACACGAATTCGGGCGATGTGCTTGCCGACGTGGCGTCCGATGTTCAGGCCGAAGTGGCGGAATCCGATGTCATGAGCGACGGCGTCGTGGTTCAGGATGTCGTGGCTGACATTTTTGTCGATGTCGGCGTTGACGTGGCCGTGGATGCCGAACCGGAAATCTGGTACCCGCCGGTGAATCCTCCGATTCCGTTCGGCCCCGAGAATCGCGGTTACATCGAGAAGAACGGTATCGTGCATGTCCACTCCCGCTGGTCGCATGACGGCTGCTTCCCGGACCACGAAGAGATCACGTCCGCCGAGATCGAGGCGTGCGCGGTAACATACTCGGAAGAGGCCGATATCAAGGCATGCCGCGACGCGATCATCGAAAGCCTGATGGCTGACTGTGTCGACGAATACCGTACAGCGGCCTGCGCAAACGGGATCGATTTCATGTTCCAGACCGATCACCCGTCCGACGTCAGGTACGAAACGTTCGAGGACGCCCTTCATTACAACCCGGAGGCGGGAGACGAGATGGTGAAGGACCAGCAGGACAGGCCCGTGGCAAACCGGATTGCCTGTCCCGAAGGATCCGCTGTCGACAGCTTCTATATTTACTATGGTATCGAGGGCAACAAGCAGATGCCGATCGGTATGGCCGGACCCGTGCCCGACATCGTGTACAACACTAGCTATCACATCGGCGTGCCTCTCGAGGAGGCCCAGGCGGCCATTGCCGCGGTTCACGAACTTGGCGGCTGGGCGCTTGCGTGCCACACCGAACAGGATGACATCTCTGCCGAGCGGATCGTCGAGCTTCCCCTTGATATCATGGAGATATTCAATTTCCATCCGGCCCTGATGGACATTCTGATCAATGTCAACATCCTGTTCGAACTCGATCCATTCATGAGTTCTCTGGCAGGCGCGCCGAACCCCGACCTGTCGATGATGCTGATCCTCAAGCCCGTAGCCAACGACCCGCTCCGGTTCGATGAAGCGGTCAAGAGCATCCGTCTCTCGCACATCGTGGCGACCGACATCCACCGGAACGTCGAGATTCCGAAACTGTGCGAGACCGCCGAGACGTGCGGCGATAACTGGATCGCCAAATATCCGAACCTGTCCCGGCTTCTGGCGACGGGCGGCCCGGCCATTCTTGGCGACGGTTTCAGGATGGATTCGTACCTCAGGACGTTCCGCTGGGCATCGAACCATGCGCTGGTTCAGACCGAAGGGACTGACTACCTGAACGTCAGGGATGCCATCGGACGCGGCAGGTCATACTCGGCTTTTGATATCCTGGGCGTCCCGGAAGGCTTCGATTTCTATGCGGTCGCGGACGGAGCGGCGCTGGAGATGGGACATGAGGTGACCGGCGCGACCGAAGCGAAAATCTACTTCCGCACTCCGACAGTCCAGAAACCTGACTGGGCGGGCGAACGATTCGGCGATTCTTCGGGTACCGATATCGTTACCAGGCTGATCAAGATTGACGGCTCGGGCTCGACCGTTGTGGCCGAGGTGTTCGGGCAGGGGTGGACCTACGAGTACACGGTAGACGCCCCAGCCGTCTATCGACTCGAAGTCTGGATGACCCCGACGCACCTCGAGGCCGACCTGGGCAGCATGTCGTCTCTGTCTGAACTCGAGTATCCCTGGATCTATTCAAACGCGCTGTTCTTCCGCTAGTCGGGCCGCCCGTACTTCCAGTCCGCCACCCGGTAAATCACATTCCAAGCGCCTTGAGCAGATGAGCCTCGCACAGCGCGGTCGGATCGCCTGTGTCGCGTCGGGCCGTCTCGCAGGCGGGGCAGTCAGTCGTCTCCGAATAGACCGAATCGGTTCCGGCCAGCGCCGATTCCGCCAGGGCCTGTTCCATGCGGATACTGCCCCCCGAACCTTCGAAACCCCGGGTGTTCCACCCGTTCGCCATGGCCTTCCTGACACCGGCCTGAACGATTCGCTTCTTTTCGCGGTTGCTCGTCATGCGGCCGATGATAGCACCGTGCCCGGCTGATCGGGTATTGGATGAATCCCCACGGGGGGTTACTATGCGGCGTGTCGCCGGTTCGTGGCCGGCCACCCCTGAAACATGGTTAACGGAGGAACCTGATGAGACATCTTTTCCTGTCTGTCGCCGTCATCCCGGTCTTGCTTACCGCGGGTTGCCTGTCTGGACGCACGCAGCCCGAATGCGTCCCGCTCCAGGTGGAATCCAGCGTGGACGCCGTTCTGCCTGCCCTTTCCAGGGACGATTTCAACCGCCTGGTGGTTGGAACCGGTGAGGCTCTTTACTGGCTGACCGACGACGTTGATCCGGGAAAGGTCAACCCCGCCGAACTCGTTGTCACCGGCGTGGAAGGCAGCCGTGACGAGTGGATCAGGGACGGAGTGCTGACCGAGCGTTTCAACGGCCTGTATCGCCAGCTTGTGGAGACGAAGCGCCAGGAGGCCGTGGCCCGTGAACTGAATCAAGGCAGCCCGACGCTGGTTTCATCGGATCTTTCCGGTCTGAGCGATGACGAGAAGCTGCTTGTGCGCCACATCCTGAAGGCGGCCGATCTTACCGACAGGCTTCATCGGATGCAGCGCGGTTCCTCCACTGTGGAAGCGAAGCTGGCCTATCTCAGGCCCCAGGATCGCGCGATGTTCTTCAGGAACAATGGGCCATGGTGCGAGGCGCCCGAAACGCAGTCGGATCCGTTCTGTAACGCCGACCCGTCATTCTCCGGTCAGGTCTTCGGCGTGTATCCACCTTCGGTTGAACACGTCTCGGCGCTCTGCGAGAAGCTGACTTCGCTGCCGAACGGGCAGATCCTTCTTGATCCATACACGGTTGTGACATTGGCCGGCGATGGAAAGGATGGCGGGAAGGGATTCGAGGCCCTGCCTTACCATCACGTTTTCTTCGACGAGATGAAGGCGGTGGCGGATGAATTGAACGCCGCCGCCGTGATCGCGGGCAGGGTCGGCGAGACCGCTTTCGAAACCTATCTGAAGGCTGCCGCGCTTTCGTTCATGCCGCAGACCGCCGACGAGATCAGAAACTCCTGCGCGGACCAGACCGATCCCGCCGCCAGGGCGGAGTGCGTGCTCAAGACCGGGATGGAGGCCGCCCGTAAGACCAGGGACGCCGCGGATGAGGCCTGGGTGGCGATGAATCCGAACAACTCCAGGTTCTACCTGCGGATTGGCGCGGACGAGGTCTACTGGGATCTGTGCCAGCAGAAGGCCGGTTTCCACACCAGCTTCGCCCTGATCGACAAGAGCTCGCTTGAACTGCAGGAGAAGCTGAATCCGTTGCGGTCCCAGATGGAGAATTCCCTGTCCCAGATAGCTCCTGCCTACCAGGCCCGTGATGTGAAGTTTCAGATGCCTGATTTCATTCAGATAATTATGAACGCAGGCGACGCCCGCAAGGGACTTGGCGCGACGATCGGCCAGTCGCTGCCAAACTGGGGAGCGGTGGTCGATCGGGGCGGCAGCCGGACCGTCGTGATGACCAACCTGTACCAGGATCCGGACAGCAAGGCGCTGGCGCGGCAAAAGGCCGAGCAGCTGCTTGCGCCCGAGACGCTGGTGTACTCGGTCGAGGAGCAGCGCATCGCGCTGATCGACATTATCCTGCACGAAGCGACCCACAACCTGGGGCCGTACTCGGACTTCAGGATTGATGGGAAGAGGGCGGGGCAGATCTTCGGCGGCGGGCTGGCCACGGTCCTCGAGGAGCTGAAGGCCCAGAGCGGTTCGTGGTACTACGTCCCGTTGCTCGAATCCGCAGGCGTAATCACATCCGATCAGGCCAGGCAGTTGTACACGCACGCGCTGGTCTGGTCATTCGGACACCTGTCCCAGGGTCTGTTCGAGGCAAACGGCAATCCGAAGCCATACAGCCAGCTTTCGGCTGTGATCGTCGGAAGGCTGGTGGATGGTGGCGCTCTCGAGTGGGTGACGGTCACCGATGCTTCCGGTATTTCGAGGGGTGTTTTCAGATTGAACTACGATCTGGTTCCCATGGTCGCGGAAGCCGTGATGCGCGACGTTGTCACGGTCAAGGCCACGGGCGACGTCGAGGCGGCGAAGGCGCTGGTTGACCCATGGGTGACTGGAGACAAGAAGGCTCTTGTTCACCTTGACGAGATTCGTTCCCGCCTTGCGTCGTTCCCGAGGGGGTCGATGGTGTACGAGGTTCGTATGTAGGCAGGCTGTCCTGGCAGGCTTCTGGCGACTACACCTCTGGCACGAATCCGAACAAGCTGAACAGGGTATCTGGCTGAACGCAAATACGTTCTGGGAGTAATTCGTGGAGCTGACCTTCGGGACAGATCAGCTGCCCAACCTGCTCGTTTGTGAACGTTCCGGCGCCGCAAGCTGACGCGGTTTCGGTACATGGAAGACCGGTCAGGCAGTCGTCGCCGGTCTGGCATCCGCAGAAGGTGAACACATTCTGTGGCGGCGCGATGAGTGCGTCGAAGTCAGGGTACTCTGCCAGCTCGAAGATTTTAGCGAGCACTGTCACCAGGTCGATACAATCCTGTCCAGACGCGCAACAGGCACGGGTTCCATCGCATCTGCCGTTGGTGTCCACGCACATCTTTGAACCGCCCGAGGTCTGGACGCAGTCCAGCGTTATTACTGAATCGTTCTCGCCGCAGTCCGATGCCTCTTCGCATTCGATCGGGCACACGGGGGGCAGCGTCGAGCACAGCAATCCCTGATCGTTGACACACGAATACGCCATGCCCGGGCTGCAGACACAGTCGGTATAGCCGGCCTGGGTACAGTGAGCGTCGATCAGGCACTCGCCGCACCTGATGGAGATGTCGGTTTCCTCGACGCAATACTGTCGCGGCGCGACGCAGACTTCGGCGCAGGTCACGGAGTCGACATCGGACGCATCGGCTTCCGCATCCGACACATCGAGATCCACATCGGATGACGATTCATCGCTTGCCACCAGATCGAGCGGCTCGACCGAGTCGTCCCGGGTATCGGCGACAACATCTTCCTTCGTCACATCGCTGTTGTTGCCGAGGTCCGCCACGACATCGAGGTCATGACCGCCGGGATCACCTTGAATTGTATCGACTGGATCAGACCCCTTTGAGCACCCGCCAAGAAGACCAAGCACAACGATGATGCCGACACACATTCGAATACGAGTCATTGTATACCCCCTGACAGAGATTGTCTGAAGATCAGTATATTCTTATGAATATTTGGATTCAAGCTGATAACATGACTATTCAGTATGAAGAAGGTTGTCCGGGATCCGCGCGGAGTTCTATTCAGGCGTTAAGTAATGTCAAAGCTCAATCGAAGAGCACTGGCCGATGTACTTGACCGTC
This sequence comes from uncultured Anaeromyxobacteraceae bacterium, assembly GCA_964573455.1. GTDB lineage: Bacteria > Myxococcota_A > UBA9042 > DTJE01 > DTJE01 > JAGOFO01. The sequence continues at coordinate 11,803 of CAZNJW010000036.1, read as the reverse complement.
TTCATTGCCTTCGCGGCCTCGCAGAAGTTCTTGTAGGTGGTTTTGTCGCAATCGCAGACCGGTACAGTGGCATCTTCGCATGTCGTTGGTCTGTCCGCGCAGTGGCCGTTTGTCGAACAGACCCCTGTGTTGACGTCGAGCATACAGAATACCGTCTTGGATCCGCAGGAAAGGTTGGTCGTGCATGTTTTTGATGACAGGCACTCAGAGATATCCATTGTGTTCGTCCGGCCCTTGTGGGCGTAACAGGCGTTGGGGTAGACGGTATTGTCGCAACCGCAGACTTCGTCGAAGATCGGTTTGCAGGTCAGCGGAATCTTGGTGCATGTGCCGGTCGCGTCACCGCAGGCTTTCTTGTCGCAGTATTCGGATTCAAGGCAGTCAGCGTTGCTGGAGCACGCAACCTCGGCGCCGCAGGCGACGCCGGTGGCATCCGTCGAGACCTCGGCCTTTTTTGCCAGGCATTCATTGTTGTAGGTCGTGCCGTCACAGCCGCAAACAGCCGTGCCGCCCACGAGGCAGATCAGCGGCGGCTCAGTGCAGACGCCTTCGGCCGAGGCCTCGCACGAGGTCTTGTAGCAGAAACCGCTGGTGCAGTCGCCGTTGGCCGTACAGGTCACGGCGCCTGAGCAGGCGTTGCCCGTGTTGTCCACGTTGATGCCGGCCCCCGCGGCCATGCAGGAGTTGGTGTAGGTCGTGCCGTCGCAGCCGCAGACCGAGTTCGGCGTGATCGGGCATATCAGAGGTTTGATCGCGCAGACGCCTTCGGCCGCGCTGCAAGTATCCTTTTTGCAGTAGCTGCCCTCGCCACATCCTGTGTCATCCGCGCACGTGTCGCCACTGCCGCAGTCGGCGCCGGTTCCGGTGTTCGCGCCGGCCATCCCCGCAAAGCACTCGGAGTCGTAGTAGTTGCCGTCACAAGCGCAGATCGGGTCGGGAAGCGTAGGAACCATGCAGAGTTCCGGCTTTTTGGCGCACACTCCCGTGCCGCCGCACTCGTTTGCGTCGCAGAACTGATTCGTGTCGCATTCGGTGTTGGTGGTGCAGGCGACCGGGGTGCCGGTGTCCAGAGGCGTGTCCTCAGTCGCATCGACAGGCTCGACGTCGTCGTCAGCGTCCGGGACCGTCGTGTCCAGCGGCTGAAGGTCCGATGCGCCGTTGTCTTCGATCGTATCGGGCACATTGGCGTCATCCCGGACGTCGGTATCGACGACCGAGTCCGGCGGTGTGATAGTGTCCGCCTGGGTGTCCGCAAGGTTCGTGTCCTGAACAACATCGAGCATCGGCACGTTTTCCTTGTCGCATCCCCATGCGATGGTCAGCAGCGCCACAGCAAGGATTCCGAAAATCTTCCTGTTCATAGGGCCCTCCGCACGGCGACTCGCCGATCGCCGCAGCATGGTGTAATGACGAGGTAGAAAGATATCTGAAAAGCGACGAAAAATCAAGTCGTCCCGAACCTGGGGGTCACGCGCGGCTGTCCAGTCCGGTAATCCAGCGGTTATAAAGCCACATGCTGGTGGCGGAGACCAGGCCGATCGAGGCCAGTATGATCCAGCCCGCGGCGTTCCAGGCCGGGTCAAGCAGCAGCAGTCCGTTGGGCATCCTCAAAGCTCCCCGGGCCATGACCTGATTGAAGATCAGGGCGCCGACCGGGCCGCCAATCAGGGCTCCGATCGCCATCGGCAGGTTGGCGTATCCCAGGAAAAGTCCCTCCTGGCCCTTGGGCGCCAGAGCCCCTATGTATTCGTAGGTTCTAGCCGAGGTGAAAAGCTCGCCGAACGCGATCATGGCCACCGTGAGCACGACCATGGCGGAGCCGATCGGCAACAGGTCCAGAATCTCGAGGCGCGCGCCGGTCCGCATGAACACCGGTACCAGATTCACCACCATCGCCAACGAGATGATGATCGTGCCGATTACCATGGACTTGATGGGCTTCATCTTTCCGAAGATCGATGTGATCACGAGCTGGAACAGCACGATGACGATCGGGTTCGCCATCGTGTAGAGATCGACGGCCGGTTCGTTCTCGACCACCCTCTCCAGGTAAAGCGGAAGCACGTTGTATACCTGCGAGTACAGGAAGTTGAAACCGCTGGAAACCAGCAGGAACAGAAGGAACCGTTTGTTACCCAGAACGCGGACCATGTTGAATAGAATCTCGCCGACCGATCTCTTCGGTTTGGCCTGGACCTCTCCTCCCAACTCGGTCTCGGGATCCCGGTACAGGAACATCACGATCAGGAAGGCGATCGCCGCGCACGCGGCCGCGACGACGAATATCAGGCTGATGTTGTTGAATTTCGTGCGGACCGTGAAGGATGCGGCGCGCCCAAAGAGACTGCCGATGTTGATGATCATGTAGAAGATGGCGAAACCTAGAGTGGCCCGACCGAGCGAGGTCTTCTGGATCGTCCCGGAGATGCAGGGCTTCACGAACGACCCGCCCACGCCGATCAGCAGTATGCCTGCGACGACGGCAATCACGGTGTCCACCGACGCGCCGAATCCCGGCAGCGGCTTGGGCGCCAGTTCGTGTCCAGCGATGAGCACCGGATAGCTCATGAACAGGTAGCCGCCGAAGATCAGCACGAACGCCAGCAGAAGCGCCTTGCGGAAGCCGATCTGATCCGCGATCGTGCCCGACAGGATCGGGAGGAAGTACACGATCGTCCACAAAACGCCGTTGAGTGTGCTTGGCCAGTATTCACCGAACCCCAGTCGACCGAGATAGATGACCACGAAACTGGCCATCGCGTAATAGGCGCCGCGTTCGAACAGCTCTGTCGCATTGGCGGTCCAGAAGGACCGTGGAAACTTCTGCTTTTCCGGCTTCATGGCTGGTTACTTCCTATTTGCAGGTCGATGGCGGCTGCGGCACTTCCCGCAGTTCGAAGGCCGAGGGGTTCTCGCGGATGATCGCCCTGTACCAGTTCTCGGGCAACGGGGGATGCTGTGCGACGCCCTTGTCGTCGCGCACGTTTCCGTCGTTGTACTTCACGAAGATCTCACGCCAGAGGGAGATCCACTGTTCGTAGGCGTTGTTGCCGGCGGCCGCGCTGACCTGGGTCAGAAATCCGCGCGCCAGTTCGGGAGAGAGCGCGTGAAGCTGCACAGCCAGAGCCTCGACCCCCGGAAGCATCGAGTCGAACGAGTCCTCGAGCGACTTCTGTCTGACGCGTACGTCCTTGATTACGTCGACCCACCTGGAGTAAGTCTTTTCCGAAACGGCGCTGAATACCCAGAACGCCGATTTCCACGAGAACTCGCTGAAATCCCCCGCGTCCTTTGCGAATGGGCCGGGCGCTTTTTCGATGCCGGCGAACATCGGGACGTAGACCGTCGTTGCCGTGTCGTCAACACCGAACCAGAACACGCCACCGACCGCGTCCGGAAGCCAGGAGCGCATCTGGGCCACAAACGAGAAGCCGGTCTGCTGCGTCGATATGGAACGTTCGTTGAAGTACTTTTTGCCGTCCACCTCCCATTCGAGCGGGCGCCAGCGGTAGGGCAGGCCGAACGGACCGGCGCCAATCCCCTTTGAGAGATCGAATTCGGTTCCCTCGAAATGGTCGCGCATCTCGACCTTTACGTCGGCCACCGACAGCTTTCGATCCGGCTTGACCCACAGGGGCATCGGTTCCGCGCCGGGAATTGCCTTTACAAAATCGGGCGGTATCGGGTCGGACGTCCTGACGTGATTGAAGAAGTTCCAGACACGCGATTCGCAGAAACGCAGCGCGCCATAATCCTGGAGCGCGTAGACCGTGGAGAAGCTGAAATCTTTGTCCTCCCCGCAGAACCAGCCCTTGTCACGCGCGAAAGAGATCACGTCCGGACTGAAGATGGTGTTTTCGGGGTCATCAAGTGGAAACTGCCTGATGCGGGAATGGTTGGCGTGCGCCGACACATATCCGTCCGGGATTCGCCGCGCGACCCAGAGAGCGCCCTTGATCTGCTTGCCTTCGGCGTCCTTGCCTTTTCCGACCATCTCCATGATCCAGACTTCGTCCGGGTCGGCTATCGAGAAGGATTCGCCGCCGCTGCCGTAACCGTATTCCTCCACCAGTGAAGTCATCACGGTGATCGCCTCGCGCGCGGTGCGCGAACGCTCAAGCGCTATGTAAATCAGGCTGCCGTAGTCAATAATGCCCTCATTGGCTTCCAGTTCTTCCCTTTGAGTGAATGTCGTTTCGCCGATGGACACCTGGAACTCGTTCATGTTTCCGACAACGCGGTACGTGACCGGGGCCTGCGGGATCTGTCCGCGCAGATGGCCCTCGTCCCAGTCGTGGACGTCAATCATCGTCCCCGGCTGGTGCGTGCCAGCGGGCCGGAGGTCGAGAAAACCGTACAGATCATGCGAGTCGGCCGAGTACGAGATCATCGTCGAGCCGTCCACGCTGGCACCCCTGGTAACCAGGATGTTGGTGCATGCCCGCGCGGCGGGATTCCCGACCGCCAGCCCAAGGGCCGCCACCGTCATCATCAAGCCAAGATTACGCAGGTACCTCGATTCAACCGTCGTCATATCGTCTTCACTCCCCCGTTTCCGTTTGTCCGCAGGCGGTTCGCTTCCAAGCATGCGAGCCTTGAATTACCGCCGGCATCATATCAAAATCGTCCGCAGCCGCCAGCCAATCTTTGGGGAGGCATGATGACGGACAGTGACTGGAAAAAGGAAGCCTCCCGCATTGCGGGCGGGATCAGGCGTCGCGTTCTGGAACACACGGTACGAAACGACGGCGGCTACGTCAGCCAGGCTTGCTCGTCGGCCGAGATTCTCGCGACCCTCTATGCGCGTGTCATGAACCTCGGTGTCCCGGACGCGCCGATCGCTCCCCGACCGTATGCCGGCACGCCCGGTCCTGACAACGATGTCTACCGGACCGGTGTCGATTTCAACGGTGGGGTCCGCGATGACCTGGATCGTTTCATCCTTTCGCCCACGCATTACTCGCTGGTTCTGTACGCAGCGCTGATCGAGACCGGCCGTATGTCTCCGGATGGACTGGACATGTTCAACCGCGACGGCTCCTCGGTCGAGATGATCGGGGCCGAGCATTCTCCCGGGATGGAGGTAATGACCGGCTCTCTCGGCCAGGGCCTCGCACAGGCGGTCGGAATGGCGCTTGGCAGACGATTGAAGGGCGCGACCGGTCGGGTTGTCGTGATGATGTCGGACGGCGAGTTCCAGATCGGGATGACCTGGGAGTCGATTCAGTTCGCCTCGCACTATTCGCTTGATAACCTGATTGTTGTCGTTGATGCGAACGGCCAGCAGTGCGACGGCGTGGTCGAGTCGGTGATGTGCATCGAGCCGCTCGATCGCAGGATCGATTCGTTTGGTGGACGCGTGGTCGTCGTGAACGGTCACGACGTCGACGAGATTGCGACGGCCGCATCGCTGCCGCCCGACGGTCGGCCGTTGTTCGTCCTGGCCCGGACCGATCCGTGTCGCGGAATTGATCTGCTGCGTTCGCGCGCCCCGAAGCTTCACTACCTCAGGTTCAAGTGTGAATGTGAGAAGCGGGCCTGGGCCGGACTGCTCGACGCGTGGCCGGTGGAGGTGGAATGATGGAGATGGTCAGCAGGGCTCACGCGCGTCAACTGGTCGAGTGGGCACGTAATCATCCTGCGGCGCTTGTCCTGTCGGCGGACCTGACCGGATCCTGTGAAGCGGATCTCTTTCGCGACACGTTCCCGGAACGTTTCATCTCCTGCGGGATCGCCGAACAGAACATGCTGTCCGTTGCTGGCGGCCTCTGCCGGGAGGGATTTGTTCCGCTGGTTCACACGTTCGCCGTATTCATCTGCAGGCGTGCGTTCGATCAGATCGCGATGTCCGTAGCCTACCCGAATCAGCCCGTGAAAATGTTCGGCTTTCTTCCAGGCCTGACGACACCGGGCGGCGCCACCCATCAGGCCATCGACGACATAGCTTTGATGCGGTCGCTTCCGAATATGACCGTTTTCGAGGTTGGCGACGCAACCGAGGTCGAGTCGGTCCTGGATGTGGCGTGGGAAGTCTCGGGGCCTGTTTATGTGAGGATGCTGCGGGGCGATGTGCCGCGTCTTTTCCCGGCTGACGAACCGATGAGGCTGTCGATTCCGCGTGTGCCGATGCTCGGGTCGGACGTGGCGGTGGTCACCAGCGGAATCTGCACCGAGGAGGCGATGCGCGCGACCGCGGTGATGGCCCGGCGTGGTGTTTCGATCACCCATGTTCACATTTCGACCCTGAAGCCTTTCGAGCCGGCCGGTCTGGACGAACTTCTTGCCACTGGTGCAAAGGGTATCGTCACGATGGAGAACCATCTGATCGATGGAGGACTTGGCTCGGCGGTGGTTCAATATTGCAGCGACAAAGGTTTATCCAGGCCGGTGGTCCGGCTGGGAATCCGCGACAGATACTCCCACGGCGCCAGCCGTCCACACCTGATGCGTGAGCATGGTATAGATGCAATGTCGCTTGTCGACGCGATTTCGGGACTGCTCGGGGCCGACCTGGGGATTCAGGCCGGAGATCTGGCGGCGGTCCGGGTCGAGCCGGTGCACTCCATTGCAAAGGCGGAGGCGCTTTAGATGGCTCGGTTTTCGGTTCTCTATTCACTGGCCGCGACCGACATCGAGGATGCCGCCAGACAGGCGTTTGAGATCGCGGTCGAGCAGACCATCGAGTTTCCATACGACCTTGTCACCAACCGGTTCATCAGGGACGAGGTGACTGGCAAAGTCGAGTCGGTTGACGGGCCGCTTCCAGAAAACGGGCGCTTTCATGTACTGATTTCCTACGACGAGGCGACCTGCGATGACGAGTTCACGCAGTTCGTGAACGTCGTTTTTGGGAATACAAGCATGAAGCCCGGCGTGCGAGTGGAATCGATCAATCCGACCTTGGCGCAGCTTGCCGCATTCCGGGGGCCCGGTTTCGGTGTACAGGGTATTCGCGACATCATCGGTGTCAGGGACAGGCCCCTTTTGTGTTCGGCGATCAAACCGATGGGACTGGACACGGCCACTCTCGCCGACATGGCCTATCGATTTGCCCTCGGCGGGATCGACTTCATCAAGGATGACCACGGGCTTGCCGACCAACGACTTTCAAGGTTCGAAGATCGGATTCCGGCGTGCATGGAAGCTGTTGAGCGGGCCAACCAACAGACCGGACGGCGGTGTCTTTACATTCCAAACGTCACGGCCGACGGTCCCGAAACCCTGAACCGCGCCAGGTTCGCGCGCAGGGCCGGCGCTTCCGCGGTGATCGTGTCGGGCGCGTTGACCGGGTTGTCGATGCTTCGCGCGGTCGCGACCGATCCGGACGTTGGTTTGCCGGTTTTTTATCATCCTGCATTCGGGGGAACCTACACGGTCAGTGAGACCTCCGGGATGTCCCAGAGGGCTTACTTCGGCCAACTGCTGCGGCTTGCATGCGCCGACGCCGTCATCTTTCCCAGTTTTGGCGGGCGCTTCACCTTCAACCGCGAACAGTGTGCCGAGATCGTCGCCGGATGCCGCGAGGATATGCCCGGAATACGACCGTCGCTCCCGGCGCCGGGTGGCGGCATGAACTTCGGCAATATCCCCGAATCGATCGAATTCTACGGTTCCGATGTCATATTCCTGATCGGCGGGGGACTGTTCCGGCACGACCCGGACATCACGAAGTCGGTATCGGACCTGCTCAGTCTGGTCGAGAGCGAGTCCAGGCGTCTGTAAGGGGGCAGGCTGCGGCGCGGGGGCGAATTAGCTTTCGCCCCTACGACGGAACCCGTCCCCGTAGCGGCGAATTGGCATTCGCCCCTACGGATTCCTGATTTGCACGCTTTGACCGACTCGACTTCAACCAGATTCACAGTGAGGTCCTGGATGTTCTGTGACGTTTGCACAGTTCCCTGTGTCATTTTTTGACCTGCTCCGCTCTGGACAAGCGCCATCCCGCAATACACGGCGGTATGAGGGGATCTCTCAGGGGAACTCCGGATTGGTCCTCACTATTCGAAGGAGAGTCCCGGGGGGCAGGTCGTGTAACTGAACTCTGGATGCGTCCCGGGTGCAGGGGATTCGGAAGACTCTATCAGCGCGAGGGCTTCCACTAGGCCGGAGTTCCGCCGCAATTCGAATGCTATCGTCGCGTAATCGACACCCCCGCGGCACATGGCCACCAGGTCATACTCGCTTCATGCAGGCGTCTTGTGGATGAAAGATCCTACACGCGGGCAGGTCGAGACGTTTGTGTACGCCTACGACATGACACAGACGGTGGTGCGCACGATCGGCATGGATTCCGGTGACCGTAAGGTTCTGCTGAACGTAATGGGCAACCCGGTACGTGGCGAGGACTCCAACGGAAGTCTGGTACTGACTGATTACGACGACCTTCACCGTCCGGTGACGAAGACGCTTCGTGTAAGCAGCGTGGACAAGGTTGTCGAGCGTTTTGTGTACGGTGAATCAGCCGGAGACACGGAATACGGTGTCACAGACGTTGCCGCCCGTAACCTTTATGGGCGTCTGTACCTGCACTACGACCAGGCAGGCAGGGTAAAGGCTTCCCAGTACGACATGGCGGGGCAGATACGCAAGACCGAACGCCAGCTTCGTACCATCTACAAGACGGAAGCAGACTGGCCCGGCACTGAAGCCAGTCGCGTGGCCCTGCTGGAAACGGAAACATTTGCCACGGAAACCCAGTACGACGCCCTTGGACGAGTGTCATTGCGGGTAGCCCCTGACAATCCAGGTGGGACGGGCTCTACGATCAGGGCCACGTACCATCCGACGGGCTGGCTGGACGAACTGTACGTGCTTTTGAAGGGTGAATCGACCGAGCGCACGTTTGTAAGCGAAATCACGTACAACGCCAAGGGCCAGCGCGAGCGTATCGACTACGGCAACGGCGTGTACACGACGTATTCCTACGAGCCGACGACCTTCCGCATGACGGGTCTTGTAACGACCCGTGAAAGCGACAGCAAGGTATTGCAGGACATCACGTACGTTTACGACCCAGTCGGCAACATCGTGAAGCTGACGGATGCTTCCCACGACTGCGTGTTTGCCAACAACCAGCAGGTCAACGCCGCCTGCGGTTACACGTACGACGCGATGTACCGGCTTACAGCCGCTGCCGGGCGCGAGCACATCGCCCTTGCCCAGGATGCGGATACTGATGCCACGGCCTTCCTGCGCAGCGCGTGGGCTCACCTGAACAACTCCCAGCAGTTGGTGAACTACACCGAGAATTACGTTTACGACACCGCCGGCAACCTGACGCAGATGCAGCACGCGGGCGCATCGACGTACACGCGTTACATCGACATCGACACGGCCACCAACCGTGGGCTTCAGCGTCCGGACCAGGGCAGTCCCGACTTTACCAACAGCTTCGATGCCAACGGCAACCAGATTCTGATGGGTCACCTGAATTCCCTTACGTGGGACTTTCAGGACCGTTTGCAGAGGGTGGTGCTTATCCCCCGTAACGACGACCAGGACGATGCTGAATGGTACGTGTACGACGGGTCGGGACAGCGAGTACGCAAGGTCCGGGAGACAGTCGGGTACGGGGGCACGACGGTCACCATCGAGGAAAAGATTTACCTTGGTGATGCTGAAATCAAGCGCATCTACCGTAAGGTTTACGACGAGTACGGGGACCCGATCAGCACCACAAAGATACTGGACCGCACCAGCCTGCATGTGATGGACGACAAGTCCCGTGTGGCGCTGGTGCACCACTGGACCCTGGATACCGATGAACTTGAGGTGGACAGTACCCTCCTGAACACCCACCGCCTGCGTTACCAGTTTGGTAACCACCTGGGATCCGCTGCGCTGGAGCTGGATGCTTCCGGGGACATCATCTCCTACGAGGAATACCTGCCGTACGGGGGCACCAGCTTTGTGGCCGGTACCAGCCAGACGGAAGTATCCCTGAAGGAGTACCGCTACAGCGGCAAGGAAAGGGATAACAGTACCGGTTTCTACTACTACGGTGCCCGGTACTACGCCCCGTGGGTCGGAAGGTGGGTGTCAACGGATCCCGCCGGTCCGGTCGATGGGCCGAATTTGTACTGGTTTGTCAAAGGGAATCCAATTTCAAATCGAGATTCCGGGGGCACAAGAACGCGGAGAATTCTATCCGTTCAGATCGGCGGAGTGGAGGGAACCATAGAAAACGGCCACTTTGGAACTGATGGGTACTCTCCTTGTGAGAGCGCTTTCGTATGTCGGAGTGGATATAGCATTGAACCTTGGGTTAGAGTCCAAACGCGTGGTGTACGAAGGAACGTCGCTTGCAGCCTGACACAGAAGCGAAGGACTTGGCAGGGATCGTAGAAGTCGGAAGGTCCCCCGAGGGTCCGGGCCGGAGTTAGGTATTGAAGTGACCATCGTGTAATCCTCAAGTGGGAGCTACCAAACAACCACAAGGAGAAAACACGATGGTCGAAGCAAGCATGGATGTTTTGGGGATTCTTCGCAAGCAGATCGAAGACACTGAGCCGGACATTCTGAGGAAGCTGATGCAGACGACGCTGGAGATGCTGATGGCTGCGGAGGCAGACGCCATGTGCGGCGCGTCGTACCGGGAGCGTAGCGAGGAACGTCAGAATCATAGAAACGGCTACCGGTCGCGGCCGTTTGACACACGCCTTGGCAGTATGGAACTGGACGTGCCGAAGCTGCGGCACGGTAGTTACTACCCCGACTGGCTTTTGCAGCCACGGAGGCGGGTGGAGAAGGCCCTGGTGGCGGTAGTGGCCGAGGCGTATGTGAACGGGGTGTCGACGCGTCGGATGGAGAAGCTGGCGGAAGCACTGGGCATCAAGTCGCTGTCGAAGTCGCAGGTGTCGGACATGGCCCGTGAACTGGACCACGTCGTGGCGGACTTCCGCAACCGGCCGCTGGCGGGCGGATACCCGTACGTGTGGGTGGATGCGCTGGCGGTGCGGTGCCGGGAAGGTGGCCGTGTGGTCAGCGTGTGCGTGATGATAGCGACCGGCGTCAACAACGACGGTCATCGCCAGATACTTGGCATGAACGTCTCGACATCCGAGGACGAGACGGCATGGACGGATTTCCTGCGCAGCCTGGGTGCCCGTGGGCTGTCCGGCGTGAAGCTGGTGATATCGGATGCCCACAAGGGTCTGAAGGCCGCGATAGCGTCCGAAATGCCCGGCGTAAGCTGGCAGCGGTGCCGCACGCACTTTGCCCGCAACCTGCTGAGCAAGGTCCCTAAGAAGGCCCAGGACTTTGTGGCAGCCGCCCTGCGCACGGTCTTTGACCAGCCAGGCCCGAAAGAGGTCCACGATGCCCTGCATCATCTGGTCGACCAGCTCGACCGCTTCCCCGAGGCGGCGTCCCTGCTGGAAGATGCGGCCGACGACATCCTGGCATTTACGCACTTCCCCAAGAAGCACTGGCGGCAGATCTGGTCCAACAATCCCCAGGAGCGCCTGAACAAGGAAATGCGCCGAAGGACCGACGTAGTGGGCATTTTCCCCAACCGCGAGGCCATCATCCGCCTGGTCGGTGCCGTCCTGTGCGAGCAAAACGACGAGTGGATGGTGTCCAGGTGCTACATGACCCAGGAAACTCTGGCAATGGCTGGCCAAGCGGACCAGATGAAACAGGAATCGCTGACAACGGGATTTACGTCGCTGCCGGGCGCAGCGGCTTAACAGGAACGGAGGATGTCACACGATGCAAAATCCTTCGTACACCACCTTGACGGACGTGGCCAACCTTGGTCGACTGATGACATGAATACAATTGCTGAATATGGAAAAGAACTTCC
>CAZNJW010000035.1:0-22985 GCA_964573455.1 uncultured Anaeromyxobacteraceae bacterium | reverse complement strand
GCGAATGACAATTCGCCCTTCCCCAACGGCGAATGTGATTCGCCGCTACGAGGACGGGGAACGGGTTCCGGCGTAGGGGCGAATGACAATTCGCCCTTCCCCAACGGCGAATGTAATTCGCCGCTACGAGGACAGGGAACGGGTTCCGGCGTAGGGGCGAATGACAATTCGCCCTTTCCGGACGGCGAATGTAATTCGCCGCTACGAGGACAGGATCCTGATGCCGGCTGGAACGGCCGGCCGTTCATTCAGAGCCCACAGCGTCACGAGTTACGGCGACGGATCTCCAGGCGGAAGACGCGGCGGCCGCCTACCATCCGGGGTTCGAGAACCTTCATGATTCCCAGGCTCAAATCGACCTGTTTGCCTGTATTGAGCCTGATCGATATCTTGTCCTCGACCGGATCAGCGGAAATTCTGCATACGCCGAACTTCGGGTGATCCACATAGTCGCCGGCCTTCATCTCCAGGATATTAAGCTCGGATGCCTCGTCATCGGCGGCGGGGACGTGCATCGCGACCGGTACCGGTCTGGGAGGCAGAGGCTCGAGGGTGCCGGTTGTGCTTCCAGTTGGACCGGCTGCCTGGATTTGCACCCAGGGCTTGAACCTGCCGCCCATGTCACGCACAAGGGACACCTCGCCACACGCGGTGATCATGAACTCACAGAACAGAACCTCGCCGCCTTCGAGCAGGCCGGCCAGACGGGAACCAGCCTCCGGGCCGGCCAGTTCCACGTGCAGTCGCAGCGCCATCTGCGTGTCGTTTCTTGAGATGCTGCCGGTGATCGTGGGAAGGAAGTGTGTGCCATCAAGCAGAACCTTCGTCTCGGTTCCGTCCGCTGTCAGCCTGGAGATGACCGGACACCGGACAAAGGCGGATGCACTGATCCATCCGCAGACGATCGAGTTTTCACGGCACACAGTCCGGAATCCGGCGGTGATGTCCTGTCCCTGGTCGAGGCGGCCGATGTATCCGGCGCCGGTCTCAAATCTTGCAACAACCATAAAAGTACCTCGGGCGGGAGTAATTCAACGTGGAGCGTCCGGTACGGAGTCGACGAACTCGAAGACCCAGTCCCGTCCGTTAAAGGATGCTTTGATTCTGGTCTCGCCGGCACCCTCGACGTTCGCCAGCAGGATTACGTCCTTGTGGGAAGGATTGAATCGTCCGATCTCGGCCACCGTCGTCCTTCCCTTCAGCGCCGAGACAGGTCGACCGGTACCTGGAAGCGACAGCCCTGGAACATCGCCGCGCCGCCAGAACTCGACCGGGCCGATGCCGGCTGCCGTAGCCTGACCCTTCAACAGGGCAAGGCTTGCCGGGCCAAGCCGGGCAACGCAACCCTGTGCGTCGCTGTCGCGTACGGCCGTGACGAACTCCTCGAACGCCATGACCGCGGCCGTCCGATCAAGGTTGGATCTGTTCGGCCCTGAAAATGACAGCGCCCTTTCATCCTCGCCGACAAGCGGCATGAGCTGCCGGGAAAATGAGCACCCTGCCAGCATCGATACGATGACGATCATGACCGTGTTTAAGCGATGTGTCTGAGTCATCTGGAGTTACTACTTGCGGGTCGCTTCGAAGTCGCCGGTGACAAGAGCCTGCGACGTGTCGCCCTGCACGTAGCCGGTATACACGCCATTGATGATCTGGTCAACTTCGAGGTCGCAGTCGTCGTCAATCATGCGGGCATTGCCAGTGAGCGACAGAGACGTATCGAGCGCCAGAGCGTTCAGGAACGCCTCGAGGAATCCGAACAGCCCCGTCAGGGTGTTCCGGCAGAAGTTTTCGAGATCCTGCTTGTCGCCAACACCGAGCGCCTCGATGATGTCGCCGATAGTGCCTTCCGAGAAAGACTTGCAATCGAGCCACATGAAGATCAGTTCGAGCATGCTGTGCGCCTTTCCGCCAGTCAGGCCCGCGATGACCACCTCGTTGATGACGTAAAGCACCAGTTTGCCGTAGTTGAATTTGATCTCATGCTGGTTCAGATAGATCTTGTCGAAGTCGGCCAGCACCGCATTGAACTTGCCTTCCAGGAAGTTCATCGGGAATTTCGGGTCGTTGATGTAGTCGTCGAGATGCAGTTCAATCTTGCCACACTGATCGTAGCCGGGATCGCGGGGATTGCATCCGAACTTCCAGTACAGGTTCATCCCGTACCAGAAGTGCGTGCCCTCTACGGTCAGGTCGTTGTTCACCTTTTTCAGCAGGAGATCCGACACCAGTTCGAGGTTGGTTACGGTTCCCATCATGTCTTCGCCCATGGTGAAGAAATCCTGCAGCCAATCGGGCGAACTGTTCTTGAGCCAGTTCGTCAGCCAGTCGGAAATGATTCCGCCAACAAGGTTGTACACCATGTCTACCCAGATTGACCCAATCCAGAGGCCGACAAGGTCGCGGATGCCCTCCATGATGGTGGTGCCGGGGGTGTCGAAGAATTTGATCATCTCGGCAAGCGCGCAGCAGACCGTGCGACCGATATCGCCGCCCGCGGCACCGGTGATGCACCCGGCGATCGATGTTTCGCCGCCGGCGCATTGCTTGACCAGGTTCGTGAAGTCGAAGTGGTCGATCGAATCGTACAGCCCGGCCGGGTTCATCACGGTCGAGTAAAGATCGAGTTCAACGTCCTGACAGACCGTCGGCGAGATATACATGCCCTCGTAGCAGCCAGTCGCCGCCACGCACGTTGACGATGACCCGCCTGCCCTGGCGTAGACGGTGTAGCGACGTTCGCTGGGCAGGCAGTCGAACGTGATGTCGCTGTACATGTTGGACGCGGTCCTGGAAGCGACGATGAGTTCATCGCCAATCTTGTCGGTCGGACCGAGCGTGTTGCAGCGGAATTCCTCGGGAAGGATGTATATCTCGATGTCCTTGAGCATCGAGATGGTGCCATCGTAGTCCATCGTCGTGCGCAGGCAACCGCACGGGATATCCCAGACCCGAAGGTCAATCGTCTTGGGCGTGACCTGCGGGTAGTCGGGCAGGTACACAGTCACCTGATACACGACGCCTTCGACGGTTCCCGACTGGAAGCCGATCTTTGCGACTCCGTCCTGTGTGCCGGTCATGGCCGCCTGGGTGGTGATAGCCGCGTCGCCTGTCGCCGGGTTGCCCGATATCGCGTCGTTGATCGAGGTGATTTCAGCCGTCACTACCAGGTCGCCGGCCGGCTGGTTCTGTGCGTAGTCGATGACCTTGGCGACGATCGGGAAGTTTGTGCCGACGCGGACACTCTGCGGCATCGACAGATCGTGCAGAAGGATGATTTCGTAAAGGTGAAGTTCGGCTGTGTCCGGCTTCGAGATTTCATCACGAACCTGGATGTCCTCGCCCACGTCGGACGGCAGCACATCGACCGTGCCCTCGTCTTCGGAGTAAACGACATCAATCCCGGGGAGTTCGCTGCCACAACCCGTTATTGTGCCGGCAAGCAGTGCCGCGAAAAGTATCGCAAATACCGGTGAGTGACGCTTCATGACACAAGCCTCCAGATTCCCGTCAATAATAGCGGTTTGTATCGAAAAAAAACAAGGTGTATTGCAGATATTATCGGGCATTACACGAATCGGCGGGTGGCTTGCCGTTTCTCCTGTGTTTCATGCTAGTCTAGGCCTCGAACTTTTTGGGGGACCGGCACGAATGTCCGACGCTGCCGAACTCAGGGCGTTTTCGATCGTCGACCAGCTTCAGCCGCAGCTTGCTTCATTCATCGCGGCATCGTGCACCGGCTTTCTGCCCCTTGAAGGCGACACTGCCCTGCTTGTTGAAGTGTCGCCAGGTATCGCGGTCAACATACTGCTTGATCGAATTCTTAAGGCCACCACATGCCGTCCAGGTATGCTGGTCGTCGAGCGGGCATATGGACTGCTCCAGGTGCACGCCGGGGATCAGGGTCAGGTTCGCGAGGCGGGCAGGGTGGCGTTGGAACATCTGGGGCTGGATTCGTTATCGGCGCTGCGACCGGCGATTGTCTCAAGTCAGACCATCTTCGGAACGGACAATCACCAGTCGAACGTGATCAACAGACTGAGTCACGGACAATACCTGTTCGAGAACGATGCCTTCCATATCCTTGAGGTTCATCCGGCCGCTTATGCGGCGGTCGCTGCCAACCAGGCGGAAAAGGTCGCGCCGGTCCGGATCCTTGAGGTCGAGATGTTCGGCGCCTATGGCCGCGTCTATCTTGGTGGCCCCGAGGACAACATCCGGGAGGCTGCGGACGCGATGCGCCGGACAATCGAGACCATCCCCGGAAGACCAAACAATCTCAAGTCGCTTCTGTATTGATACGGCAGCCTGCACGCACAGTCTGTTTCATTCGTGGTCCGGGAACCGGCGTTCGACTGACATAATCAGAAGCGCATGATGTGCGTCAGAATCAGATCCTGGAAGAAGAGCCATTCGAAAACGGCCAGGGCGATGAACGGTCCGAACGGTATGGCCATCTGTCTGACGGGCGCCGCGGCGGACGGCGGTTGGGGCGTTGAATCCGCGCCTTCATCGACGTCCTTTGTTTGCGCTCCATCCGCTTCGGCCGGTTTTTCTGCCGCCTGGTCGGCCGGTGGTTCCTGTTTCTGCCACGGCGGAACCGGCCTGTTTCTGGACGCAAGCATTGGAATGGCGCCTATCAGTCCCTGCAGCGAGGCCGCAAGAAGGATGAAGGGCAGGGCGATGTATCCGAACCACGCCCCGGCCATGGCCATCAGCATCACGTCCCCGTATCCCATGCCTTCACGGCCGGTCAGCCTGAAATAGACCTCGATGATCAGTACTATGGGCAAGGCTCCCGCAGCGGCACCGATCAAAGACTCATGCCACGCGACCCCCACCACGTCACCCAGCAGGAGCGAGCGCGCTATGCCGAGGGCGATGCCGATGATGGTAAGGACGTGCGGGATGATCCAGTGCTCAAGATCGATGAAGATTATGCACACGAGCAGGAATGTCAGCGAAAAGGGAAAAAACCACAGGGCTGCGATCTCTCCAGGAGAGGCCTGGAGGCCGTCACCGGTCGACAGAGCCAGAAAGAGCGAAGCGAGCGACATGATGGCGACCATCAACTCGACCATCGGGTAGCGTACCGAGATCGGCATGTGGCAGCTGCTGCAGCGCCCGCGCAGGAATACCCAGCTCAGGATCGGGATGTTTTCATACCAGCGGATCATGTGTCCGCATCCGGGGCATGCGGAGCCCGGCCTGACGATGGATAGCCCGCGGGGAACCCTGTGGATCACGACATTGGCGAACGAACCGAAGCAGGCTCCGACGATCAGCGCCGTGGCCTTCATCAGCCACAGAGGCATGGCGGTCATCATGCCCGGGTCGGCGTCAACCATTTTGAAACCTTCTGGTCAGCGGATCGTCATCCGGCCGATTCTGACACGATCGGAACCGTCGTTCCTGATCTTCGATTCGTCCCAGGACTTGACCTTCATGCGGCTTCCGCCCGGAACGTAAAGGCCCATCCAGATGTCGTAGTCGCCGGACGGCGAACCGATCGGCACGCTCAAGGTATAGGTGTCGACAATGATGTCGCCCTTCTTCCAGTGGTTGGTCGCGAAGCACCCGATGCAGTCGTCCTGATCCTCGGATTCCGGGACCAGGTTCAGGATCCAGTGGTCACCGTGGATTCTGGTCGACGCGCCGACCCTGTCGACGTGCATGAAGACGCGGTAGGACTTGCTGACCCGCCGGTTGACCTGGTAGAACACTTTCAGTTCCGGGTTGGTGCCGCGGGTGATCGCCTGGGGCGTGATCTTGAACCCGACGATCTCCAGCGAATCTTCAAAGTTGACGCTGAAACGTTCGACATCCGGAAGCGCGTCGAATTCCTCCCTGGTCATCGTTGCTTTCGCAAGCCAGTTGCGGTCGCTCTCGGTCCTGGCCAGCCTGGATGTGACCAGCACTATCCTGGAGGACCGGTCGTCCAGCACGGGCAGACCCCGTTTGCCTGTTACGTCGCGCCAAGCGGAGTTAATCTCGCTGAACTGTCTGGTCGGCAGCAGGAAGAAAGTGCGCGTTGAACTGTCTCCGAGCATCTTCGTGACATCGTTGCGGGACTGGATCTCGTCCAGCCCGGAGGTGTAGAAGTTGCTGTCGTCCGAACCCTTGGTCGAGAACGCGCCGTGTCGATAGAGTTTACCCGGCTCGATCTCGGCGGCCTTCTTCCATGTGTCGACGATGTGCTTCTGAGACAGGTGCCGGCTCAACTCCGGGTGGATCACGGCCAGCATGGTGAGTCCGAACAGCACGGCGCCGAAACAGAACACAACCTTCTGAATCCGGACGGTCTGGAGCGAATCAAACCAGTTGTCGAGCCCCTCGAGGTTTTTGGGTCCGAGAAGCCTGCCAAGCGTCCTGGCCACGCAGCCCCAGTAGTGCAGCAGGACGACCAGTCCAGTCAGCAGATAGAGCGCAAGGATGTCGGGACCGGTCAGGAAGATGCGCAACAGTTCGTTGCCTGCCCTGTCGCCGCCGCTTGTGATGATTCGCCATTTCATCGATATGAAGACGGAGATGTCGATGATGACAAGCAGGATCATCGCGCCAAGCACGATCAGGAAATTCCGACGGCCGGCGAGGAAACGAACGACCGCGCGGATAACATTGGACGCCTCGGCTGTTACCGCCAGGATTGAAAGCAGCATCAGCGCGACCGATAGCTTGCCGATGGCGTGCAGCCCAACCGCCGCAGGGAAACCGCCGTCGCCCTGACCTGGTTTCGAGAACATCGGATCGGTCGTCAGGAAGGATACAAGCGGAGCAGGCGACTTGAGCATGTCCTTCATCATCACCAGGAACAGGCCGGCCGCGAAGAACCCTAAAAGGCGTGTCCTGAATCTGGAATCGACACCGTCGTCATTCAAATCGACAGCGAAGAGCGCGGTCAGGAGCGCCATGGCCGGCAGGCCGAGGTAGGTTGTCTGGTTGAACGGCCGGACAAATATCATCGCGGTGAGCAGAGGCACGACGGCCCACATCAGCAGAAGCAGTCGGGAGGACCTGCGATCTTCTTCACCGGACAGCGCCGCCCAGATGGAGACCGGGATGAACGCGCTCCACGGGAAGAAGCCGAATCCGAGTCCCTTGATAATGAAATCGAACGACCTGGCTTCAAGGGTGACACCGCCCGAGAATGTTGCCGCCGTGAAGCGGAACTGCCGCATGCACGCCGAGTCGGGAACGAAGGTCGCCAGGGCGAGCAGACCGGTCAGTCCCAGAACGAGTCCGGTGGAAAGAAGTGAGTCTTTGCCCGGGTTCATCAGGAACCATGCGCCGGCGATAGCCGCCAGAGTCACCATAGCCGTCATGCCGCCAGCCAGCCAGCACACTACGACCGCGAGGCCCAGAACCACCCACCAGGCGATCCTTTTGCATCGAGATGCTTCGTTGTGGTCCAGGTTCACTCGACCGAACGAGACGGCGCCAAGCGTGACGGCGAAAATTTCGGGCATTCCGGCTCCGGCAAATCGGGCGGTGCCGGTGAAAAGCCAGCTTGTACCGAGGATAAGGATAGTCACTGCCGTCACCTTGTCGCCGAAGAGCCGGCGAGCCGGGAAGAACAGCAGCAGAAGCGTCATGATGCCGAAGAGGGCTCCTGTCAGTCTGGAGCTGAATTCATTGTACCCGAACACCTTGTACCAGACCGACGTCATCCATGGTTCGAGCGGCGGCAGGAACTGGGTCCGGCCACTTGACTTGAACTGCGCGGTCGCCGACGCGTCATCGACCGCGTCGATCGTCAGTCGGACGTAGTTCGGACCTTCGCTGCCAGCGAATCCGTAAACAAGGATTTGATCCATTCCGGCGACACGATCCTCGGGCGCGACCGAATCAGCCGATTCCAGTATCCGCGCGTGCAGGGCTTTCGTTTCCGAGTCGGATGCATCCGAGGCCAGAATCAGCCTTGTCGAGAGATTTTTTCCCGCCACAGAGCGAAAGGTGTTCGCCAGAGACTTGATCGTGGCCGGATCCGGGGCGCCACCATCCGGTGCGGCGTTCAGGGATGCCGTTTCAATCACGATCGCCGCGTAGATTCTGTCCGAGGAGAGGTCGCGCAACCTGTCCATCGCATCGGAGCCGCGCGCTGTTATGGTTTCTACCGAAAAAACCTTGTCCTGGCTGGCCTTCAACTTCTGCGCGATACTGGAATCGGGCGTCGCCTGAATGACCAGGACCGGCTGGGGCGTGGACATGCGCCGCGCCACCGCCGAGTGGTTCATCTCCCACGGGTCCCAGAGGCCCAGGCCGTGGATGCCCGCCAGCAGCACCAGGGCTCCGAAGCCCAGCGCAAGCCACGGAAGGATTACATCTTTTCGGAAACGACTGACTCTGGTCTGTCCGGACAACTTGCCACCTCGATCTGGCTCAAGCGGATAAACTGCGGTAGAGTACTTGCAGTTGCCGTTGTTTTCAATAGTCCCAAACCTTGTTCACAGGCGAAAAAAGACAATCATGATGACCAGATCCGCAATTGCAGGTGACCTGCCGGTGGTCGAACGCCGGTCTGACGCGCTCTCACTTCCGAAGAACTTCCTGGGCCTCTCGGGGACCGGGCGGCTCAAGGCCATACTGGATTTGCCCGACCCGGGCGCGTTTCTGCGTCGGTTGAGGGCGGACGAATTTTCCTTCCTGCTCAACGGAATTGGGCTTGAGGATGCCGGCTGCCTGTTTCGTTACTCGACGAAGGCCCAGCGACTGGCACTGTTCGACATGGATGCGTTCAACGACAGGGAATTCCTGACGGAAAGATTTGATCGTCTTCTGGATGTTGCCAAGGAGGCCGGCCTGGAGTTCAGCGTCAAGCTCATCAAGGATCTGGATCCTGAACTGGTCGTTCTGTCCCTGCTCAAGCGAGCCTCTTTCTACACGCTTGAAGAGTCGGAAGACATGGAGTTCCAGGATGGAACGACCTTCCTGACCCCGGACAACGTTTTCATGGTTGCCTGTCAGGATTCGGAAGATGTTCCCGCGGTCCGGGCGGAACTTGATCTGGTTTATGCGGTCGGCGTCGAGTTCGCTCATCGGCTGATTCAGGCCGGGCGGTTTGACACCGTTTCTTCGCTCGAACACCAGACCGGCAATTATCGCAAGCTGCGTCTCTCCTCGTATGGATTTCCCGACGACGACAATCGCGACGAGTTGTACGAACCCTTTGATCTCAACGGGTTCAAAGCGCGCGTGCTGGCCCCGGACGCGTTCGTTCCGCTTCCGGGATTGACCCCGGGGGAGCCTCTCGCGCTGGCGATGGCGGGTACTTCCGGCGGTCTGTTCTTCTGGAGGGTAATGAACTCGGCCCAGGCTGTGCGCCTGAACTCCGCATTCATCTTCTCCCAGACGATGAACCTCATCAACAGGCTGCTCGGAACGGTCGAAGCCGACCTGGCTGTGCAGGAGGAATGGGATCGTGCTTCCGGTCAGGCGTTGACGATGATGTCGATCGGCCTCGAGGCAGTCGCCGGTGACGATATCGAACTGGCGGTCGACGTTCTTTCAAAGGCCGTTCCGCTCGAACTGTTCCGGGCGGGAATCGAACTGGCGCGACCTGCCAATATCGTTGCAAGACAGGTTGTCGCGGATGTGGGTGGGCTTGCCAACCTGGTCCTGTTCGGTGAAGGGGGCGCTGCCGACATCGACGCCGTGGCCTCCTTTCCACCGAAGTGCCCTCCGTCGGTCGCCCACGGCCCGTCGAGGGATTTCCTTACCGCGGCGGAGGTGGCGGCAGGACTCGCCCTGATGAAGAAATATCGTGCCGTGGTGCAGTTCGCCACCGGCGTGCTCGGTTTTGCCCCCGAAAGGAAGGCGGCCGGCGCGGAATCCATTGTCGAGGCCACCTTTCTCAATGTTGTCGCGACCGCCTGGGCCAGGCAGCTCCTGGGCGGATCCCTTTCGATCGAACCTCTTACATCTTCCGAGGTGTCCCGCCTGTGCAGACTTGTGTTCCTCGATGGCCGTCTCAGACCGGAACTGAGACTGGCAACTTCCGGTTCGGACGACTACAGCAGCGCCGTGGCGGAGTTCCTTGACGAATCGCTTGATCTGGTCGAGCAGAGTCTTGGCGGTCTTGGCGAAAGCTTCGATATCGGGATGATCGGGAACAGTCTTCTGGTCAGGTAGGATTCAGTTCACTTGAACGGAAGCGCGTTGAGGAACGCCTGCACTTCCTCGACCCAGTAGGCAGCCAGCGAATCGGCCTTGTCCGCGGCAAGCAGCTTCTCGATCTCGGGAATCGTGTTCTTGTCGGACAGACGCCAGATCGAGAGGAGCACGAATCGGCGGAAGTCGATTCCGTCCCGGGCGTGGATCGTCGGGTACTTCGCGAGAAGGGCCTTGAGCGCCGTCTCACGCGCCGCCTGATCCTTCAGGTTGCCCATCAGGATGGCCGCCTTCTGGCCGGTGATCTGGCTGGGGTCGTCAAGCATCTTGACCAGGCAGTCGACGTCGTTCTTCTGGCATTCCTCAAGGACGCGGACGGTTGCCTTGAATGCCATCGCCTCTTCGCCTTCACCCTGGAAACGTTCCAGAACGATGTCTGCCTTCTCGCCGGCCAGAACCTTCTTGAAAGCCGCGTAGTTGTCCCAGTCCACGCCGAGGGAGATGACCTTCACGAGCGGGGCCCTGAAGGTGCCCATCTTGGATTCCTTGTAGATCTTCAGCAGCGGCTGGATTCCAACGTAATCAGGGATCAGGGACATCGAGCTTGCAGTGTCGAGGCGCTGCTTGACGTCGTTGTCCGGGTTCAGGATCGTGCTGACCAGCACGGGGATGATCTCGGGCGTGCCGATATTCCAGAGGCCGAGCATGCTCATCGTGATGCGGTTCTGCTGGGAGTTCTGCCAGTTCGTGATGACGCGATCGTCGACACCGACCGGCGGCGTCAACGGGCTGCCCAGGTCCTTTGCCAGAGCCATGGCGGCGCGCGGGTCACGCAGGTCGCCGAGGATCTGAACCAGTTCCGGGCCATCGTAAATCTGCCAGTCGAAGACGCCCATCTTGCTTGCCAGGGCGTTCATTTCTTCAATCAGGGTCTTGTAGTTGGTCGTGTCCTTCGTCAGCATTCCGATGATCGGCTCCACTGCCGGGCGACCGATGGCGGACAGCGCCATGCGAACCGGAGAGTAGGGCTGGCGACCGCGCTGGTCACGGATAAACACGCCCTTGATCAGGGCCGGGATTGCCTTTTCGGACTTCATTCTGCCCAGCATCCTGGCGGCTTCGGCGTTGACGTCTATCTTCTGCAGATTCGGGTCCTCGAGGAGCAACTTTATGCAGATGTCTTCATCCTGCGTAAGGTTGTCGGCATCGATCGAACCGAGGGCCTTGAGCGCGTTCATGCGTGCGTCAAGAGCTTTGTTCGTCGAGAGAATCTCCATGACGGCCGGACGGAAAACCTTCTTGTCGAAGCCTTCGACGTTCTGGCTGACAAAGTACTCCACGACGGCGGCGGCCTGAACCGCGGCCTCGGAGTCACGCAGGGCCATGTTCAGCAGGTTCGCCGACGCGGCTGGCTTGTTGATCTGCTTGATGGCCAGCAGGATGTCTTCCTTGTAACGGCTTTCCGGGAAGATTTCCTCGAGTTTCGGTATCGAGACGTCGCACTGCTTTTCCCCGAGTGCCTGGATTGCCTTGCGGCCGTTGACCGCGCTTGGCAGCAGTTTTTCCCAGCCGGTGCACGTCGTGGGAGTTGTACTCCCGCATCCGGCCAGCGTCGTCAATGCGGCAACCAGTACGGTCGCCAACGATAAGGCCTTCATGGAAATGCGCATCTGATCCCTCCGTTGAGGCAAAGCCCCGACAAATGTTCATAATGGAGCACGCTGCAGTATAATTCTGCGCGGAAACCGAGGTCAAGCGCATTGTGCGTTTGACTACCGTAATATTGTGGGGCACCCCGGGAGGCATCTTGACTGGCTTTCATGACCAGGTCTTTTGTTGCGGGAATATCACGTTGGCGTGTCTCGTGGCGGTTGCTGTCATCTCGTGCGGCGGCGCGGTCGAGCCTGCTGTCGGAACGATGGGAACGTCTCTCGAGGAACAGGTGCTTTTTGGAGGCTCCCGGTGCGTGGATGATTCCGCCTGTGTCGGAGGATTCTGCGCCGGAGGAGCCTGCGTCGGATTCCTGATGATTCCGTCTGACATGGGTCGAGACATTGCAGGCGCCCGCCTCAGGAATGCAGTCTCGTCGGATCCGGCCGCCGCGTCGCGCTTGGCCGAAGCCGCGTCGCGAGTTCTTGCCGACGACACCGCCGAGACATTTTCCAGGGCACGGGCCGCGGACCTGTTCCGCTTCCTGCCCTGCGAGGTGACGCTGGCCAAGCTTGCGCCTGCGGACGCCTGGCGCATGGATGCCGTCAAATTCTACGCGGCGCGCGCCAGAACACTCTGTGGCGATCGTGTCGCCTCAGCCGTCCTCGAGGGGTATCTGTCCCACGGTTCGGAACCTGTCAGAAAGATGGCCTCGGATGCAATCGTGGCCGGCGTCACGAAAGGCGGGCGCTGATCAGTGCAGACGGCGAATCGAATCGCCCATGTGAAGCAGCCTGCCGACCTCGGACTCGTCAAGTGTGGTCGGCGTGCCTGCCAGTCGTGCCAGAAGGATGATTCTTGCAGTGTGTTCAAGACTCTCGAGGCAGTCATACGCGTCGAAAGGATCCGCGCCCAGGCAGACCGCGCCGTGCCTGGCCATCATGATCACGTTGTGATTCCGCGCCAGCGCTCCGACACCTTCGGCGAGTTCGATAGAGGATGGCGTGGCGTAGGTTCCTGTTGGCACGATGCCCAGGGTGATCGCGGATTCCGGCACATAAACGTCTTCAAGACCGATTCCCGCAAGGGTCAGGGCCACCGATGCCACGGGATGGGCGTGAACGACCGAACGGCATGCCGACCTGGCCGCGTAGGCCGCGAGATGCACCTTAACCTCGCTTGATACGACACCATTGTTTCCAGGAACATCGATGCGTCGACCGGTCATGTCGGCCAGCACCAGATCCTGGGGGCCAAGAAAGCCCTTGTTAACGCCTGAAGGGGTGATCAGTATCGTGCCGTCGTCCAGTCTGACACTGACATTACCCTGGCCCCCGGAGATCAGGCCGCGGGAGTACATCCTGCGGCATATCTCGACCACGACATCGCGCTGTCCCGCATGGTTCATCGAACTCCTCCGCCGTTGTCTCCCCGGTGCTGTTCGGTCGCCGCCGCATCAAGCCGCCAGGCGCCGTCTTCCCTGACGAACACCAGGATGAACTGTCCATCCGGGCTGGATGCCGTCACGAACGCGGTGTCGCCATCGATCCTTTCGTCAACCACAACCGACTTGTAGATTCCCTGGATTGGCGGTTTTCCGGGCTCGTCGCCTCGAACATCTTTCTGTATCGAGACAAGTGCCTCGGCGAAAGGCCTTTCGGCGGATTTAAAATACGAGGCAAACCTTGTCGCGTCACCCCTGACAGCCGCCTCCTGCATCTCGGAAAGCACCTTGGAAGGTGATGGCGAACACGCGGTCAGACCGGTCAGAATCAATGACAGGGCAATGGCCACGCCGGTTGCGGGTAGAAGTCGTTTCATGACGAGAGTACCGAAATGAAAGGATTTGTGCGCCTTCCCGACGGGAACAGGCGTGCACCGGGTGGCGCTGGTGCGAGAGGGGGGACTTGAACCCCCACGGGAATTACCCCACTAGCACCTCAAGCTAGCGTGTCTGCCATTCCACCACTCTCGCGTGGTCATCAAAGCGTGCGGATGCTAGCAATCGGCAGGGCGGTTGTCAACGGTTTTCAGCCCTGTCCGGGGCCTGCGGACGGCGCTGCCGTACCTTCCGCCGGAGCAGCCGTTCCTTCCACCGGAGCAGCAGTTCCTTCCGCCGAAGGCGTGCCTTCAGCCGGAACCGCGGCGCCCTCGGTGGCGACCGGCGCCGGGACTTCGGGAGCGGGCGGGGCTGGAGGATTGCGAACCTCGGTCTCGGCCGCCGAGTTCTTGATCTCGATGAACTTGTCGATGTTCTTCAGGTAATCGGCGCACTCGTCCGCGGCAGTAAGCCTTGATGCGGCTGCGCAGGCTTCACTTTTCTTGTCCATCTCGCAGATGTTTTTCGCAAGCGAGCGGCAGGGGTTTCGGCTGCAACCGGCAGCCGCGACCGCAAGCACCATCGTCATCAATGCAATTGCTATCTTGTTCACGTGAATACCCTCCAGGTTTCAATTACTGTCGCTTGCGACCCCTATGAGCGTCGCGGGTCGAAGGTTACTACAAAAACGTATTCCTGGAAGCTCAATTCGCACCGGGCCTGATGCCTGTCATCACCAGGATGAAGGCGACCAGAATCGCCGACAGCGCAAGACCAGTCGCGACCCGGTAGGCGTAAATGGTCGCCTTGCTGATTCCCTTCTCGGCTGTGATCGTCGAGCTCGAGATTTCGCGCCACGTATCTCTTGCGGCCTTCCTGGCTTTCTGGCTGGGTTTTACTTCAGCTTTCGGATCGGGGGAAACCTTCGCCACGAGTGTCTTCAGGATCTCTCGACCGATGGTGTCAAGGCCTGGAACCGCCTCGACCAGTGCCTTCCTGAATTCGTCCGCGGTCTTATACCTGTCCTGAGGGCGCAGTGCGGTGGCTTTCAGTATGACCGCCTTGAGCTCCGGCGGACATTTTATCCTGTCCAGTGCCTCGGGTTGCAGTCCTTTCTCGGCCTGGGCGAGCATCCTGGTCGTGTCGGTTCCGGTGAACGCGGGCTGTCCGGTGATCAAGGCGAACAGTGTCAGCCCGGTCGATGCGATGTCGGATCGGCGATCCTGTGACTTTCCCGTCGCCTGTTCAGGGCTCATGTACGCGAGCTTGCCCTTTACGACACCCGCTTTGGTGAAGGACTCCCGGTAGTCGCCCTTGGCGATTCCAAAGTCGCCGACCTTCGAGGTTCCCTTCCTGGTCACGATGATGTTCTGGGGACTTATATCGCGATGAACGATACCGAGTGGTATGCCGTTGGAGTCCGTCGCATCGTGGACGTACTCAAGCGCCTCCAGCAGATCGGCGATGGCGCAGGCCGCGGCCTCGATCGGCAGCGGCATCGCCTTGCGCGATCTGCCTGGCCGAATCAGTTGGGACAGAGAGCATCCGTCGACGTATTCCATGGCGATGAAATATCGACTGTCGATCTGCCCGAAATCCAGGATGTTCACGACGTTCGGGTGGGACAACTGGCCGCCGATCCTCGCCTCGTCGATGAACATCCGGACGACTTCCGGGTCGCTGCCCAGTTCGGCGTGGAGCAGCTTGACCGCCGCCATCTTCTCGAAACCCATCGGTCCGACGATTCTGGCCTTATAGACCGTGGCCATGCCGCCCTGTCCGACCGACTCGATCAGCATATATTTATCAAGCTTCAGAATGGGTTCCGCCATGTGGCGCTCCTGGATTGAGAGATCCGCTCCAATGCAGGATTGTCATTCCGGATTCCGGCGGCGTCAAAGTTCCGCTCCCGAGGCACCCGGAAAATTGCGGTTCGGGCGGGTTAAAAGCCGCAATTGCCTTGACACTATTGCGTGTTCTGCAATAATGCGTACAACCCGGGTTTTCTAATTCATGGGGTCTTTATATGCGCGTTTTTTTCAGACTCGCGGTTCTCGTTCTGGCTGTGGCGGTATGCCTGCCTGATCAGGCTTTCGCGAACCCTCAGCCGGGCGCTTTCGACATCGTCGTGAACGAGGGCAAGAAGCTGTCTTCACAGAAACGCTACGCCGATGCCGCGCTGGTTTTCAATCGGGTGCTCTCCCAGGGCGACGATACCCAGGCCGCCTTCCAGGAGGCCCAGTACGAGATGGGTGTCGCCCTGTTCGGGCTCGGACTGCCGGTTTCGGCATTCACCTACTTCGACCATGTCGGCGAGAAGGGCAGCGAACACGTGCGCTACTACGAAACGCTTCCCTGGCTCCTCAAGATTCACCAGGCGCTTCCCGGCGAGACCAGCTCACTGCTCAGGATGTCCGCGTATCCGGTAGAATCCTACCCGGTCGATATCTCCGACGAGATCAACTTCTACGTCGGGCAGTATCACTACTACGCCGGTAATCTGGATCAGGCGCTGGCCAGCTTCATGCGGGTCGGTCAGTCCAAGCCCGAACTCTACGTCAAGGCGATGTACTTCAAGGGCGTCGTCTTCGTCCGCAAGAACGACGCCAGGGCGGCGTCCCGCGCCTTCGTGGATGTTTTGTCCTATCTGGATACCCACGAGGTCGCCAACGAATCCAGATACGCGGTCATGGCGAATCTTGCCACGGCTCGTGTGTTCTATACCGTCGGCCACAGCGACCCCGAATTCATCAAGGCCGGAAAAGTAAACCTTCCCGCCTTCAACAAGGCCGTCGAGTACTTCGACAAAGTCGATCAGTCTTCGGAATACTGGCTGGACAGCCTTTTCGAGAAATCCTGGGCCTATTTCATGCTCGGAAACTACGCCAGGGCGCTTGGAAACCTGATCACCGTCAACTCCCCCTATTTCGAGGAGGAGTACTACCCCGAAGGTTACGTGCTCAGGGCGGTTATCTTCTTTATGAACTGCCTGTACGACGAGGCCCTTGAGACGGTAGACCCGTTCTACAAGGAGTACTACGAAATCAGCAAGGAGCTGAAGCGGGTTCTGACAAAGTACGAGGATCCAGCTTCCTTCTACCAGTACCTCGCGTCACTTTCCAAAAGCGGCGGAGACCAGTACTCGCTCAAGGTGAAGAAGATTTTCAACGCGGCGCTGGCCGATCGAAACCTGCGGCGTCTGTTTGAATACGTCGTGGCCATCAACAATGAGATGGACCGCGTCAACGCGATGGCGTCGGACCCGGTGGCCGGACAACTCGTGGACTTCCTCGTTCCCAGTCTCGAACAGTACCGGTCGCTGACGATTGCCGAAGCCGGACAGCTCGCTCGCGAGCGTCTTGAGCGAATCAGCAAGGAGTTGCGTGAGCTGCTGTCCCAGGCGCTGAAGGTTCGCTTCGAGTCGCTGAACGCCCAGAAAGGTATTGTCTCGAAGGACGAGCAGGTCGAGCAACTCAAGGACTCGGCCATCAGCGCCCGCGCATCCGGGGCCTCTCTGATCGTGGACAGCGAGCATCAACTCTGGCCGTGGAACGGGGAGTACTGGAAAGACGAACTCGGTTCTTACTATTATCCAATACAGTCCGCCTGCGAGCAGTGACTGTTTCAGGTTCCCTGCGAAGGTGGTCCGGATACCCTGATTCGGGTGTCCCGATGGAGGAATTTATGAGGGGCCAGATTACTGTTGGTCTTGGAACGTCGATATTCCTTGCGCTGTTTACGGCACTCGGCGTTTCAGTCGCGACGGCGCAGAACGCTCCCGAGCGAAACATCCAGTCTTTCTCGCTCTCCGACGAGGGTGATACGCAGGCTACGTCCGTGGCCGAACTGCTCAGTTCCCAGGAGCAGGGCGAAGGCGGGAAGCCTCTTGATGTAAGAGGCATAAACGCGCGCGCGGGCGCGATGTCGGACGACAAGCTTGAGGCCTCGATCGCCACGCTTAACGAGCTGATCGAAGAGACGGACGACGATGACCCCAGCAAACCCGAGTACCTTGCCAGGCTTGGCGAGGTTTACTGGGACAAGGCCGAGAACTTCTTCAACAAGGCGCAGGGCAACGAGTTGATGGCGCGTCTTCGCGCGGCCATCGAGGCGAACGACAGTGCCAGCATCGCCGCCATCGAGGCCGAGCAGAAAGACCTGATGGAGCAGCGCGAGTTCTGGCAGCTCGAGTCCGTGTCGGCTTACCGTCGTGTAGTCGACAGCTTCCCCGAGTACCCGGCCCTCGACGAGACCCTCTACTACCTGGGCTTCGCGCTTGTTCAGATGGGGCGTCAGGCCGAGGCGTTCCCGTACTTCGCCCGTCTGGTCAGGGAAGCGCCGAACAGCCAGTACGTCCCTGACGCGCTGCTGAACATCGGCGAGTACTACTTCAACGTCGGGCGCATGGAAGACGCCGAGAAGATGTACACCGAGGTCGAGAATTTCAAGGAAGCGACCGTATACGGCCTGGCCATCTACAAGAAGGGTTGGTGCTACTACAACATGGGCCTCCACGAAGAGGCGATGAACCAGTTCCTGGTCGTCATCGACTACGCCAAGTCCGATGCCGCCGTCAAGTCGGGCTACGGCCGTCAGCTTCTGAAGGAAGCGCAGCGCGACCTGGTCATGGCGTACTCGCGGGTCGGTTCTCCTGACAGCGCAATCAAGGTCTTCAAGGCGATCTCTCCGGATGGCTACATGGATCTCGCGCAGAAGCTGGCCGAGGGGTACGCGGCACAGGGCGAGTTCCAGAAGTCATCCCGTCTGTATAAGAACATCATCGCGGAGTACGCTGGCCGCGACGACGCGTGGCGTGTGGTCGGATTCCAGGTTTCAATCTTCGAGAACGCCTACAAATCGGGCGTCAAGAAGGACGTCGTCGAAGAGGCCAGTCGTTTGATCGGTCTTCTTGACAAGTATCGCGCCATTGCTCCGAAGGAATACATAGATCCGGCGATGGCGCAGGCCGAGGAACTGATCCGCGTTGTCGCCACGACGTATCACACCGAGGCGCGCAAGACCAAGGAAGACGCCACGCTCGAGTTCACCCATAAACTGTACAACGAGTACCTGCGCCTGTTCCCGAACGCGAAGTACGCGTATGAAATCACGGTTAACTACGCGTACCTGCTGCAGGATATCGGCGAAGACGCCCTCGCCGCGGAGCGGTTCTCCCAGATCGTTGCGATGCGCCCGGATGGAGCGCTGGCTCTCGATGCCGCGCACGCAGCCGTCCTGTCCTACAACAAACTGGTCGAGAATCAGGAAAACAGGGCGAAATCGGACGACACGACTGACACGGAAAAGAAAGAGATTTCCGAGTTTGACCAGAAGCTGATCGCTGCGGCCGAAACCTATCTGAAGATGGCGAAGAAGGATTCCCCGGACGTGGTCGAGGCACAGTTCGTCAAGTCGATGGCCTACTACCGGGCCAACTACTTTGACGAGGCCGCGGTCGGCTTCAGATTCATCATCGACGAATTCCCGGACCATGAGAACGCGCCCGACGCGGCGCGTCTGCTGCTGTCGTCCCTGGTGCTCAAGCGCGACATCACCGGCCTGAACAGCGCTGCCGAAAGCATCGCGGCCAGGCCCCAGCTGATGAAGGGCGATGTGCCGGTCATCATCCGCAAGATCGAGGAGCAGAAGGACTTCAACGCCTGCTTCGAGTTCGAGCAGAAGGGGCTGAACAGCCGCGCGGCCGAGTGCTTCCTGGCTTACGTCGACAAGTTCAAGAACACGCCGCTGAAGGACCGCGCGCTGATCAACGCCGGTAACAACTTCTTCAAGGCGCGCCGCATCAACGACTCCCTGAAGGCCAACCTTCAGTTGTTCCGCGAGTTCCCGAACTCCGAACTGGCCGCAAGCGCGCTGTACAAGATCGCTGATACCTACAGGCGCCTGGCCGTCTACTCCGAGGCAGCGTACTTCTATGAAAACTTCGTGGAGCTTTACCCGAAGCACGAACTGGCGGAAGAAGGTCTGCGATTCGCCTCCCAGCTTCGGATGGGCCTCGGCGACTACGATATGGCGATCAAGGATCTTCGCAAGTACATAAAGATGTTCCCGAAGTCTGATTACGTTGCCGGCATCGCGCTCGACATCCCTGGCATCCTGCTGAAGCAGGGCAAGATCTCGCTTGCCGTCAAGGATTACAACGATTATCTGGCGAAGTACAGCCAGTCAGGCGGAATCGATCGTCGTCTGATGGCTCTTCTCAGGCTTGCGCAGGCCTACCGTAAACTCGGTGGGTACAAGAACCTCATCGCTTCCAGGAAGGGCTATGACAAGGTTGTCGAGGTCTACGACGGCCTTTCCGATGACGACAAGAAGAAGGTCTCTCCGATCGGATTGGCGGCTGTGGCCGAGGCGATGTTCGTCAAGGGCGAGGAGGTCCTGACGGCGATGCGCGCGATCAAGCTTTCGGGCTCGATGAAAGCGGTTTCCGGACAGATCGCCGAGAAACTCGGCCTGGCCGAAGAGGCGATGAAAATATTCAATACTGTCGAGCAGTTCGGGCAGCCCAACTGGACGATCGCTGCTTACTCGCGCAAGGGATTCGGATTCCAGGAACTGGCCGAGACGATCGAAAGTACCCCGGCACCGCGTAATCTGTCGGTGGAACAGAAGCAGTATTTCCGCGAAGGAATGAGCGAGAAGGCGATGCCAATCTGGGACAAGGCCAAGGACGCCTTCCGTGAGTGCGTGCAACTGGCACAGAAACTGAAGTGGTACAACCGATACTCCGAGGAGGCGGAAGACGCCTTGATGAACCTGGACCCCGACTTCAGGGCACTGCCTGACATGCGTCCAGTTCCGTCGTTCTTCTCGGTGCTGAGCGGAAAGATGACGCTTCTGGCAGAGCGCGATGGCGTCGAGATTCCCAAGTGGTCGGACGAGAATCTTGAGACCAGGGTCAGGGATTCGGTGGCGGCTGCCGACGCGACTCCATCCGCCTTCTACAACATGGGCGCGTGGCTGATGTCGACCGGACGCATTTCCGAGGCGCGCGGCTGGTTCGACAAGGCGCTGGCGGCAAAGCCGGACTTCGACAAGGCTCAGGCGGCGATCGGCATGCTTCTGTTCATGGAAGGCAAGCCCCAGGAGGCTGAAAGCTGGTTCGCGAAGGCGGTCCAGCTCGATGAGGCAAACGCGATCGCCAACGCATACTACGGTTGGCAGGCGGTCAACTCCAAGGAATTCACCCGCGCTGTCAACCTCGCGCGCGTGGGCCTTATTTCCGATCCCGACAGCCGTGACGCGTATGCGGTACTTGCCGCTGCTTACCTCGGAATGGGTCAGATCGACGCAGGCCTGCTGGTCGCGCGTAACGCGATCGGGCTTGATGCCAACGATGGACAGATAGAAAACCTGATGGGCGTGATGCTCCTGAAGCAGGATGAGGTCCGGCAGGCTGTGAAGATGTTCGAGAAGGCGTCCATCGATTCCCCGAACCTCTTCGAGGCGTGGATGAACCTTGGACTGGTCACCCTGGGATACAAGGACTTCGCCACGGCCGGCGACGCATTCCACAAGGCGTTGGCATTGAAGCCGGCCAGTGTCGAGGCAAGGATGTCCCTGGCTATCGTGGAGCGTGGAACCGATCGCGGTGAAGAGGCCTTGAAGATTCTGACCGATCTCGTGAAGGAAGCCGATTCCCCCGAGCTGCACTTCAACCTGTGCGTGCTCTTCCAGGAGAATCTGGCTCAGGAAACCAAGGCTCTTGAAGAGTGCGAACGGTTCATCGCAATGGCGCCGCAGGACCACCCGAGGCGCAGGGAAGTCCTTAAAAGAATAGAGGGTATCAAGTTGACCATCGAGGCTCTCGGCAGTTCCGTAGATCAGGGTACTGGCGAGGCCCCTGCAGCCGAACCCCCCGCGGAGGCGCCTGCACCGGTGGCCGAATGATCCTGTGACGGGCGCGACGGCGGCCGCGGACTGTGATGCTGCGGTTGTTTTTTTGGGGATTGGGGTTTACGATTTGGGCCGAGCGAGGTGCCTTATGAAAAGACTACTAATGGTTCTGGTCGCTCTTGTCACGCTGGGTGTTGTTCCATTCGCGTCCGCGCAGGAAACGACCGGCGAATCTCAGGTCACTGAGATGAGCTTCGAGGGCGACGTGGTCGAGGCCCAGTTCCTGCGCCCGGACCAGGGAGTCACCGAGGGCCTTATCCGTAAGAAGAAGAACAGCCTGATCAAACTCAGGACAGACTTTGTTGACGAAATTCTGAAGTCCGCAGAGGACCTTTGAAATTTTCCGGGGGTGACATGGACGGCAAGACGCCCACCATCAGAGTTCAGATCATCGAGGGCGACCAGATTCGCGAGGAAGTCTTCACCCAGGCGAAGATCCGTATTGGAACCTCGGGGCAGAACCACCTGCGTCTGACCGATCCGACGGTCTCACGTCAGCACGCCGCGATTGAGGTTACGCCTTCGGGCGAGGTCATCCTGACCGACCTCGAGACAACCTCCGGGACCATTGTCCAGGGTAAACGGGTCAAGCAGACAAAGCTCAGACCCGGCTACGAAATCCTGGTGGGCTCGACCCGGCTGGTCGTCGACTATGTGGCGGACGCCTCCGTCCTGAAGGTCGGGGCCGATCTGCCGGCCGCCGTCTCGCAAGAGGATCTCAAGACCGGCAAGTTCGGTGCTGACGTCAGCCTCCAGTGGGGCGAGTACCCGCTTCAACACGACTTTTTCCCGGCCGGCACGACGGTCAGGGTTGGCGAGGGTCCGAAGGATCAGATCTTCCTTCCGCAGGAAGTCACCGGCACGCAGTCGTTCGCGTTCCTGGTTCCGGACGAGAAGTTCTTCAGCATGGACGTGTCCGGCGAGAACGTCGACGCCGACTTTCTTGTCGATGACAAGATCATCCGCCTCCCCGAGATGAAGCGCCGAGGGCTGGTGGTGAACGATTCGTTCGTCAGGATTGATCATCGCACCGCCGCCCGTGTCAGGTACGGCGAGTTCACGTTCGTTGTCGGCCTGGCCAGTCAGCCGCGTGTATCGTCAGGTTCGTGGTGGAAGCGCTTCAGCATGCGCGAACACATGTATCTGATGATTTCGCTGTTGTTCCACCTTGCCCTTGCGTTGCTGGTCGCGCTCGTCCCGGAACAGCAGATCACGATGAACAAGGACCCCTACGACCGTGATACCCGCGCGTTGCGCAAGGTTCAGGTCGCCATGATGGAACGCAAGGTCGACGAGGAAGAAAAGAAGAAGGAAGAAGAGGAAGCCCGCAAGCGACTGGACGAGATGAAGGACCAGCCGAGCGACGGGAACAATGAGCGGCTCGATCGCACGCAGCCAACGGAAAAAGAGACCTCCAAGCTGGTTCCGGCGAACGTCGACGTAGACCGGGCGGTAGCCAACAACGCGATGACACAGGTTCTGGGTCAGCAGGAGG
>CAZNJW010000034.1:0-23054 GCA_964573455.1 uncultured Anaeromyxobacteraceae bacterium | reverse complement strand
GGATCCGCGTCCTTTAGAACTACATGGAATGTGCTGCCGACTTCCCACTCGCTGCTGACGTCCACGTGGCCCGCGTACATGTCCACGAGTTTCTTCACGATCGACAGTCCAAGGCCGGAACCCTCGATGCGTTTGGTCTTCTCGTTCTTGATACGCACGAACTCGCCGAACAGGCGCTTGACATCGTCCGGCTTCATTCCGATGCCGGTGTCCTTGACGGTGATATGCATCATGCCGTCGTCACGCCGTCCGATGGTCACGTCGACATTGCCGGCGTCGCGGTTGTACTTGACCGCGTTCGAAACGAAGTTGTTAAGGATCAGTTCGATCTCGCCCGCATCGGCAATCATCGTGGTAGGCCCGTCTGAAGCCACGTTAACCGTGATTCCGCGAGGCGCGCCACGTTCCCGACCGGCCTCGGCGGACATCCCGGCAACCCGCATGACGTCGACCTCGGTCACCTCGCGACGCTTGTGGCCGGACTCGATCCTTGTCAGGTCCAGCAGGTCGGCAATCAACTTGTGCATTCCGCTGAGTCTGAAGATCGCGCGGTCGACCACGTCGTTGTAGTCGTCGAGTTGGTCCCCCATCACGCGGTCCTTCATCATCATCAGGTAGCCCTCGACCGCCGCGGTCGGGGATTTCAATTCGTGGGCAACGACCGACAGGAACTCGAACCTGACCCGTTTGCGTTCGGCCACCAGCTTCATCGCCTGCCGCTGCAGCACGATGTGTTTAGCTGCTTTGAACAGGCAGGCACGGAGTTCGTAAGGCGTAAACGGCTTGGCCAGGAAGTCGAAGGCTCCGCTTTTGGTTGCCGCCACCGCTGTCTCGAGCGACGCGTAGGCAGTGATCATGATGGTCAGGACACTGATCGATTCCGTGGCCATCTTCTCGACCAGTTCGATCCCGCTCATCCCTGGCAGTTTCTGGTCCAGCAGCAGGATGTCCGGAGCGGCCTGGTGAATCATGTCGAGGGCGTCCTCGGCAGACTCCGCCGATTCAACTGTCAGCGCGAAACTGGAATTGAATTCGGGCACTTCCACTACCGCGCCACGCAAAGCCTTGGCAATAGCCATGCGTATTCCAAGCTCGTCGTCCACGACAAGCACGCGCAGTTCATCCACGTTGGACCTCCGGAATCAAGTTCGGAAGGCTATTTTCACTCAGCGGGCAGAAGCATGTCTATCTGCTTCTTGAGCTGATCGTAGCGCAGAGGCTTCTCGAGCATCGCGTCCGCCTGGATCCAGGAACGTTCCTCTTTGGTGGTCGCGCTGAAACCGAGTCCCGTCTCGCGCTCGACACCGGTCGCCATGATTACCGGGGTGCCGGGGAACGCCTTCTTGATCTTGCGGCTGACAACGAAACCGCTGTCCATGAATTCCATCATCAGGTCAACAACTGCAAGGTCGAAGTGCGCGTCGCCATTCAGATATTCCTCGGCCGCGACCTGTCCCTCGCACCTGACCACGGCAAAGCCGTCCCTCTTCAGTCTCGATTCGGTGATGTCGAGAAAATCGACATCGTCGTCAACAAGCAGGATCGTCTTTCCAGTGGCACTCACTCTCTGTTCGCTCATTTTCCTCACCTTTTCACACGTTGTTTCCATACCTGGGTATGGTCACGAAGAAAGTCGTTCCCGTCGGTCCCTGCCCGGGATCGGCGTTCGATTCAAACCTTATGTCTCCCCGGTGCATCTTGACGATTCCATAGGACACCGGCAGGCCGAGGCCTGTTCCGCGTCCGATTGGCTTGGTCGTGAAGAACGGGGTGAAAATCCTGTCCTTGTGTTCGGCCTTGATACCGACACCAGTGTCCGACACCTTGAAGATGACCTGTCTGTCCGTCACCTGGCATGTCAGCGTAACCTTTCCGCCCTCGGGGGTGGCCTCGAGCGCGTTGGACATCAGGTTTGTCAGCACCTGAAGCATCTGGTCCGAGTCGATTTCGGCCATGGTGTCGGGTGGCGGTGTCACCGTATCGACCGTAACGCCCTCATGCGCATGGAGGCCCAGCAGTACCGATTTCACGAAGCGGTCCAGGTTCGTCGGCTGGAGCAGCACCCGGTTCTGTCGCGCGAAGTTCAGCAGGCCGGAGACGATACGCTTGCATCGATCGGCCTGGTCCGAGATGACCTTCAGATCTTCCTTCATCTCGGAGTTCCCTTCGCACTCCTCGGCCAGCATGTGCGAGTACATCAGTACCACGCCCAGCGGGTTGTTTACCTCGTGTGCGATTCCCGCGGCAAGCTGCCCCATGCTGGCCAGCTTTTCACCCTGGATCAGCGCGTGCTGCGCGTGCTCGAGGCGTTTGTTCACGTCCGCGAGTTCGGTCACCGACTTTTTCAGCATGTCGATGGTGTACGGCAGACACATCTCGTTCTCGGCCAGACCCTGATGGATGGCGATCGCGTGTTCCAGGCACGTGTCGTATCCACAGGCGCCGCAGTTCAGTTCGTCGACCGACGACGCCTTGCCGATCTTCAAGAGGATGTCATTGACCTCTTCACGGGTCGGCGTGGTCATCCGCCTGTCCTCGGGACTGTACGACTGAGACAGATCCAGGTCCGGATACCGGTGCATGTCCTCGACCCACCTGTCGGCATCGAAATCGGACATGCGCTGACGGACGTACTCGGCGATCATCGCCCGCCTGGTGTAAAGGGGAACGGTGGCGGATACCGCCGGTCCCATTATGCAGCCGTTGCAGGCCATGACTTCGACCAGGGTCGCCTGGATGGCGCCCGACTCGAACTCACGGATTGCATCTACGAAAGTGTTGTGTCCGTCAACGACCGCACCCTCTGAAGACATCAGGCGTTCATCGATCTTGGCCGTCTGCATCAGGCCGCCGCTGACCGGATAGATGCCGCCAAGCCTGGCAAGGGGCGGGTCAAACTTCGAGGGCTCAGCCGTTTCCGGTTTCAGTCCGGCTTCCTTGAACATCTCGCGAAGCTCGGCAAACGTCAGCACTTCCTTGATCTGGCCGTGCGACAGTTCGATAGCCTCGGCCTTCTTGGCGATGCACGGTCCGACGAACACCACTTCGACATCGTCGCCGTACATTCTGTGGACATACCTGGCCATCGCTACCATCGGAGAAGCGATCGGCGCCAGGGAATCAGTCAGATGCGGCGCGAGATGCTCGACGTATTTGACCGCGGCCGCGCATGCCGTCGCAAGGAAGTGCTTACCGGTGTCGGCGTAGTCCTTGACCAGGTCGTGGTAGCGTTCAGAGACTAGATCCGCTCCGAAAGCCACCTCGTTGACCAGCTCAAAGCCGAGCGCTCTGACCATCCCCAGAAACTGTTCCGGCGGGCAGTCGGAGAATTCGACCGGGAAGCTCGGTGCGATGCAGGCCGACAGGCGCCTGCCAGGAGTCGCGAGCATCTCCTGTACCTTTTCGACCGAGCGCATAACCTGCTTGGCCTTCTGGCTGCAGACCTGCACGCAGTTGCCGCATCCGATGCACCTGTCGTTGATCACCTCGGCCTGTCCGCCCGAAATGCGGATGGCCTTGGCGGGACATTCGCGGACGCAGGTATAGCAGACCCTGCATCGATCTCCGATAGTAGTGACAAGCGGCAGCGCCATGGCACCCAGCCCTCCGGGAAAGGCACATCCACAATCGCGCACCCGGGCCTAGAAATCAACCTCTCTCTTGCTGTACTCGGTGTGGAGGATGTGATGGCTCTTCTCACCAAGCGGCTCGCCCAGGTACTCGTCGTAGAGGCGCTGGACCTGCTGGTTCTTGTGGGAAACCCGCAGCTCGTCATCCTTGTCGATCATGTACAGTGCCTTCATCCTGACCTTGACCGCCTCGATGTCGGTGCCGATCGGCTGGCCACCGCCGCCCACGCATCCGCCAGGACAGGACATGATCTCGATGAAGTGCAGGTCCGAGCGACCGTTCCGGATTTCCTCGACCAGCTTTCTGGCGTTACCCAGGGTATGGGCAACGGCGACGCCGACCTCGAGGTCGCCGATCCTGACCTTCGCTTCCTTGACGCCATCCAGACCACGAACCGCTTTCACCTTGAGATCATCCAGCTCGCCGCCGGTCCCGAGGTAGTGAGCGGTGCGGATCGCGGCTTCCATGACGCCGCCGGTGGCGCCGAAGAGCTTGCCAGCGGAGCTGCGTTCACCGAAGGTCGTGTCCGCGCCTTCCGGTTCCATCGATTCCAGGTGCAGGCCGCGCATCTTGATGATCCTGGCCAGTTCCCTGGTGGTGATGACCGCGTCCACATCCGGGTAGCCTTCCTTGGAGTGAGTCGGAAGCTGTGCCTCGTACTTCTTCGCGGTGCAGGGCATCACGGAAACAACATAGATGTCTTCAGGCTTCAGGCCCTGACGCTCCGCGTAGAACGTCTTGACAACCGCTCCGAGCATCTGCTGCGGGCTTTTGCATGTGGACAGATTGTCCAGCATGTCCGGGTAGTTCTGTTCCATGAAGTCGATCCATGCCGGGCAGCAGGATGTGAACATCGGGAGTTTTCCGCCGGTCTTGATCCGATGGAACAGTTCGCTGGCCTCTTCCATAATCGTGAGGTCGGCAGAGAACGAAGTGTCGAATACGCGATCGAAACCGAGTCTGCGCAGCGCCGCGTTCATCACACCCGCCACGTCGACGCCGGGATTGATTCCGAACAACTCGCCAAGCGTTACCGAGACTGCCGGAGCGTGCTGGACCACGACGAACTTCTTCGGGTCGTTGATCGCAGCGAAGATTTCCTTGAACTTGCTCTTCTCGGTCAGGGCTCCGGTCGGGCATGCAAGGATGCACTGACCGCAGTCGACGCAGCTCGAAACGTTCAGGCCGCGGTTGAACGCGGGGCTGACGACCGTGCGTGATCCGCGCCCGACGAAATCGATGGCGGAAACACCCTGGATCTCTTCGCAGGTACGCACGCACTTGCCACACAGGATGCACTTGGCCGGCTCGCGAACGATCGACGGGCTGGACGTATCCGGCTTGTGGTTCGACTTAAGGCCGGTGTACCTGCGCTGACGAATGCCCAGTTCCTCGGATAGATTCTGCAGATGGCACTCGCCGTTACGCGAGCAGTAGAGACAGTCGTCCGGATGGTTCGACAGCAGCAGTTCGACGATCGTCTTGCGGGCTCTTACAGCCCTTTCGGAATGGGTCTGAATCTTCAGCCCTTCGCGAACCGGAAATGCGCAGCTGGGCACCAGACCGGGCGCTCCCTCGACCTCGACGACGCACATGCGGCAGGCGCCGGTCGGGAACAGGTCCTTCATGTAGCACAGCGTCGGCACCTTGATGCCGGCGCGGTTGAGGGCCTCAAGCAGCATTTCGCCGGGGTTCGCGTCGATTTCGAGATTGTTTACCTGGATTTTAATCATCTCTCGGTCCTCCCCGTCACTCTACGATGACCGCGCCATGGCGACAGTCGTTGAAGCAATTTCCACATCCGATGCATTTGTCGGCGACGATGTAGTGCGGGCTCTTGGGCGCGCCCATGATCGCCTCGACCGGGCAGTGGCGGGCGCAAAGGGTGCAGCCGATGCACTTATCCTGGTCGATCGAGTAGTGCAGCAGTTCGGTGCAGGCGCCAGCGCGGCACTTCCTGTCGAAGATGTGTTCCTCGTATTCCTCGCGGAACCAGCGCAGCGTGGACAGCACCGGGTTCGGC
This sequence comes from uncultured Anaeromyxobacteraceae bacterium, assembly GCA_964573455.1. Lineage (GTDB taxonomy): Bacteria > Myxococcota_A > UBA9042 > DTJE01 > DTJE01 > JAGOFO01. Next base: position 17,401 of record CAZNJW010000034.1, on the reverse strand, counting down.
GCCGTCTGCCCAAGTCCGCACAGGCTGGTGTCCTTGATGACCTGACCGAGTCTTTCCAGATAGACGACTCCCTGGAATCGTTCGAGGGCCTCGATGTCCTTTTCGGTACGACGTCCGCGCGTGATCCTCTGAAGAATCTCGAGCATGCGTCTGGTACCCTCGCGACAGGGAATGCACTTGCCGCAGCTTTCACGCTGGATGAAGTCCATGAAGAACTTCGCCAGGTCGACCATGCAGGTCTTTTCGTCCATCACGACGAGGCCACCCGAGCCCATCATCGCGCCTACCTGCTTCAGGGATTCGTAGTCGACAAGCGTGTGGAGATGAGATGTCGGGATGCAGCCGCCGGACGGACCACCGATCTGCACCGCCTTGAACACATGCTCGCCAGGAACGCCACCGCCGATGTCCATTACGATCTGCCGGATTGTCGTACCCATCGGAATCTCGACGAGACCGGTGTTCGTGACCTTGCCGGAGAGCGCGAAGACCTTGGTGCCCTTGGAACCGGCCGTGCCGATCGAGGCAAACCACTCCGGGCCGTTACGCAGCAGGATCGGGAGGTTGGCCAGCGTCTCGACGTTGTTGATGACCGTCGGCTTGCCGAACAGGCCGCGCGAGGCCGGGTAGGGCGGACGGGGGCGCGGCATTCCGCGCTTGCCCTCGATCGAGTTGATCAGGGCCGTTTCCTCGCCGCACACGAAGGCGCCGGCGCCTTCCTTGATCTTGATGTCAAAGTCGAAACCACTGTTTAGAATGTTGTGCCCCAGCAGTCCCATCTCGTGGGCGACCTTCATCGCCTCCTTGAGGCGTTCGATGGCCAGCGGGTATTCGGCCCTGATGTAGACGTAGCCCTTGGACGCTCCGATTGCGTAGGCGGCAATCGCCATGCCCTCGACCAGACGGTGGGGGTCTCCTTCGATGACCGCGCGGTCCATGAATGCGCCCGGGTCGCCTTCGTCCGCGTTGCAGATCAAGTATTTCTGGTCAGCCTGCGCCTCAAGCGCGAACTTCCACTTCAGGCCGGTTTTGAATCCGCCGCCTCCGCGACCGCGGAGTCCACTGATTTCGACCTGGCTGCACACCTCGGGAGGAGTCATGGTCGAGATCGTCTTGGCAAGGGCCTGGTAACCGCCACGCGCGACGTATTCGGCGACGCTCGACGGGTTGATGTTTCCGCAGTTCTCGAGAACCCAGCGGGTCTGGGGACCGAAGAACGGGTGCTTCTTCATCGATATGACGCCATCCCAGGGTTCATCCCCGGAATTCGGCTCGAACTGCAGCAGGACATCGTTCTTGCGAATGTCTTCGGGCAGCGAGTCGGCGAAGACGCCGTCAAGAACCGGATGCACTCGATCGGATGTCACATGCTGGAAGGAAAGCCGGGGCCTGCCGGGAAGCTGCACGTCGACAAGCGGCTCGCAGGCGCACAGGCCGATGCAGCCGACTTCGACGATGTCGGCTTCGATTTCCTTTTCCTTAAGGTAACCCTTGATCCCTTCGAGGGTAGCGGCGGCGCCGGCGCCAAGACCGCAGGTGCCCATCCCGATGAAGATCGTCGGGCGGGAGACCGCCTCGCGACGCAGAATCCGAAGAACATCGCCCATCCCCTCGGCCTTGCCAAGGATGACCGGGATCAGTTCAGCCTTCAGTTCCCGACCGGACATCCGGTCGATGTTTGCCGTATCAGGCCGCATCATTCAGCCCTCCTGCGATATGTGTTCAGAACCCTGACGACCTTGTCGGGCGTCATGCCGGCGTGAAATTCGCCGTTGACCGCGATGACCGGGGCCAGGCCGCACGCGCCGATGCACGCAACGATCTCGAGGCTGAACATCCCGTCCTTCGTCGTCTGGCCGGCATCGATCTTCAGGTTGCGCTTGAGCGCTTCGAGAACGGCGGCCGAACCCTTGACGTGGCATGCCGTTCCGCGGCAGACCTGAATGTTGAACTTGCCGCGCGCCTGAAACCGAAACTGGTTGTAGAAAGTTGCGACGCCGTACACCTTGCTGGGGGCAATTTTCAAATGCTCCGCGACGCGTACGACCGCCTCCCGCGACAAGTAGCCTTCCGCCTTCTGGATTTCCTGCAGCAGGGGAATGAGACTATCTCTCCCCGCGTCCGGAAACCGGCCAAGAACCTCCTGGATCTGGTCATTCATCTCGCCACCATATTTTCGAGTTCGCCAAGGGCCCGAGTGCCCCTACCGGCGTAATAACCAACTTTTTCGATCACACCTGTCAGGTCCATGTTGTGCACGTAGACCGGTTCCGGGACCCGCAACCGCACCGGCGCGAAGTTCAGTATTCCAGTGATACCCGCGTTGACGAGACGGGCGGCCATCCTGTTTGCGTCGGCCGCCGGGATGCAGAGAATGGCAACTTTGATCGACCGTGCCGAAATCTCTTCCTCGAGATGCTTTGTGTTGAAGATTCGGCATCCGTGAACGACCCTGCCTGCTTTTTCGGGGTCCTGATCGAACCCGACCACGATGTTCGCGTGGCCCGGTCTGGTCTTGAAGTGCGCGAGCAGTGCCATTCCGAGGTTGCCGACACCCACCAGGACAACCTTGGTGGACGTCGGTTGGTCGAGCAGCGTGCGCAGATGGCTCAACAGCAGATCAACCGAGTAGCCCCGCGCCGTGTTTCCCGTCAGTCCAAGATTCATCATGTCCCGTCTGACCTGGGCGGGAGTCACGTCGGTCTGTTGTGCGAGCGCTCCGGAGAAAACGTACTCGACACCGCGCGCCTGCAGGTCGGACAGGTGCCTCCTGTATTCGCTGAGCCGCTCGACCGTTTTTTCCGACAGACTCATGCTGCCCCCGGCGCGGTCTGTTCCCGCGCTGGTCAACCGAAGTTGATGATTTGTTAACAGAATTTTTCTGTCTTCAAAGAACTGTTGTGATTTATATCACAGGTGGTGTTTTTTGCAACTGATTTTTTGTTACAGGTGGTAACAAGCGGGCTTTGCAGGTGAATCAAGGACGACTGATGGAAGTTCCCGTCACGCGGTCATTTTTTCGGATTTTTGCGGGTCGGAGTGGTGGCATCCTGGCCGGTCGTGTCCGTCGCTCCTCCCTCGTCTGCCGGTTCCTCAGTGTCGTAGTGCGCCGACGCAATAGAACTTTTTCATTCTATCCCCCAACAGCAAAGGTATGGATTAGTTCTGATCATAAAAGGGACAGCGTATGATGTTCAATATCATAGTAGGTACAATTCGGTCATGGTCGTTTCCTGACGCATCCAGCCGCTGTATAATCGGTGCGGTCTTACTGAGGTATGCGCGATGAGAACGTGCCCGGTTCTATTTTTTGTGGTGTTGACTGGCCTGTTTGGCTGCGGTTCGGAGCCTTCGGGCAACGACCTGGGCGGCCCTGATATTGGCGGGGATGTTGGGATTTCTGATGTTTTCGAGGATGGGCTCGCTGTTGATTCATCCAGGGATCAGGAGTCGGACGGTTCTTCCGTCGACGCAGATGATTCCGACACTATGGTCGAGCAGGATGCCGTGACGGATGCCGTAGTGGACTCCGACGTCGGTGTCGAGAATCTGTGTCCGTATCCCACAAAAACCGAGATAGAGGCTTTCGACCAGAAAGGAATCAACGACAAGTTCGCGGATGCCCAGCCGATCATGATGGGAGAGGACGTGACCGGTTACATCGGGCAGTCCGGCGACGAAGACTGGTATGCCTTCTGCCCGACGTCCGATGGAGTCGTGGATATCCACATCGACTTTGCCGCGTCCTACAACGCCCTGGGTATCAATTGGATGATGTTCGCGGCCTACACCGAGGAATGGCTTGAGTCGAACGTGTCGGTCGTGTCGTCTGAGTACGACGGATCCTGCTTCGAGATGGCCCCGATCAACGCGTGTCTGACCAGCATCGACGTGCGCATGTCCGTGACCGCCTCGCAGGGTCGTTACGCCTTCAAGTTGAACGGTTACAGCGACGGAGAGTTCTACGCCGGGTTTGACCAGCAGCATCCCTACACGGTGCGCGTGACCGAGGTTCCCGGAGACGATCTTGAGGCCGAGCAGCCCGCTGTCGAAGGGTTCCCGGACTATGGCTCGAGCGACACATGGCTGGACGCCTCCCCGGTCGTGCTGAATCAGGACGGCGTGCTTGAGATCTCTTCGTTCGGCTGGTACTGGAACGACGTCGACTGGTACCGGTTCCGCCTGGACTGGCCTGGATGGGTTCGCGTTACGGCCAGCATCGACTGGGCCGAGAATGAATCCGGGAATCCGGTCGTGGACCACAACGGCAGCATCCTCAGGATGGGTGCGTCGGGTCCCGAGGATATCGAGGAACGAATCGAGTGGTTCACTCCCTACAACGATAACTGCACGGTTAACGTGTCGGAAGGTTATGTTTTCGGTGGCACCGACTACTACCTCAGGACATTTTCGGCGCCTGGAAACACCGATGTCCCGTACTTTGTCAGGATTGAGTACGGTACAGGCGACTTCGAGTCGTCGCAGCCGAATATTGCGGGCGCCAACGTTGGAGCGGCCGAGGAAGCAGTGAATGCGTACGATCTGGGGGATCTGACCCTTGGCGGCAGCCTGACGGTCAGTTCGTATTCCTGGCACAGCAACGACTGGGACTGGTACCGCTTCACGGTGCCTGAAGACGCCGGCCAGAACGTAACGGTCACCTGGGATTACACCACTACATACAACGCCAAGGGCTGGTACTCGTGCCCCGACAACCAGAACGGCATCGAAAACTGGATGTACCTGTTGGAAGGCACCGATCTCGAGTTTCCCGGTGTCGCCCAGGGCTATGAAGACGATGTTCCCGTTCAGACGATGACGTGGCCGGTCATGCCCGGACAGACTTACCGCATCGTCGTGATGTCTCGTGAGGGCTTCGATCAGGTCAACCCGTACACACTCACCGTCGTCGGGACACCGTGACCTCGCGCGGCCATCGTCATCTTAACGCGGTGTTGACCCCCGCAGCCTTCCACTTCGCGACGATTTCACCAATGTCACGCCTGGTCCCGGTCGAAATGGCGTCCAGCACCGCTGAAACCTTGTAACCACGATTCAGTGCCCCGTGGATGGTGTCGTCGATGCAGTAGAAAGCGTCTATTCCGACTATTACGACATGGTCGACGCGGTTGTCGCGCAGCCACCGGTCCAGATCCGGGTTCGAGAAAGCGTCTCCCCTGGTCTTTGTGAAGACGGGTATGGCGGTCAGCGAGGGCAGGCGTGCATCCATCCTGCTGCCCGGCTCGTCGGGCGCGGCTACTCCGCCCATCACGAATCTGAGCACCGGCGACTCGTAGATCGCCCTGATGTAGGCGACCGGCCTGCCCGTGGCCACAGCCTGGGCGACCAGATCGCCCGCACGCCTCACCGTGGCGTCGGCGTTCAGGATGTTCTTTACGCGTTCCGGTCCCGTGAAGTCTTCCTGCAGGTCAACGACCAGCAGCCCGGTCTGCGGGTTTTCATATCCGCCGATATCCGGACCATCTGTCGGAGCGCCGGTCCAGAGGAACCATACGATCCCCAGTGTGAACAGGACGATCACTGTCGCCGCAATCAAGGCAACGACTGTCTTTCTGGATTTCGTCATTTGATTTCCGATGTCAGAGTTTTTGGCAGGCGGCTGTCGGTCTGGCGGTTTCAGTTATCGTGAGTAGGCACGATCAGGCCGGAGTAGACTGCCATGTAGTACGGAAGAAGAAATACTGTCGGGGCGTTCCAACTGTTGCCGGCGCCACCCTCGCTGCAGTCATACGGATTGCCGTTCCACCAGAAGGTCCGAATCTCGTCGTAGGGGGGTACCGATGTGAACTGGCGATCCCCATGCCGATCCTTGGCGGAGTTGAGCTTGTAGTCCTTGCGGTGGCAGTTGTCCATCGCCCATTCGCGCAGGTCGTCCGGCAGTTCCTGGAGGGTTCTGCGCGCGTTCTCGGCATCCGGCTGGTCGTATCCGCTCAGTGCAGCGACGGCCGCCCACCACGGGTTCCGTTCCGGCCGTTCGTTTTCGTACATGAATCCATAGCCATCAAGCCAATGGGCCAGCCGCTCCGGGTCAGGTTCGTATCGCAGCAGCGTGGTGTACGCGAGTGTCGCCAGTTCATGATCCGAGTGGTTCTGGATGGAGGGGTTGACGATCGTGAGCGTGTCATTCGTCGGGATCGCGAGGTTGTAGTACTTGTGCGTCGTAACCAGGTTCTCGTAAACGTCGTAGAAGTACTTGTCGCCGGTCATGTGCCAGGCCGAGAGCAGCATGGCCAGCCCCTCGTTCGAGTTCAGCCAGCCACCGCCGAAGTATTCGCCCATGCAGTCTTCGATGCTGTGGCCTGCGTCGGTGCACGCCTCGAGTCCATCGACGGCAATGCCGATCGTGTCCGGCCCGAATTGCCCGAACGTTGTCATCGTTCCGTCCAGGTCTATCAGGTTCATCGCGTTGTCGGCGATGTAGCCCGCCAGAGTGGCGGCGTAGGAGGCCACGAGCTGCTGTTCTTCGTCATCCTTGGCGCAAAGGTCGTAGTAGATCGGGAAACCGAAGAAATGACCGGCGATCTCGTCGGAACTGGTGTCAGCCTTCCAGACGTACTTCTTGCCGTCCACTTCGATCGGATTCCAGCGGAACATGCCTTCCTTGACGCCAGCGGTACCGTCGGTTTTTGAAACGCGCTCGCTGCAACACACCTTGTAGTCGTAGTAGTTCATGCGGTTATCGATGCAAGGCACCGTGCAAGGCTCACCCGGGCCAGGACAGTCCCCGGATCCGCCATTGTTCACGAAGTCGCCTCCGCAAGGGGTCCAATCCGTTTCCTGACTGATAATCGAACGTGATATGAACCCTTTTTCCTTGCCGGCGGCCTCGAAGCTGATCCACGGATAGTCGATCAGCTTGTACATGTTCTGCATCGCCTTGTGAGCGTAGTCGTAGTACTTCTCTTCGCCGGTAGACGCGTACGCGAAGCACCAGCCGCCGATCATCATCTGCGTCCAGAGACCGTCGTTGTCCTTGTCACCCAGTCGCATTTCCGACATTGGCTGCCACGGCGTGTTGGTGTGACCGTCGCTGCTGAAGAAACCGCCCATGCGCCAGAAGTTGTCCACATAGCTGTCGAAGACCTGTTCCTTTTCCGCAAGGGTCCTTTCCTCGCTGAAAACCCTGGTCAGCCCGAAGGGGCCGCCGAGCCAGAGGTTGCCGGACGCGTCAAGCCCGACACCGGGCAGCCTTTTCCCTATCAGGTGAGTCATTTCGGTTTCAGCGTCATAGACGGTCTGGTCAACCATCCAGCGAAGTCCGTAGAAGTAGTCCCTCTGGGACAGATCTGTCGAGAGAAGGGTCGCACCCATCTCGTGTCCGATCAGGAAATGATCCTGGTCGCACGCGATTCCGATCACCTCGCCCCAGGCCAGTCCACCGATGTCGGCCTTGATCGTCTGCATCTGCTGGGGGTTTTCGGCAGACATGAAACCGGTCGCCGTTCCGACCGCCAGGTGTCCAGGACACATCTTGACGGACAGCACGTCATCGTCCGGCAGGCCGCTGTTGGCGGTGGTGTACTGTGTCACCCCGTTTTCGGGGTCATAGATGAACAGTCCGTTCGGTGTTCCGACGTAAAGGAAACTGTCGGAAGGAGAGGTCCCGATGTCACGGATCTCGATTTCCTCGAATCCATCGATCGCGGTCAGCACTGCGTTCGGCTGTCCGAGCGATGCCTCGCGGTCCAGAAGGTAAACACCGGATTTCGTGCCGAGATAGACTGCATCGTCCTGAGGCACCACTCCGATTGCGGTGATTTCGACGGTGTCGACGGCCCAGACGTCCTGAGTGAGGTCTTCGAGCGATAGCAGTATCACGGAGTGCGCGGTCACGAAGGCAGCGACTTGACCGAGCAGATAATCCGCCAGATCGACCACCACCGTGTCCACCAGATCGCGCGGGGCGGTGAGGATGCCCGGCCAAATCGGGGTGAAATTCTGATCCCCCGGCCTCTTGGCCAGCAGTCCGCCGGCCGTGCCGAGCAGAATCACTTCACCAGCGGTCGCGACCTTGCGTACATCGAGTGACGGCAGTCTTTCAGTCGTGTTGAAGTACTCGGTGAACCACTGGTTGAATGGTTCATCGACCACACTGGCCGGTGGCGTGCGCACCGCGTTGATGAAGGCGGCGTCCGGGTATTGGAACGGCAGGTCCGCGATGACATCGGTTACATCCTGGTCGATGTCCGGATCGAACGCATCCTGGTCGATGTCCGGATCGATCGCATCGTGCGTGTCCCGGTCGGTCGTATCCTGGGTCGTGTCAACAGTGGTGGCGTCGTCCCCGTCGGTGTCCTGAGTCGAATCCGCGAGGATATCCCGGATGGGAACACTTTCGTCGCCGCAACCCGCGACAAGCGCGCCGACGGAAAGGAGCATGGCACAGGCCAGCGTCCATGATGATGTCCAGAGTTTCATTCGGGTTCCTCCTCTTAATTGAGACTGTCGCCGGGATGATTATAAACAGCAAACCCATCCGTGTATTCAACTTTGGTAGTGAGCGTTTGAATCGGGAAGGTTTTTGGGGCATTATCAAGCCAACTTTTGCTGGAAGCTCCGAAGATGCATTCGCTGGAAATCGACAAGGACAAGGACGCACGCGAGTTCAAGCTCGACAGCGTCGATGTGTTCACCGACGAGGTCGGTACCCTTCTGAAGTTTCAGATGGATGCCGCGGGGCAGGGGCTGCCTGAGTTCGCCGAGGCCTGGGTCTGTATCCGTGATGCCGCCGGCGGTTTCGTAAAAGGACGGGACCCATTCGCCGATGATGAAGGCGAGTTTCTGGCCAACGCCGAGATCGTCAACGGCAAGTGGGCTGTGTACCTGCCCACCGGCGCCATCTGTCATCCGGCCGAGGGCGTTTACAACGTGTGTTCGATCGTTGTCTGCGAGGATCCGGAAGACGAGGAGTACGGACTGGCGGCCGGCGTGGTGAATCACAAGGTGATGCTGCCGGCCCCACGCGAGTGGGATGTGATCGAGTGGCTGCGCCCGCTGATTGACCTGGTCGGGATGATGGCGCGGGTGTCGGGACTTCAATCCCCGGAAGAGCTTGCGATCCTTGCAGCCAATTTCGTTGACTGGTTTGAGTATGAAGAGATGATCGAACTCGACCGGCTTGCCGTGGCGCTTGCCTGTCCAGACGCCGACGTCACACTTGAGGCTGCGGCGAATGCGATCTTCCTCAGGGCGCCCGAATTGATGCCCGAAAATGTCGTGGCAGCGCTCCTGTCGCTTTTCGACATTCCACTGGGAAAAATCGACACCCTCGAAGGCTCGGCGCGCGAAGAGGCCGCGTTTGTGAAGAAGGTCGCGGCGGTTTACGGGATCAAAGGCCGTCAGTGGAAGGAACTGGTCGACACGTTCAACGAGCTTTCCACCTCCGGCGACTGAGTCTGCGTCGCCCCCACCTGCCGATACCAGCCATTCCAGTGTTAAAATCAATCACTGTTAGAAATCTTCACGGGCGAGGGTGCGATGAAGAAGTCTTCTGGAATCAGGAAGGGCGGGACTTCCGAAGGTGTCCATGCCTCGATCACAAGGCGTTCGGCCAAGACCGGTCTTCCGCCGGGAGCGATGGTACACGTCGGCGAAAAGAAGACCGATACGACCCGGATGACGGTGATGGAACTGGACCCGGCAGGAGTCATCGAGCATGAGCCCGGTGACGTCGTGGCGGCTTCCAGGTTCAGGAACGGCCCGAACCCGGTGTGGATCAACGTTTATGGCCTTCAGGATGTTTCTCTTGTCGAGCAACTCGGCAGGGAGTTCGGAATAGGCGCCTTGACTCTTGAGGACATCGTCAACACCAGTCAGGCGCCGCACGTCGAATTCCACGATGAGTACGTCTTCATTGTTTTAAAAACGATCAAATTCGAGCCTGTCGGCAACTTCGCCCGCATGAAGGGGTGCGAGGACATCCCCGAACTCGATGTCGACCAGATCAGCATCGTGCTTGGTCGCGGTTACGTCATGTGTTTCCACGAGGAGGAGACGGATCGGCTCGAACCCCTGCGCTCGCGAATCCGGGGCGGACACGGGTGGGACAACCTCCGCAGACCGGACTACCTGGCCTACGCGGTCATCGACATGATTGTCGACAACTCCTTTGCGGTACTCGAGGAACTCGGAGACGCCATTGAGAATCTGGAATCCGAGGCTACGGAAAGCCCGGACGGAAACATGGCTGCCAGAATTCATGTGTATCGAAGGCAACTTTTGCAACTTCGCAAGGCGATCTGGCCCGAGCGTGGCGTCCTTCATCGGCTTACAACGGAGAATCACTCGTTGATATCGACCGTGACAACCCCGTATCTGCGGGATGTCGGCGATCACGTCGTTCTTCTTGTCGACATGGTGGACACGCAGCGCGAGGTGCTGGCCGGCATTCTCGACGTCCATTTGTCGGGTATCAGCACCCGCATGAACGAGGTCATGAAGATCCTGACGATCATATCGACCATCTTCATCCCGCTGACATTCGTGGCGGGAATCTATGGCATGAACTTCCGCCATATGCCTGAGTTGACATCGCCGTGGGGCTATCCGCTGGTGTGGTTGGCTTTCGTTCTGATTGGCGCGGGAATGATTCTATTCTTCATTCGCCGGAAGTGGCTCTGAAGTGGCAGCCGCGGGCTGTGGTGTTTCCGTCGTGGCGGTGTTGTCCGCGTAGTCCTGTCCCAACGCTGAATCCTCGGCAGCCTGTTCTTCTTCACCGTATACCGGAATCCTTGCCTTGCCGCCAACCACGTCGAAGTGGTAACCGAGCGAGATCGTGACGTCGTGTGTGATGTTCTGGTAGGTTCCCGGGAAGTCGTTCATATCGTCTTCCCATGTGACCGTGCGCTTGAGCGTGAAAACGGGCATGTAGGCGATGTCGACGAAAAATCCGTACCACTCCGTGCCGAAGCCGATGGTGGGCATGACTCGCTCGGAGTCGGGCAGCATCGGGCTGAGATACTGCGAAGTCGCGGGATTCTGATCCCACAGGAACCCGAACCTGAACGCGAAGTGATTGTTGAAGAACTTGTACTCACCGCCGAGTCTGACCTGCCAGGCATCCTTGTAGTTTGAGGTCTCGGACAGTGTCATCTGTTTGGCTTCCGGTCCAAGTTCAATCCCGTCGGCCAGATTGAAGTCGAGCCGGTCCCAGACCGACCACTGAATCCACTGGGCGTCCAGTTCCAGCGAGAGTCCCTTGGTCGGCCAGAACCTGACACCCATGAAGACGGTATGAGGCAGGTTGATCTCCATCCCGAATCGCTGATCCCGGAACCTGGCGGCCCACGGTTCGGACACGTCGAAGTCGGCGTAGCCCTCGTCGGACTCGATTTTGATGCCCGTGCGGTAGGAAACGCCGATTCGGACCCAGTCTATCGGCTGGTACATCAGGCCGATGTTCGCGCCGAAACCCCAGGCCTCGCCCTGAAGGTTCACAAGGTTAGGACCGGTCGCCGATGCAGGGTTAAGCCCAAGAGTCAGTGCCTTCTGGATCTCGAAGTTGCCGTACATGGCGTCGAATCCAAGCGCGATCGAGAAACCCTTGAACGGACCGAAAGCGATGTTCGGGTTGATGGTGAAGGTCTGCATCGAGGAACTGATGATCTTGTGGTTTCCTTCCCAGTCGCGCGGCCAGTTGATCGCAAGGCCGAAGCTGGTGAATTCGGCGATGCCGACCGCAAGCCAGTCGTTGACCTTGTAGGAGGCGAAAACCGACGGAACAAACTGCGGCGAGTCGTCGGCCCAGGTTTTCTGACCGGTGACCGGATTCTGGTAGTAGCTGACCGGTATATATGTCGTCAGTCCCGCCTCGATCCAGAAACCCTGGGAATATGCGAGGTTTGCCGCGTTGGTGAACTGCGTGGACGGGTTACCTCCGGCCGCGACGGTCGCGCCGGCCTGGGCCATACCCGATGCGGTCATTTCCTGGATGTAGAATCCGTTCGCGCCAGCGGTGGCCGCAGTCAGCAGCGTGACCGCGCCGAGGATGGACGCGAGAAAGCGAATTTTCTTGATATTGTTCATCATTCTCGTTTCCCCCTAGTTGCACGCGCCGGTGGTGAAGGTCCAGCCGAGCACGATGTCCTCGCGCGATTGAACCGCATCGGTGTCAAGCACGACCAAGTCGAATAGCGGTTTGTACATCGCCCGCAGCGCCTCAAGGTTTTCCAGCACCTTCATCACGCCGAATGAACCGTATTTCGCATCTTCCAGGGCGCTTTGTTCGATTGAGGTGATGGGAGCGCCGATCGGGTCGATCCCGTTGGTCATGCAATGATTCAGGATCAGCGTGTCCAGTCTGCTGTCGAGGTTGGGCGAGTTCCATGTGCGCCCACCGTCGCCATCGTCTCCGACCAGCGGCGTATCGGTGAATCCGGTCACCGCGCCATCTTCGTTCACTATCGGCAGCGCGGCCCTGGTCAGGCCGAAGTAGGTTTCGTCAACCGCCGTACGGTTTTTGTCAGCGCTCAGAATACCATTCGTCGCGATCACCAGGTACATGGTGTCCGGTGTAAGGGCGCTGGCCGCCTTGACCTGGACGGCGGTGGCTCCGGCGTTGTCGGAGGTGGTCACTGTGATCGGCACTTCGGTCAGGTTCGGAACGGCGTCGCCCGACACCTTGAAAAGCCGGACAGTCCCATCATTGATGGTATCGCCCGCCACGGTGGTCTTGAATCGGAAGTCGATTGACGGGTTGCACCCCGATTTGGCCTTCGACAGCGTGTCACCGGACCAGTAGTCGGCTGGCGTGGGAATCAGCGGGTTGCCACCCATCAACGCGGCTGCCGCGTCAAAGAACACCGGCATCGGGTTGGAAACCGTGGTCCACTGGAATGCGGCCACGACATCCTGGCGCGAACGCACGTCCTTCACTGTGTCCATGTTTTCCCAGATACTCAGGACGTAGTCGGTGATCTGTCGTGCGCCCTCGGCCTGGCGCACCGCGTCCAGACCGCTCAGAACGCTGTTGACCGGTGTGCCGAGCGTCGAGATATAGGTCAGCCCGACCTCTTCGTCCGTGACGGGATTCGATGTTCTGAACATGCATTCGCCCATGTCGGGGCATTCGCGATCCGGGGCCGCGAAGACCAGGAAGTTATTTTCGACTTCGACCGGGACCTTCACGGGATTTCCGTCACCATCGGTCGAGTTCGCGAGCAGGCTGGTCGTCTCGTCCATGCCCGTCACAACGATTGCGTATGTGTGTCCCGGGAGAAAATCCGCGGGCGCCTGGAACGGTCCGGGTGGCACGAACCTGAGCGACAGGTAGAAAGGGTATTCCGTTCTTTTTTCGTAGTTGACCACCCTGAAGTATTTGTCCGCCGTGATGACTTCCGGTACGTCAGGATCCGTGATGTCCAGGAAGAAAAGGTTCGCGGCGGCGCCGTTGGTTCCGTCGAAAGGCACGATCGACTCGAGATCCGGTTCCTTCGAGAACGGAATTTTCGGAGCGAAACTGGTTACCCAGCCGTCGAGCCGGTTCATGCCTCCGATCAGTGCCCTTGTCAGGTCGCTGTCCTTCTGGACGGGATAGCCAAGGTTCACGGCGATCTGCGCGGCCGTCTCGTCCACGATCGGCAGTGCCATGTTTACTGGTGCCGTCTCGGGAGCTTCGACTCCGGGAATCACGACGAATTCGGACTGTTTGACCGGATTCAGGAAGTTGTTCGGCAGCGGTATGACACCCCAGTCAGTGTTCGTGATCAGGATTGCCCGGCTGTCATAGTCGTATGGTTCCGGAGTGGTCATCTCTGGAGTTCCCAGACAGCCCTGTGTGAATGGCGCGACCACCGCGATGGCAAGGAGCAGCGACAGCGCTGACCGTATCTCATGTTTCGGGGTCATGACGTGTTCCTCCTGTCGGCGGTTCGCCGGGGGCGCGGTGTCCTGAGAACTGACCTCGCTGACCGCGTTGGCGCCCGCCGAAGCCGGTTGTGTAGTATTTTCCCTACCGGCATTCCACGGTTTCGTCAAGGCGGACGGTGGTAAAATCACTTCCCGTTGGCCGTGGGTCGGGGTGCATGTTAGTATTCGCATACTAATGACCTTGACGATGTTTCGGTTCCGGATGGGGGCGGAGAGTATCCGCCCGGGCAGGGGGACGGTTTGAGCACCGGAAATCGACTGGCGATCAGGCGCCAATCGCTCCTGACATGGGCAACCGTATCCGCGGTCTTCATGATCGTGTCGTCGCTCAGCGTCTCCGCCGGACTGGTTTTTGTCGGGGGCTGGATCGCCGCGATGCTGCTGGCGATCTACATTCTGGCCACAAGGATTTTCAGGCTCACGTCGGACAGGTATTTCCTTTTTATCGGCGCATCTGTCCCCGGGATCGTTGTTCCCAGGATTCTTGCGATTCTGACGGTGCCCGACCTCGGACTGATCGACAGCAACAGCGGGATCACCTCGCTGCAGGCCGAGACTGCCAGCAATTTCTTCATGGGGCTTGTCGTTATGCTGGCCCCTTTCGCCGCGCGGATCAGGGCACACCGTCATGTCTGGACCTCGATTTCGACATCGATCGGCGCGATTCTGGCCGCCGTACCTCTCTACCTTGGTGGTCCTCTCCTTGTCAACCTCGACGATTCCGGGCGCATGTTGGTCAGGGCCGCGATCGAGGGGATAGTCGGCATCTTCTATCTAATAGCCTTCATCAGGGTGATCCATTATCTGATGGGCGGCATTGCCCGTCGCAAGGGGCTGCCAGCCGCAGATGGAATCAGGTTCATGGCAGTGGCGATCGGCCTGCTGCTCGCCTCACACATCGCCGGGTTGATATCGAGCTTCACCGGGTACTGGGTCCGCATGTTTGAGTTCCAGCTGGAGGCCGCCGGGATCTTTTTGATCGTCGACGGGTTGATTCACCGCGGTCTCGAGATTCCTGTCCGGATGATCACCAGGTCCCGCGCCCAGCTCGAAGCTGCCATCAACTCGTCCGGTGATGGCGTTCTGATCGCTGATTTGAATGGACGCCTTGTCGGTATGAACTGGCGTTTTGGGGTCACTCTTGGTGTCGCGGCGGATTATGAACACGAGATCGACGGCACGCTGTCCGTTGATTCACAGTTTTTGATGAAACGCGTGGTGGAACTGGTTCCATCGCCAGCGGGCCTGCTTCGCAGGATTCGGCAGTTCGAGGCATATCCCGGAGCGGAAGGGTTCGAACGTGTTGAGCTGTTCGACGGCCGTGTCTTCGAGGTTTATTCGGTTCCCTACACCTTCGAAGGGCGCATTGATGGCCGGGTCTGGAGTTTTCGGGATGTCTCGCTGCGCGAGAGGACTACGCTGGAACTGGAACGCACGAGTTGGCGTCTTGAGAAAATCCTGACATCAGCCGGGGACGGACTGTTCGAAATCAATCTTGAAACCGGTTCGCTCTGGCTTCATTCCAACTGGAGGAACGTTGCTGGTTGGGGCGATGGAAATATTCCCCGGGACTGGGAGGACCTGAAATCCTTGATTCATCCCGAGGATCTCCCGGCGATCATGCGGGCGATGCGTCAGCCATTCACCAAGCGCGAGTACCGGGTCGAGCTGAGAATGAAGGACAGCCTGGGTGGATGGCGATGGTTTCTGTGTGCCGGCCGGGTTGACCAGGTCGATGCCGGAAACGGCCGGGTTGTCTGGGTCATGGATGGCGTCCAGCGCGACACGACCGCCGAGAAGATCAAGGAGGTCGAGATTCGTCGCCAGAGGGGCCTTATGGAGGCGCTGATCGAGAACATGCCCCTGGGCGCCTTCGTCAAGGAGATGCCTTCAGGCAACTATGTGATCTGGAACTCGACTCTTGCCGCGTTGACAGGAATTCCGGCGTCTCAGGTGATTGGACGCACCGATATTGATCTCATAGGCGAGGAGGGGGCGAAGAATTCGGCCCGGTCGGACGAGGAGGTTGTCAGTCAGGGCGTCTCCGTCGTGATCGAGAATTCGTGGCTGGGGGAGGAGGCCGGGCGCAACATCAGGTTGCGCAAGGTGCCCGTCATCGATTCAGATCGAACGGTCAAGCTGCTTATCGGTATCGTCGAAGACGTGACTCAGCAGCAGCAGATTGAGCGCCTTGTTCATCAGAGCCGCAGTCTTGAGGCGTTGGGACGTCTGGCCGGAGGCATCGCGCACGATTTCAATAACATCCTTCAGGTGATCATCGGCGCGGCCGATTCGTTGAAGCTGGCCGACGGGCAGAACGGAACTCGCATCGACGAGGTTGAGCAGATCCTTGAAGCGGGAGAGAGGGCCCGTTCCCTGATTCGTCAGCTTCTGACTTTCAGCAGGCAGGACAGCTCCGCACGCGAGCAGCTTGACATAGATGCCGTCATTTCCGGATTGCTGAAGATGCTTCAGCGTCTGATAGGGGCCGACATAGCGGTCGCGATCAGGTCTTCCGGCTTGAGGCTGCTTGTGAATGCCGAGAAGAGTCGTCTCGAGCAGGTGTTGATGAATCTGACCGTAAACGCAGTGGATGCAATGCCCTACGGAGGGTCGCTGACCATTGCAACATCGTCGGTCCAGGTTGACCAGTCGATGATGGTGGGCCATCCACATGCTCAAGCTGGAAGATTTGCATTGATATCGGTTCGTGACAGCGGTATCGGCATGCCCGGGGACGTTCTTGAACACTTGTGGGAGCCGTTCTTTTCGACAAAGGAGTTCGGAAAAGGTACCGGCCTGGGTCTTTCGACGGTCTACGGCATCGTTGAGAGCCTGGGGGGATTCGTCCAGGTTCAGAGCGAGATGGGTCGCGGGAGCGAGTTCAAGGTGTTCCTGCCGCTTGCGGCGGGCAGCGCTGAGACTTCAGACAGAGCGCAGAGCCTGTCCGGAGTCGTGCCGGTCACGCCCCTGTCCGTGTTTGTCGCCCATCGTGACCCGGCAGTTGTGGCAAGGGAATCCGATGCGCTGACCAGAGCCGGCTTCAACGTTATCACCGCGACCAGTGGCCCGGAGGCACTGGAACGTCTGTGGCAGGCCGACGAGCAGGGGGGCGTCAAGCTGATAGTGGTTGACGTCGTAATGACCGGCATGGGCGGTCGTGACATCTGCGATCGATACAGGATGGATCACCTTGAGGTCCCTGTGGTGTTCTGCGCCGAGCCGGCGTCGCCCGTCCTTGACGAAGAGTATTTGCGTTACGTCAATGGACGGCTTTTGATGTCTCCCTACAGCGTCAGGAAACTGATGCTGGTCGTTCGGGGTCTGATCGGCCACTGAGATCAAGGCGATCGTCGATTTCGAAAAAATTTTTGAAGAAAATTGTAAATTTCCTTTGCCAATCGAGGAGTCCGGCGGTCCGGAATTGATCGCGCGGTTGTCGGGAAATCATTGTCCCTGCTGGGTATTGTGACTGTCGAAATTCACTGTGCCGCGACAGGATTGGCGCGTAGCG
>CAZNJW010000033.1:0-23172 GCA_964573455.1 uncultured Anaeromyxobacteraceae bacterium | reverse complement strand
CACGGACATCCGCGCGACCTGGTTCGCGACGGAGCATTTCCATGTTGGCGCCGAACTGAGCCATCAGTGGAAGGCGCCCAGGGGTCTTGAACCGGAAGCGGAAAAGGTGGGACAGCCGCACGTCGTCCAGATGTCGGTGATGCCATCCCTGAATCTTGAGCGCGGGATGTACCAGCGCCCGCAGATTCGACTTGTGTATACGGGAAGCTGGTTGAACGAGGACGCGCGCGCCCTGTACCCGCAGTTCGACGAGCGGCGGGGACGGGAGTGGCAGCATTTCGTGGGTGTCCAGGTGGAGTGGTGGCTGAACAGTTCCAGCTATCCGTGACGGACATGGTCGCGCCTTTCCGCGGGCGCGTGATTCCGGAGCGGACTTGAATGGCACGGGTGGAACGGAGGTTCTGCGATGAAGAAAGAAACGATGCGGCCACGACACGGAAACGGCGCTGTTCTGGCCTTCAGGATACTGGCAACCCTGGCTTTGGCCACGGCCTGGTCGGGCTGCGTCGACGCATCGGTGGCCGAGCAGGTTCCCGGCCTGGAAACGGTGGTTGAGGACTGGCGCGACGAGATCGTGTATCAGGTCTTGATCGACCGCTTCGCCAACGGCGACCGGAACAACGATTTCAACGTGATGCCACATTCCATGGCCGGTTATCACGGTGGCGACTGGCAGGGGCTGATCGACCGCCTGGATTATCTGGATGAGCTTGGCGTCACGGCCCTGTGGATCTCGCCTGTCGTGAAGAACGTCGAGGAAGACGCGGGCGTTGCCGGTTATCACGGTTACTGGACCCAGGACTTCACCCAGCCGAACCTGCACTTCGGTGACCTGCCGAAGCTGCGCGAGCTGATCGGAAAGGCCCACGAACACGGTATGAAGGTCATCCTGGACATCGTGACCAACCACGTCGGCCAGCTTTTCTACTACGACATCAACCGCAACGGCCAGCCGGATGAACTGGTGATGGGCTCGGGAACCGATTCGCCGATCACGCGGACGACGGAATGGGATCCGGACTTCAACGAGGACGGAATCCAGGCCTGGACGTCGCTGGGTTACTCCGGCGAGGCCCCGATCACCTGGGTCTGGATGCCCGAGATCAATCGCGTGCCGCCGTGGCCTCCCGAATTCGCGAACCCGGACTGGTATAACCGGATGGGGCGCGTCACGGTCTGGGGACGGGAGAAGCAGGCGTGTTTCGACGCGGGCCGGATCACGGCTCAGCAGCGTGACTCCAGCGAGTGGTGGGGGGCGCTGCCGGCCTGCTGGGACTACGTGCGGATGCAGGAGGTGCTGGGCGACTTCCCGGGTGGCTTGAAGGACGTCCGGACCGAACTGCCCGAGGTTCGCGACGCGATGATCGACGTGTACGCGGCCTGGGTCGAGAAGGTCGGGTTTGACGGGTTCAGGATCGACACGATCAAGCACGTCGAGCACGAATTCTGGTCGGAATTCTGTCCAGGCATCAGGCAGCGGGCAGCGGCCGCAGGCAAGAACAACTTCCTGATGTTCGGCGAGGCGTTCGACGGGAACGACACGCTGATCGGCAGTTTTACCGCGCCAGGCATGCTCGACTCGGTGTTCTATTTCTCGCAGAAGTTCGTGATCGACGACGTGATCAAGAACGGCGCGCCCACGCGCCGCCTGGAAGACCTGTGGAAGGCGCGCATCCCGAACCCGGACGACGACGGACAGATTCTGAACTACGGGACCACGCCGCAGCCCGGCGGTGTCACCGCCGAGGACGGAACCGGGTTGCCGCCGTGGCGCTTGACGGTAAATTTCCTGGACAACCACGACCTGCCGCGGTTCCTGTACGAGTGGGACGATCCGGCATCGCTGCGCGTGGCGCTGGCCCTGCTGCTGACGATGGACGGAATCCCCTGCATCTATTACGGCACCGAGCAGGATTTCGATGGCGGCAACGACCCTGCCAACCGCGAGGATCTGTGGAACAGCGGATACGCGACCGACGGCGGGACGTTCCAGTGGATTCGTCAACTGAACTATCTGCGCCGCGACCATGAGCCTCTCAGAAGGGGCGACATGAAAGTCGTCTGGTCGTCGACGAACACTGGAAACGCTCAGGACGCCGGCATCCTGGCCTACGAGCGGACCATCCCGGCAGTCGGCGGCACTCCGGCCCGGACGATGCTGGTCGTGCTTAACGTTTCCGCGACGAACACCGCGCAGACGAGCGCGGATCAGGCTGGTGGCGGCGACATGATCACGTCATTCGCCCAGGGAACCAGACTTGTGAACCTGTTGAATGAGCCGGATCCATCCGACGACGTGACGGTCGGGGCCGGTGGCACGGTTCGTCTGACGCTCGGGCCCAGGACGGCCAAGGTCTTCGCGGTGCGCTGAGGCGTTCGCGACGGAGGGTTCTTCATGGCGGAATTGACGCTGCGCGGGATTGGCAAGGTATATGACGGCGGTGTCCGTGTCCTGTCCGGCATCGACCTGGACGTGGCGGACGGTGAATTTCTGGTGCTGGTCGGGCCTTCAGGCTGCGGAAAGTCGACCCTTCTGCGGATGATAGCCGGCCTGGAGCCCATCACCGAGGGCACGCTGGCGATCGACGGGCGAGTCGTGAACGATGTGCCGCCCAAGGATCGCGATCTGGCGATGGTGTTCCAGTCATACGCGCTTTACCCGCACATGACCGTGCGCCAGAACATGGGGTTCTCGTTGCGGATCCGCCGGACTTCAGCGGCCGAGATGGACGCCAAGGTCGTCGAGGCGGCAAAGATGCTCGGGCTGGATTCGTTGCTGGATCGGCTTCCCCGGGAGCTTTCGGGAGGGCAGCGTCAGCGCGTCGCGATAGGTCGCGCCATCGTGCGTCGGCCGCGCGTGTTTCTGTTTGACGAGCCCCTTTCGAACCTGGACGCGAACCTGCGGGGGCAGATGCGCGTCGAACTCAAGGCGCTTCACCGGGAACTTGGCACCACGATGATCCACGTTACCCACGACCAGGTCGAGGCGATGACGCTGGCCGATCGAATCTGTGTGCTTGAGGGCGGCCATGCCAGGCAGGTGGATACGCCGTCGGGTCTGTACGATCACCCGGACTCTCGTTTCGTGGCGTCGTTCATCGGGTCGCCCCCGATGAATTTCCTGCCGTTGACGCCGGAAGGCGAACGCCTGGTGGGGCAGGGCATTTCGATACCGATGCCGATCGGGCTCGCAGCTTCAATCCCGGGACCTGTGGTCGATGTCGGTCTGCGGCCCCATGAACTGGGCCTTGCCCCGACCGAAGGCGGGTCCATCGACGCGGTCGTGGATCTGGTCGAGACGCTTGGGTGGGACGCGCTCGTCCACGCCCGGTGCGGCGATATCCCGGTGCTGGCACAGCTTGAAGCGCACGATGCCGCAGGGTTGACCCATGGAACTCCAATCCGGCTGTGGACCGCGCCCGGGGCCGTCAAGCTGTTCAACTCCGAAACGGGCGCGGCACTGAAATCCGGGGGTGCGGCGTGAAGCGATGGATGACGATGGGGCTTGTCCTGGTCGCGCTGACGGGCGTGTCCCTGGAAAGCAACGCGGCCGTCCCGGCTTCGGTCCCGCTTCGCCTGTGGCACTCCTATCGAGGCGCCGAACGCGACGCGCTGGAGCAGGTCGTTGTGGATTTCGGGCGGATTCATCCGGAGTGGCCGGTGGAACTGCTTGCCGTGCCGTATGACGCGTTCGCCAACAAACTTACGTCCGCGATTCCGCGCGGTAACGGGCCGGATGTGTTCATCGCCGCGCATGAACGTCTTGGCGACTGGGCCGAAAGTGGTCTTGTCGCGCCGCTCTCCGGGGATGACGGGCTCTGGGGCGGGTTCTTTCCCGCGACGGTCTCGGCAGTCACCTGGAAGTCGACTCCCCACGGATATCCGCTGGCGTTCAAATCTCTGGCCCTGTTCGTGCGTGACGACCTGATCGGCGGGGCCGTTCCGGCGGACACCGATGCGATGGTCGCCACCTGTCGTGGTTTCGCAAAGGACCGTCCAGGCAGTTTCTGCATCGCGTGGGAGGCCGGCAGTTTCTATCACCACGCCCCGTGGCTGTTCGGATTCGGTGGCGGGATCCTTGATGACAAGGGCACGCCCGTTCTGGATCGGCCGGAAAACGCGGCATCGATCGCCTTTGTCCGAGACCTGACAAAAGAAGGATTTCTGCCTCAGGAACCAACCTCCGCCCTGGTAACGCAGTTGTTCAACGAGGGGCGCGTCGCCATGGTCGTGAACGGCCCGTGGTTCCTGGGTGAACTGGCCCAGGGCGTCCCCTATTCGATCCACCCGCTGCCGCGCGTGTCCGAAACCGGCGGCGCGACGACGCCGTTTCTGACCGTGGATGCGGCCATGGTGTCCGCCCGTTCGCTGCAACCCGAAGGCGCGCGGGCCCTGGCGCGTTTTATCGCCGTGCAGGGCGCCGCCACGCGTCTCGTCGACGCAAAACAGGTGGTGGCCCTCGAATCGGCGTTTGACTCCCCCGGGGTCACGGTCGATCCCATCGTCCTTCAGTTTCGCGACGCCTCGGCTTCCGCGATACCGATGCCGAACGTTCCGGTTATGCGCGCCGTGTGGGAACCGGCTTCCCAGGCACTGCGTTCCGCGCTGCGCGGCGCCACTGAACCGGCAGACGCGCTGAAGGCCGCGTCCAAGCGCATATCGATAGCCACCCGTCCCAGGCCAGCGGCCGCGAATCCGTTGCCCGCGATGGTCGGTCTGGTCATCGTCGGCATCGGCGCACTGATCTGGGCCGCCCGACGCTTCCGGCGCGATGACACATGGTCGCGGATGCGCGCCTCGTCGCACGCCTACGCCTTCCTGGCTCCGGCCGCGATCGCGACGGCGGTGCTCGTCTTCGTTCCGTTTGCCGTCGGCACCGGTGTCGCCTTCTTCTCGCACTATCAGGGCGACTTCACCTACGTCGGCCTGTCGAACTTCATCAACATCCTGGGCAGCACCGACTACGCGGTCACCGACCCGCTCTCGTTCTGGTTCACGCTGGCCGTGACGATCATGTGGACAGTGGTGAACGTATTCCTCCACGTCTCGATCGGTGTCGCCCTGGCACTGGCCCTTCGCCGCCCATGGATGAAGCTTCGCGGCGTGTACCGCGTCCTGCTGATAGTCCCCTGGGCCGTTCCCAACTACATCACGGCCTTGATCTGGAAGGGCATGTTTCACAAGCAGTTCGGCGCGATCAACGGTCTGCTCTCGTGGATCGGGCTTGAACCGGTTTCATGGTTCAGTCACTTCTGGACATCGTTCGCCGCCAACGTCGCTACCAACACCTGGCTGGGATTCCCGTTCATGATGGTCGTCACGCTTGGAGCGCTGCAGTCGATACCGGCCGAGTTGGAGGAGGCCGCGGAGATCGATGGCGCAAGCGCCTTCCAGCGCTTCTTCTCGATCACGCTGCCCCTGTTGAAGCCCGCGCTGCTGCCCGCCGTTATCCTGGGCGGCGTGTGGACCTTCAACATGTTCAACATCATCTACCTGGTCAGCGCCGGCGAGCCGGATGGCGCCACCGAGATCCTGATCACCGAGGCCTACCGCTGGGCGTTCTCGCGGCAGGAACAGTACGGATATGCCGCCGCCTATGCGACGCTGATCTTCTTGTTCCTGCTGGCCTGGAGCCTTGCAGCCGGCCGCATGCAAAGGAGGACCAAATGAACCGTCGCCCGACCTGGCTGGTCGCGATCGGTTGGAATCTGGCGCTGGTCGCCGTGTGCGCCGTGACGCTGTATCCAGTCCTCTGGGTACTCAAGATGGCGCTGACGCCGTCCCAGGCGTTCGATATGTCGCCGATCCCGATCCCGTCCTCTTTCAGCCTGTCCAACTTCCAGGATCTGGTAACCGCGACCGACATGGCCGGAAGCTGGCTGTTTGGACACTGGCTGTTCAACTCGGTCGTCGTGGCCGTGGCGACCACGCTGCTGAGTCTGGCCCTTGCCACGACAGCCGCCTACGCGTTCTCGCGCTTCGTCTTTCCCGGCCGCCGGCTCGGAATGACGCTCTTTCTGGTCACTCAGATGTTCCCTGGCGTCGTGATGGCGATCCCACTGTATCTTCTGCTGGACGCGATGAACCTGCTCGACAGCATGGTCGGCCTGACGCTTGTTTACGCCACGACCGCCATTCCGTTTTGTGTCTGGATGATGAAGGGGTATTTCGACACGATCCCGAAGGATCTGGAAGAGGCCGCTGTTATGGACGGCGCTGGTCGATGGACCATGTTCTTCCGGATCATCCTGCCTCTGGCGCGTCCAGCGCTGGTCGTGACCGCGCTGTTTTCTTTCATGACCGCCTGGAACGAGTTCATCCTGGCCGCGACCTTCCTGGGTGATGAGACGTCGTTCACGCTGCCCGTGGCTTTGCAGCGATACGTGGGCGACTACTCGACGGAGTGGGGCCATTTCGCGGCTGGCGCGATCCTTGTCAGCACACCTGTCATGGCCTTGTTCTTCGCGCTGCAGCGGCATCTGATCGGTGGACTGACCGCCGGCGGCGTCAAGGGTTGACCAGGTATATTTTTCGACAATGTCTCAAGCATCATTGATTCGCGACTGCTCAATGGCTACGATCGCCGCAGCTTGTGTATACAGTTTCCATTCACAGGGGCTTTCGGCGCGGCTGTGGTGACAGTGCCGCTCCGGTGAAGATGTAATAATGCCCGCGGTTATACTTGTCTGTGTGTTTCTTGCGCTCGACCTGGTGATGAGCCTGGTCGACGGCGGAAGGTTGTCGACCGCCGCGACAGGCTTCATGCTGGTCGGCGCCGCTGGATACTCGCTGCTCTGGCCGCTGTTTGCGGCGGTGTTGTCCGGCGTGGACCGTGTGGTCCGTGATCGGGATTGCGTCCGCCTGTTCGTTCCGTGGATCGCCGCGTTGATTGCCCTGCCTGTCGTGACCTGGGTCGCATTCCAGATTACTTCGGGCGACGGGATCTCGGCTTCCAGGTACGTGTGGCCTCTGCGCATAGGCGGCATCGTGGCCGGGATGGCATATGCCTGGACTGCCGCCCGTCTGCTTCCAGCCGCGCGGAACCGACTTATCTTCAGGGCTCTGGCCGTTGCGGTTCTGTTTGGCACCGGCGCCGTATTTCTGGCCGTCGCCATGTTTGAACCGGTTGCGTACGCCGAGGTCCACCGTGTCCTGGTCGCCATTGCCACACTGCTTCTGGGAGGCGCCTTCGCACTGGCTCTGCCCGCGTTGCCAGGCGGGCGTTCCCGGCTGTTTACCGAAATCGCCGCCGCGATCGTCGTGGTCGTGTTCTGCTCGGGGCTGGTTATCGCGAGGAATTCCGACCGGAAGGATGAGGCGATGATGACGGTCTGGCGACACACGGTGGTCGCCCGTCAGTGGCAGTATCCCCTTTCGATGCTTTTTCCACCGAACGTGTCCTCGTCCGACAAGGCCGAACTGGATAAAACGCCGCCGGTTCCGGCCTGGTCAGAGGCGCCCTTCAAAGGTAAGAACGTCGTGGTGGTGGTGATGGACGCCTTCCGCGACGACAGGATCGGCATGAAGATTGACGGAAAGCCCCTGACGCCAAACATCAGTCGGCTGGTCGACGAGAGCGTCAGATTCAGGGGGGTCACCAACTATACGCACACGCTGGGCTCCCTCCGTTCCGTTTCGGTGGGCAGTTGGGACGTTCCGGTCGGAGAACTCGGTTTCAAGAAGAACGATAAAGGACCCAGGCCGCAGTGGCCGACGGCCGCGGAGTTGTTCAAGGCTCAGGGATACGAGACCGCCGCTTTCTTCCACTCGAACTGGCGGTTCGCGCCTGACAACGTGCCGGGTTTCGACACACATGAAAGACCGCGCGGTGATTGCCACAGGATAATCGGTGTATTCCAGAAGTATCTTGCCGCCAGGCAAGGCGATCAGCCTTTGTTTGCGTGGCTTCATCTGTACGACACACATACTCCAATCAAACTGGGCAAGAAGGACAAGAAATTCGGAAAGGGGAAGGTCGAGCAGTATAACTCGGCGGTTTTCAAGATGGATCGCTGTATCGGCGTGCTTACGGGCTTGCTTGAGAAGCAGGGCCTGTCCGACAACACCGTACTGGTGCTGATGGGCGACCACGGCGAGGCTCTTGGCGAACATAGACGTACGTTGAAACACTCCACATGCTATGCGCACGACACCCGTATTCCGATGGTCTTTCATGTTCCGTGGATGAAGAAAACCCGAAGAATCGACCATTATTTCCAGTCGGTCGACCTGGTTCCAACGTTGGCGTCGTTGTTCGGCCTGGATACGGGGCGCAACAAAACCACGGGCCGCGACCTCTCGGGTTTCTTCAACCCCGATTCGCGTGTAAAGGCGGCCGGGCTGGGCTGGGCCTTCAGCGAAGGGCACAAACAGCAGTATCCCTGCGCTGTCCTTGACTGGGACGGGTGGCGAATGATTTACAACGTGAAGTCGGGCACTTACGAGCTTTACGACGTTCAATCGGACCCGGGCGAAATTGAAAACCTGATGGGCACCCTTCCGGACATCGCGTCCCGCATGCTCCCGCTGCTCGATGAATACCGTCTGCGCAAGCGCCCTAAAGGGTAGGTCGACCCCGCTCCTGACGATTCCGATGATTTCTGGCGAAATGCCGAGCCAGCGCGATCACGCTGACGGTTATCCAGACGACCTCGATGAACAGCGCCGGCAGATTGAAGTCAAAGAAAAGCGAGAACAGGATCATCAGCGAGCCGACAAGGTTCACGATGGTGTACCACAGGCCCTCTGTCGTCATCTTTCCGATCTGCAGCAGAAGGTATGCCGCCAGGATCATCGCGGCGCCGATCATTCCGATGATGCTTGGCAGGATGGTCATTTCGTTGACTCTCCGGTTGCGCGGGCGGCGTTGATCACTGCACGCAGGACGGGGACTTCGTCAATGGCCGACGCTGGAGCGACTATTCGCAGGAAATCCTGCGCCCTGGTCATGGCGATGAACAGTCTGACCGCCAGGTTCTTGCGCGCGGCGGGCAGGTTCAGGTCCGTGACGATCACCGCCGGGCGCTCAAGCCCCTTGAAACGCAGGCAGGTATCCGCGACCAGCCTTTCGGCGGAGCGTTCGCTGTCGGCCGCCACGGCGGTCTTGTTCACGAAGATCCGCTGGCGTTTCGTGATACTTCCTTCGGCGTCCCTTCCCACCAGCGACAGAATGGCGATATCACCCGGTTCAAGATGCCCCTTGAACAGCGCCGCCACCTCGGTCTCGACCGCGTGCGGGATCGCTGCGTCATCCCTTGTTTCTATGATTTTGATGGCTTCCGTCCTGATCCCGTCGAGGATCGCGTCCATCGTGCTTTCCGGCAGAACGATCCCGCCCGAATCCTTGTCGACACCCGGCGGCTTCAGGGGCTGCGACCCGTCTGCGACCGGTATTCCCCCCACGATCGCCCCGGCCAGCGCCATGATCGAGGGCGGGCACCTGTAGACCCCCTCCAGATCGAACACCATTCCATGTTTCAGCCAGTCGGGTGGCTTCCTTTCGGGCCAGTAGCTCTGCGTCATGTCACAGAAGGCCCAGCAGTCGTGGACGCCGTCCTCCTTCGCGCACAGGCGTTCGATCAGCGCCCAGTCGCCGTCCGAAAAATCCTGGGCCTCGTCCACAATCACCAGGTCGGGCAGTCTGTCAGCGGGCGGCAACGCCTCTGAAACAGCGCGTTGACAGACTCCATCCCAGAACTCCGGCGTCGTCCCGTCCGCGCCCGGACGTCCCGCCTTTTTCAGCAGATCCTGCGCGAAACGCCTGACCGTCCAGACGGCGATACCCTGTTGACGCAGCGCCTGGGCCAGTCCTGTCGCCAGCGGGTCAGTGAAGGTCAGCACCATTGCGCGCCGTCCCTCGCGCGCGGCGTGAATGGCTTTCTCACGCGCGAGCATCGTCTTGCCCGAGCCCGCCATCCCGTAAATCAACGCCAGCCTGGTCTTTTCGGTCTGATCCAGCAGTACCCTCTGGTCGTCGTCCATCATCACGCGACGTTCTTCGTTGTATTCGTGTCGGTTTCCCAGCGTCATCCGTGGTCGCCATGTCTCGCCCCACATCTGGTGAATGCGTTCGATCCAAGGTCCCGCCGGGCATCCGAACTTCCCATCGATCATCCGACCTGCTTCGCGTCGAAGCACCTCGCACATCTGCGGCAGCGACTGTCCGACGAACAGCCTGCTACGCATGTCGTCCTGGGTCGGAAGGTTGTCCGCGGGCGTGTCCGGAAACACCGTGACTACCGCGAAAGGCGCCCTGCACCCGGCGTCGCCAAGTCTTTCCTGCAGCAGGCCGGCGAATCGCAGCGCCTGGCTCCGCGGTGGCATTTTCATCCGGCGGCCGTTCTGGTACCACTGGCCATCCCTGACCGAGATGATCCCGTCCTTGACCTCGGCGATAATCACGCCCAGGTCGGGTATGGCCACGACGAAGTCCGCCTCGCCGTTGTCGCCGGTCGCAGACCGTATCTTGAGGCTGTGCCAGGCCGTCCATCCATCAGGCAGTCCGTTCTTGAACGCCTTGTAAACCAGTCCCTCGCCATCCGATTCGTATGGCCTGGGCGTTTCCCTGGGCCATACCCCGGTCAAGTCCGCCATCTGTCTTCTCCGGAGAAATCCTCAGCCATAGGCTAGCACATGCCGTTAATCCGCAGGTCCAGCCATCCCGTCCGGCTTTGTCTATTTCTTTTCACCGGGACGGATTATGACGGTGCCAAGTTTGACGCGCTGAAGGGAATCGACCTGGACATGGCCCGACGCAGACTGGTCCAGGGCGACTGGAACCGGCTTGCCGGCGCTCTTGAAGCCCAGCCACGCGGTGTAGGTCCCGGGCTTGCACAGATGCATGTCGATGTGGATGCGGTGCCGGTCGGTGACATACTCGCCTGAACGCCAGTTCCGCGGTGGGTAGAGGCCCCCGATCGGCGCGTGGTCGCCGTCGATCGCGACGCCGTCTTCCCGGATGAGTTGAACCGTCAGGTTCCAGCCGCCGGGGTTGTCTTTCAGGGACTTGAACACGTAGGTCATTTCCACGGTTCCCGCGAGGTGCACGTCCGTGCGCGACAGTGTCACCCCGGCCAGTTCGACGGCATCACCGAAAACGGCGCCCACCGGCTGCCCGAAGTCAGGTTTGTCGAAACTGATTTGATCCTTGATTCTCTCTCGCAGCGCCTCGATGGTCGGGCTGTTCGATCTGGCGCCGGCGGAGACGTCCATGACGCCGACTTCAAGCCTTTCATCATTGATCCTCGCCGAGGTTCCCGATATCTTGAAACGCTTGCCCGTCTTCCTGTCCCAGAAACCGATCAGCACCCTCGCCTTGCCCCCGGACCAGTTTCCGGGAATGTGGACGATATGCTCGTCGGTGATGTACTTGCCGGTCTCCCACTTATCAAGGGGCAGGGCGCCGCGGACTGGGACGTGGTCCGCGTTCAGCGTTCCATCTTGGTGGACCACATGCACGAACATGCTGGCGCTTTCCGGGAGATCGTCGAGAGCCTTGAATACGTACCGCAACCGGATGTCCTGCCCGGCCTGCACGGACTTCGGGATCTCATCCACGCCTACAAGCTCGATGTCGTCTGCGAAGCGCGCCGGAAGGGATGTGGCGACCTCCGGCCTGCTGTCGCTGACCGCCTCGCCGACCAGATTCTGTTCCCACTCCCTGTATTGCTGGTTCGTGACCTTTTCGAAACGCAGCATCTGTTGTTTTCTGGCATCAAGGAAGGCGGCGTCGTACGGACCGGTCATTGCCAGGTTCACTTTGTCATACGGGTCCGTGCTGTTGTCGTAGACCTCCATCGGCATCTGGTCGTAGTGATAGATGGTCTTGATCGAACCCTCGCGCATGCCCAGGCAACGGCGCTTGAACCAGCATCCGAAAAACAGGGTCCGATCCTCAGGAACCGGCTTGAGCATGCTGGACCCGAGCAGGTCGCCTTTTACCAGGTCCAGACCGAGGACGTCCGTGATGGTCGGAATCAGGTCCAGATGTGATCTGGCGCCGGTGACTCGTGTGCCGCCCGGCAGATTTCCGGGCGCGTAAAGCAGCGAGAACGAGTGCAGCCCCTCTTCCCACAGAATCAGGTCGTGCTGCCGGCGGCCGTGCTCGCCGAAAGCCTCGCCGTGGTCAC
Source organism: uncultured Anaeromyxobacteraceae bacterium (assembly GCA_964573455.1). Taxonomy (GTDB): domain Bacteria; phylum Myxococcota_A; class UBA9042; order DTJE01; family DTJE01; genus JAGOFO01. The sequence goes on along the minus strand of CAZNJW010000033.1, from coordinate 11,044 downwards.
CGACGATCACGAACAGCGTGTTGTCCAGGAGTCCCCGTTTTTTGAATTCGTCGAAGACCTCGCGGATGAACTGGTCGGTATATCGGACCGCGTTCATGTAGTTTCGCAGGTCGGTGTCCTCGACATCGTAGTCGACGTACGGAAAAGACTGTGGCGACACGTAGTTGTGGTGCGTGCTGAGTGTCAGATAGGTCAGCAGGAAAGGCCCCTTGTCCTTGACCGAGTCGACCCAGCGCATGCTGGGTTCGATCATCATTCGTTCCTCGCGGCCGAAATAGTTGGTCTCTTCGAAGCCTTCCTGGGGCATGTCGTCGTGGCCCCGGTAGACGTCGTAGCCCATGTTCGCGACCAGAAGGTCCCGCTTTTCGAAATTGCCCGCAGGCTGGAAAAACGCCGTGCTGTAACCGGCGTTTTTCAGGATGTGCGCCAGGCAGCGTCGCGGCAGGATTCCGGGTGCCGCTTCCTTCGGTTCGGTGTCCAGGTATGGATAGATGGCGCAGTTTGCCGCCATGACCGCCTTGGTTGTGTGGGGAACGATGGAGTAGTGGTTTTCGACGAGCATGCCGTCGCGGGCCAGTTCTTCAAGGAACGGAGTGGTCCCGAGTCCCGGAGTGTAGGCATCCGACGTGTTCCATCGCAGCGATTCAAACAGGATGAAGACGACGTTAAGTCGCCTGGCATCGGGGGCCGCCTTGAACTCCAGGGACGAGTCCAGTCGCTCAGGTTCGGTTATCTCGACCGTTTCCTGGGCCAGGATCTTGTCCGCCATGAAGTCCGAGGCTATATCGGCTGGAAATGACCGGCTCAACGCCATCGAAAGGCCGTCCAGCGTCGGTACCGCGAACAGACCGGCCCAGATGACGATGGCGGCGCCAAGGATTGTCACCGTCGTTGGTGTCTTGAGTGATGGACGTGTTTCCAGGAAACGCGCAACCGGCCCGATCATCGGGAGCGCGGCCAGAATACCGACCAGGATCAACTGGCCGAACATCAAGTACAGCGATGCGCCCTTGTGTCCGGCCGAAACGATCTGATTGGTTGCCTGGAAGTTGTTGAGCCAGTAATCGATGGTGCTCCAGGAGAGATTGGCCCCTGTTGCGTCGAAGTACGCGTAACTTGCCGCGTTCAGAACGATCGCACAGACCATCGTGATGACGAACACCACATATCCGGCGATCCTGAGGCGCCTTCCCGCCAGTGAGAACATGACGCCGAAGATGATGAAAAGGAAGGTGGCTACCTGCAGATCAGGCAGCCACGCAAGGGCGATATCCCCCAGTCCCGCTTCTGTCTGCACGCGGGAAAGTTCCAGGGCCTTGATGACCACGGATTGAATCAGGTAATAGATAATCAACGGCGCAACCCAGGCAATCCCCCTGACCGGAAGAATCCTTGACCAGAAGGATCTGACGGGTGCCACCGAGGTCTCCGGGGGTTGAACTGCGTCCGACAAGTGATTGCCTCCGTGATGGTGCGGCTGCATGGCCGCACGTGAATCCAGCGGAAAAAGCAGAGTATCCGTGCGATTTATAGGCCCGAACGCATATTCCGGCAAGGGAAAACCGGTGGCCGGCGGGTACCGCGGCAGGTCGTCCAGCCTGAATGGGGAATGCTGTTGCAAAACCGGCATGAGGCTTGCCGGCGCGGGATGTATCCTGGATCACGTGGCTCGTTGGAGAAGGCGCTATGGATAACGTTCTTATGATGATCGTCGGGGTTCTGGCACTGGTCGGGATCGGGATGCTTGTGGCGATTCTTTCAATCATCAGGCGACCGCCCGCGGTGGATCTGGATCGCAGTCTGCGCGATGAGATGCGTCAGGCCAGGGATGAAAACGCCATGGCGGCCCGCGCCCTCCGGGAAGAGGTCACCGCCATGCAGGCAGACTCGAGCCGCGACCTGGTCAACGCTCTCGACAACAACGCGGAACGACAGCGGCGGGTTCTGGATGATCTCAGGCGCCAGGCCGAGGAGAGCCAGGACAGGATGCGGCTGCTGCTCGAGGGCCGTCTTGATGCGTTGCAGCGCGCGAACGAGGTCAAACTCGACGAGATGCGCAAAACAGTCGACGAGAAGCTCCAGACCACGCTTGAAAAACGCCTGGGCGAATCGTTCAAGCAGGTCAGCGACCAGCTTGCGCAGGTGCAGCACGGCCTGGGCGAGATGCGCAACCTGGCGTCCGATGTCGGCGGCCTGAAGCGCGTGTTGACGAACGTTAAGGACCGCGGAACCTGGGGTGAGTATCAGCTTCACGCGATCCTGTCCGAAATCCTGACGCCCGACCAGTACGCCCCGAACGTGTCGCCGGCCAGGAACGCGGACCGGGTCGAATTCGCCGTGAAGCTGCCGGGAAAGACCGGCGATGGCGGGGATCCGGTATGGCTGCCGATCGACGCGAAGTTCCCGAAAGAGGACTATGAACGACTGCTGGACGCGTCACAGGCCGCCGACATGGAAGGCGTCAAGCGATGCAGCGAGTCGCTGGCGCGTACAGTGCGCGCGGCGGCCAGATCCATTCAGGAAAAATACATCCGCCCGCCAGCGACCACCGACTTCGGAATCATGTTCCTGCCGTCCGAGGGCCTGTACTCCGAGGTGCTGCGTCAGCCTGGACTGGTCGCCGACATCCAGAACAACCATCGGGTCATCGTGGCGGGTCCGACCTCCCTGTCGTCGATTCTCAGCAGTCTGCGGGTCGGCTTTCAGACGCTGGCCATCGAGCAACGCTCGCACGAGGTCTGGACGGTGCTTGGGGCGGTCAAAACCGAGTTCGACCGGTTCGGGCAGTATCTCGACAAGGTCCAGCGGCAGATCAACACGGCTTCGAAGACTCTGGAAGAATCCGTGACCCGAACCAGACAGATGCGGCGCAAGCTGGCCAGCGTCGAGGCGCTTCCGTCCGATCAGGCTGCACTGCTGCTTGGAACCGATACCGGCGCGGATCTGTCGGCTGACGAACCCGAGTCCGTGGACGACGAGTAGTGTGTCGCGGCGTTCCGCATAGTCGGCGGTATGACTATGCGTCGTTTGAATCGATTCTCATCGCGATATCACTTCGGCACAACCGCCATTCCAGGCTTCGCCCCTGTTTGATAATAGTTATGTCAGTCTCGATGTTTGTGTGGCAGTATATCGTCATGTCAAGTATTCGGGCGTGTGGCCAGAGGATTTTATCAATACCCGTGGAGATGGAATAATGAAGACCATAGTTTGTTATGTGCTGGCGGTGACAGGAACCGTGTTTTTGCTGACAGGTTGCGGCGGCGACGGCGGCAACACGGATGTCCTTGACGTGGTTGATGACGGTTCGGAACTCGATGCGTCACAGCTCGATACACATGTGGACGTGGAGTCCGATCCGGATGCCGAAGTCCGGGACGGCGAATCCGGCGAGGGACTCAACGACGGCTATTCCGACCCCGGCACCGGTGATCTCGATAACCCGGACGTGGAACAGACCGACTTGCCGACAGACGGCGACCTGGAAATCGACGGCGGCGATCCCTCGTCATGCGCGGACATATCTGTTGAAAATGTCGTTGATTTCGGGACTCTGCTGCAGGGTCAAAGCCTGACGCGGCACGTGACCGTGTGCAACAGGTGTCATGTCGAACTCGCCATCGATTTCTCGCAGGGGCTGGTCTTTGACGGCGCCTGCGAGACTCTCGGTTACGGCAACTGCGTTATCGATGGCACTCCGGTCGATATCTGCACCGATGCTGGTCTTCTGAGCCTGCTTGGATACAGTCTGGGATTCAATCGGTGCGCGGAATTCGATCTGACCTACGATTCCGCTCTTGTCGATTATCGTCCCGCCCTTCTTGAATGTGATCTTGAAGTCAGCACGAGCGACGGGACCCGCCATGTCTTCGCCCTTCGTGGAACGAGCGCCGACAGGGTTCAGATGGCGTCGGACGCATGTCTGGCGCTTGATGACACCTGCGCCATCGATGGATGGTGTGTTGGCGCCGGGGCGGCAGACTCTCTGGGAAACTGTGGCTACTGCGAGCCGTCCATCGACAGAAACGGGTGGTCGTCGGCGGAATCCGGATTTGCCTGCACCGATGGGCAGGTCGGCACGTTCGCGGATGTCTGCGACGAGGCAGGGGTTTGCGCGGGAACGTCCATGAACACACCGCCAGTGTTGACGGCCATAACCTCCAGCTTCAAGCATAACTGTGTGTTGACCGCCGAAGGGCGGGTCTACTGCTGGGGCTTGAACGACTACGGTGAAATCGGTGTCGCTCCCGAAACCGCGAAGCTGTTCTCACCGACCCTGGTATCGGGACTGGAAGACAAGGCCACGGCGATATCCGCGGGTAAGTATCACAACTGCGCGGCCATCGAATTTGGCGGCGTCGTGTGCTGGGGACGCAACGACAAGGGCCAGTTGGGAAACGGTCAGACCGTGGACAGTTCGGATCCGGTTCTGGTCAGTGATATCAGCGGTGAAGTGACCGCGCTTGCCTGTGGTGATTCCCATTCGTGCGCCCTGCTGGCGTCCGGTGAAGTCCGATGCTGGGGCGGCGGCAACGAAGGGCAGCTTGGCCATGGCATCCTGGAAGACCTCGCGGTACCGGTGCTCGTTCCGGGACTGCCCCCGATTGCGGATATCTCATCAGGGGAGCGGCACGTGTGCGCGCTCGCCCAGAGCGGTCATGTCTACTGCTGGGGGGTGAACGACCAGAACCAGCTTGGAAATGGATTGGGGGTCAACAGCGCTTCTCCTGTCGAGGTGCCCGGAATAACCGACGCGATACAGCTCAGCGCCGGCAGGGTGCATAACCTGGTTCGGCTCGACTCCGGAAAGGTGGGGTGCTGGGGACATGCCGCCGCCGGAGAATGTGGAAACGGACGTGACGATCTTCCCGGGATGCCGATGATTGCCCTCGGTTTGAACGATGTCGCCCATGTGAACGCTCACGGTCAGATGAGCTGCGCCATTGACAATGATGGTCTGCCTTTCTGCTGGGGATACAACGGGGACGGCCAGCTTGGTGATAATTCGACCGAATTCCGCTTTACTCCAGTCAGGGTTCAGGGGTTGTTCGAGGGTGGCATGCAGATCGATGGCGGTCTGTACCACACTTGCGCGTTGATGACTCCCGGCGGTGTCAAATGCTGGGGTTCCGGCGGATCTGGTCAGCTTGGAGCAGGTGAATCGATCACCAAGTCAGGCATTCCCGTGGACGTTATCTGGTAGTCGTTTCAGGAGTCGATGTCGGCAAGGCAGAAACATGGCTCGTCGATGTAGCGCCCGAAAAGGATTACGAAGGCGATTGCGGCCTGAACCATCAATTCCTTGTTTTCGTACAGCGAGTCCAACTGGCGTTCGCGCTGTTTCTTGTCGGCGGGCGCGAAGAATGTTCTGAAGATGCCGTCCAGTGGATGGTTCGCGGATGGATTGGTGACGGTGTCGACCCCGCCACGGTGCGAGTACTCCATCACGCTGTGCAGCAGTCGACGCTGCTGGTCCATGTCCTTCATGTGGTATCCCCACAGATGCAGCAGAATGCGCTGGGCCTCGCACGCTCCGGCGTGCGCGACCGCCTCGAACAGGCGCAGGGCCGTGTCGTCCATCTTCGTGCAGGTTGCCCGGATGGTGGTCAGAATCGTCGCTGCCTTGTGCAGGCGGTACAGTCGCTGCGCGCCGTTCATCTTGCGTGGCGTCGAGTGTGTGGTTGTCGGACTGAACCCCTGGTAGTCCTTCCGGAAAAGCATGTTGAAGGCGATCTCGAAGAAGTCCTCGACGGGCAGCGGATCCACGGTGCCGATACGCAGGTCAAGCACGTTGTCGAGTTGGTCGGCCAGCTTGGCCCTGAGCAACTCGGGTGTGCGTTGGGACTGCTTGAGCACCCGGACGATGTAGTCGTGATAGGACTCCGTCGGCTTCCGGGTAAGCCAGTATATCCGCTCGTTCAGGTACCATGCGGAGTCGGGGTCGATCAGGGTCAGCAGGTCGCTGAACAGCGCGTCCAGTTCCGGGGTGCTTTCCAGGTCCTCTTCCTTGTCGTGCAGCAGCTCGGTCATCACGTCGAGCAGGTTCATTTCGCCGCGCGCGCGCACCAGCAGGGCGGCTGCCCTCAACGGGTGAAGGACGGCCAGCGACCCCAGCATCCGGCGTTGTCCGGCGTAGGCTTTGTCCAGGTACCAGACGATATGTGAAAGGACGTCACGGTCGTGATCGGAAATGGGTCTGCCGGCCGTTATGACCGGAATGCAGTCCAGGGTGGCATCGGACGTCAGCATCCAGTTGAGCTGGGCGGACATGACAAAGAAACGATCAAGATCCCACAGCGGTTTCGAAGGTTCCAGGTAGGAGTGCATGCAGCGCCTCGCGAAAGACCAAGCGCCCATTATGCCACTTTAAATCCCGGGGGGAAGTGCACGGCCTTCAGATGTTGTGCCGAGCGTTGACAAGGTTCGGGTTCAGCGTACCATTTTACACGAGTCCACTTGAACGGGAACTGTGCCGGAGGCATTGCATATTTTGCGATCCAGGGGGCTGTGACAGGCGATGAAAGTCGGAGTTCTCACGAATCTGAATTCCAGGAAGAACCTGGGAAAAACGCAAAGGCTGCCTGACCTGCCCGATGCCTGCTGTGTGGTGCGGCAGACCCGCGAACTGTCCGAGATACGCCCGGCGCTGGAGTGTTTCGTCGATAGCGGTTGTGATTGCTGGGTCGCGGATGGCGGCGACGGGACGCTGCACTGGATGCTGAACGAGGGGCGCGAGGTTCTGAGACTCAAGGGATTGTGGAAGGAAGGTCAGCCGTTTCCGCTGGTTGTGCCGTCTAACGGTGGCACGATCGACTTCGTGGCGCGTACCGCGGGGATCAAGGCTGGAACCGGCAAGATCGTGTCGCTCCTGGCTGATCAGGCGACCCGCCTGGAAGATCTGAAGACGGTGTCTCTGGACACGGTTCTGGTGCGCGGTCGGGTTCCCGGGGACGCGCCGGGGACCTGGTCTTTCGAGCGCACCGGTTTCGCGGTCGCGGTCGGCGGCATCGGCCAGAAGTTTTTCAGCAAGTACTACGAGCTTCCGGATCGTAACCCCATGGGGATCATAGATATCAGCGCGAAGGCCAGCATCGGGTATATCGCGAACAGGCTGCCTGCCGGCGTGGGTTCGCATGTGCCGGTAAAGATCAGGGATATCGGGACCTATATCCTGTCCGGAACACCGGCCGAGGTCGTGGCTGACGGCCGCCGCTTTGATTACGGCAGGTATCAAGGCCTGCACGTCAGCTCGGTCGAGATCGACTTTGGCACGATGAAGCTGTTCGAGTACGCCCGTCAGCCGGGCCAGCTTCACATCGTGGTCGGCACCCTGCCGATGCACGAATGCGCCTGGAAGTGGACCTGGTACGTTGTGGGAAAACCGATCCCGGGCAAACAGTGGCACGAGTTTCCGGGCAAGTCGCTGCAGGTCAAGGCTGCCGGCGGCGAACTTCTGGATCCGGTCATTGATGGCGAGATGTTTTTTGGATATGACGAACTCGATATCAGCCTGGGCCCGGCCATCACATTCCCGGTCGTTTCCTAGGTCTCACGGAAGTATCACTGCCCGGTCGTGGCGCCTTGCCGGTCACCATCGTTCAATTTCCGGATCGCCCTGGACAGTTGTGCGTATCCCGCGCCAATAACGTTGAATGAAACCGCTATGTTCCACATCAGGATCTCGGTGCGGGGCAGTCCAGCCAGCAAACCGGCGTTGATCATTACAACAACCAGGATGAAGGACAGGATCACGTCCAGCGCCGCGGCCACTTCCGTCAGGCGGGCCGATGGGCGTCCGGCGCGACCTTCGAACAGCCCGACCAGGAATGTCATGGTGCAGATCCCGGCGCCGCGTCGGTGCTTGGCGATCAGGAACCCGACGTTGACCAGGTTGATGATCAAGTCCATAAAGCCCAGCACAAGCAGTATCCCGCCCGTTACAGGCAGGCCAATGTCGAACAAGAGCAGTTTGCCCGTCACCAGCTTGAACACACAGAAAGGAAGCCCGACCGTGATGACTTCCAGAAGATCTTGAAGGTGGTTGTTCATCCGACGCACCGCGCTTTCGACGTCATTATCATAGCGCCAAATTCGAAATCAGTTTGCAATGTCGAAACGGATTCTATACCCTAAAATTGTCATTTCCGTGCGGGGGTATGCCCGTGAACGTGTATCGCAAGGCTCTGAGCGCTATATTGTTCTGTGCTACGTTTTCACCATCTATCGCCGTTGCTTCGTTCAGTCCGGTTCAATGTGTTGTTTGTAATGGCGACAGTTCGTTCGATGAAGTGAGCTACTCTTTCAAAGCTAGTGGGGATAAAACTGCTGCAAACTGGGCGATTCCTATTAATAGAATGTCCCCAAGTCCAGAGGGGCGCTACCTTGACCGCATCCTGACTTCAAGAGTTCTAGTGGCGAATTCCCGTGTAGCACGTATCGGTGTCTATAATTCGTTTATGGATACTGAATGGTTTGCGGATTCGGTACTGTTTGGTGTTGATGGCTATCTGGATGCTTGGTTATCCGGTGACTATCCAACTGGATTTGGTTGGGCTGTATCTCGAACAATGAATTCATCGACGGCAGGCGCGGTTATTCTTCAATTCCTTGCGAACAATCCTGATCCAGATGAACCATATGCATACAAGGGGTTCGATTTTTCTTCAGCGAAAGTGTGTTGTCATCCAACAGGAACTTCTACGCCTACCCATGTTCTTCAGCCAATGGAAAGAATGGATGGTCTGTTGCTTAAGAAGGATGATGTTATTTTTGTCAAGGTTCCTGCCTCCAGTACTGATCCTCACAAGGTTCTGACACTATGGAGGGAGATTAATTCATCGAACAATTTTGTTGCCTATGGGAGATGTAACGCCGATCCAACCCCGTCGATTTACGATTTTCGAAGCAACACGACTTCGACGAATACAAAATTGGTTCATTTCCCAACAAATGTGACGTGTAATGGATACTGGCATATCGCGATTAATGCATGGGCGTTTGCAAGCGGAACTCCTAAACCCGGTTATTTCTCAATGATGGTCTCTCATCACCTTCCAGGGTGTCATTTTACTGATTTTCGGGTTGGCTTTACATACTCAACTTACCTGACGTCCTCTGGGACTCAGTTCGTATTGGACGGAGTTCGACGGCTTTTTGGTGCGACCGAGGGAGCCGTTTTTGTGGAAAATGTTTCGATGTTTGGTGGTAGACCCTGTGTTTGTGGAACCGCGCCGAACCAAGTGGAGTGTGAGTGCAATATGGAGATTCCTGAGGAGAACCAGCCGTGGGTGGCCAATTGTGCTGTTGATGGAGAAACGATACGGGTGTGCGACTTGACGATCGTTCAGATTCCGCCTTTCCACACAGATGCTTGGGGCTTGGCTGGAGGAGGTTCTTACTTAACGAGTCCTGGTACCGCAACGCTTTACAAGTCGATCTACGATCCAATGGATGCTGACAAATGGTCCAGAGTCGCCGCTCATGAGTTGGCGCATTCTACTTTGGGCGTAAGAAATGAGTTTCCAGACGGAAGAGGCGTCACGTATTACTGTGGTCATACCATAATGAACAACTCCTTAATTTCGTTGGAGAATAATCTGTGTTTCAACGATGGTGAGGATGTTTGCAATCATGGTTGGAATGGTACTATCGATTACCAACAATGGGATCGTACGTGTATCCAGGTGTTTCCTGGCGGTTGGAACCGAGCGAGAGATTTGGGTACTGTGCCTCCAGGATATTATCCTACTCAAGATCCGGATCAGTATGATTATGTGACACCGCGGTTCAATGCGTATCCGCTGAGTGTGACTTATCAGTGAATTGGTTTTTTATGATATAGGAGTGATAAAATGAGGCTTTTATCGTTGGTTTTGTTACTGAGCATGGTTGTGTTGCACGGCATTGGATGCGCTGATGACGGAACTTCAGTCGTGAACGATGCAAACACCGATGCGGTGCCGGATCAGTCGTCCGGGCCGGTGGACGTAAAAGATGATGTTTCGAGCCAGGGATTCTATTCGTCAACGGAGTTCTATCTGTGGGTGTCCCATCGGGACTTCGTTTCGGGTTTGGGGGATTCCGAGATATACCTGATCGTCAGCGCCCTGTACGTTACTGAAAAGCAGGCGGACTTATGGGCCGATGCGGTCGCCGAATCCATGCAGCTGTTTAGGGTGTACGACGATTCATCCGTATCGATTCAGCCCGTGGTGTCCGTGGAGTTCAGGGACGAGAATCGGGATTTGAAGATTTCCATGAATCCTTCCGAGGAATTAAATGACGACGACTGGTACGAGTTGGCTTTCGGGATTCCGGAGTCCGCGAAAGACTTTCTTGTTGCGGCGCCGTCATACCGCATGGTCGACGGCAAGTATCGGCTGCGGTTCAAAAAGGGCCACGATGCATCCGTGGGCGCGGTCAGTCTGGGTATGAATAGTGGTTCAATGTACATCTGGTTCTCCGAAAGGCTGTTCGCGGCAGATGTGCAGAATCTTCCCGAGTTCGAAGTGTTCCAGGAAGGTAGTTCGGGGGCGTGTGCATGGCGAGTGCCGGACTCGGCATGGCTTGAAAACGGAAGCGAGTATGCCAAGGCCGATTGTCACGGAATCTATCCTTCGGAGTCCCTTGAGATTTCTATCGGAGGCACGCTTCTGGATGAGAGCCTGGAGAACACGCTGCAGCCCGACAACGCCGACTACAGACTGGTGATCGAACCTCAGGACTGGCTCTCCTGCGAGCGAGAGGGGCTGAACAATCCGACGTGTCGCATCTTCCATCCAGTCTCGACCGGAACGAAGTAATTTCCCTTAACACGAATCCTTTGACTCCCTTCCAGTCGATTTTGGCGCACGACTTTTCCTGTCGGCTCGGTTTGGGGCTAGACTTCCACGATGGTGCGGGGGTTGAAAAACGTTCACCGGATGAAGAGGCGAAGCGTGGTTAAATCGTTGATTTTCGCTGGTTTTGTGGTGGCGCTGACGGGCCTGGCGGCATGCGTTCAGAACGGGCATCCGGTGGTTTCCGATGGCGATCGGGCGGTGAC
>CAZNJW010000032.1:0-23219 GCA_964573455.1 uncultured Anaeromyxobacteraceae bacterium | reverse complement strand
GTATCGCCGACAGCGCCGGTTCCCAGTTTCGCCGAGGTAACGGCACCAGTGGCGAGGTCCGGGGTGGTGACCTGGCCGTCCTTGATGTTTCCGGTGTAAACCGAGTCGATCGCCAATTTGTTGTTGGTGACCGACAGGTTCGCCAGGTCGTCCGTTTTCACCTCGCCATCGCCGATGTTCGCGGTGGTGATGGAGTTCGCGGAGATGTCGCCGGGAGCGCCGCCGGACACGCAACCGTAGCAGTTGACGTCGGTGGCCGGACCGCCCTGCCTGTCGGATGCCGCGTAGTTGAACGCGACGTCGCTGGCACCGATGCAGCCGGTGCATATGACGTCCGTGGCAGCACCCAGAAGCTCATCGGCCTGTTCCGCGTGCTCGGCCTGGATGGCGAAGCCCACGGACGCAAGCGGAACCCTGGGCAGTTCCGGGTCGGTACCAACAGTGATCCCGAGATAGACACTCGACCTGTTGACGAATGCCGTAGACGGGCAGGAAATCGCCGTGTTGAACACACCGCCCGTAACCGAAATCGGCGAGATGTTCTGACACAGGACAGTGCCTAATGTCACTGAATCGTACAGGACGAACTTCATCGAGTACGATCCTGTAACGACTTCACCGCCCACGTTTCTCAGGACACCCTGAATGTTGATGTTGTGCGGGACAGCATCAAGCGCCAGCGCGTCGGGCATGAACAGTCCTGCACAAAGCACGACTGCCGCCACATACTTGAGAAGCGACTTCATCGGGTCACCTCCAGTCCAGATACCTGCGTTAGAACCACCTTCACACCGTCGGCCAAACCCGACAGCGACCCCCGAGACCAGTTTTTCGCCGTTTCTTGCCACCAGGTACGCATCATTTTCATAGTGATGCGTCCCCCCAAAAATCGCCGCACGCGCTTAAAAAATAGCCTTTTCAAGCCCTTGCGCCGTTTCAAGCAGCTCCAGCAAAAGCCGACCCCTTGCCAACAACATATTTTAGCACTCTTCGTGCCATTCAACCACAAGGGTTTGTAAAAACCGGTTTTTCTACTGTTCTGGTTGACCGGGTCATGAACCCACAACCGACAGGGAACCGTCGGTTGACATGAGGCCTCACACAAATCTATCCTGTTTCAGGTTTGGATGCGAGGCTGACGATGACTTGCGGGTCTCAGGCGGCTGCCTGGACAGTACTGACGTTACTCCTGGCGGCTACGTTGACCGTGGCTGGCGGGTGTGGTGGCGGGGACGAAGGGAACGGCGCGACACCTGAAGGCGGAAAAACAGCTGTCGCCTCCAGGGAAAAACCCGGAACACGCAAAAGTACCGAAGGGGCGGCGACCCTGGCCGAAGCCAGAAAGCCGGATCCGAATGCGGGTAAGGCCGGAAAAACTGAAGAGGCGACCGATCCGCAGGCGGCGGGTGGATCGAATCCAGCCATCCGCCAGCCCGTCAATGCGACGGCCGCTGGAAAACCGACCGCGAACGCCGAGCCGGGACAGCCCGATACCTCGACGGCCGCTGGGAAACCGACCGTGAACGCCGAGCCAGCCCGGACGACGACGAAGGTCGAGCCAACCCGGCCTCCGCTGGCCGACCCGAGGCTGATCCTGACGCTGGCCGACGTAACAGCCATCACGGGTCCAAAGGTCAGGATGAAGAGGGCCGCGCTCGCCGGAATGCCTCGAACCGAAGATTCCGATTCAATAATGTTCGTGCCCGAGAAGGGCGACTCGTTCGGCTTCGCGCTTCAGTTTTTCAGGACAAGGAACGCTCAGGAAACCAAGAAGCGTTACGAGGCGCTGCAGGCTTCATATCCGAACAGCCAGGAGATTTCTCCGGTCTCGGGAAAAACCTTCTTCTCATACTGGGACGAGGTTATGCACATCACCTTTGTCAACCCGGCGAAAAACATGGTCGTGGTAGTTTCGTGCGGAAGGAAATTCTGCGACAGCAACAAGCTGATGGAATTGTCCCAGACCGTATCCGATCGACTCAAATAGGACCCGGGACGCCGACGTCAAAAGCTCTGGCCAGACGCACCGCAAACATCGTATTCCTGATCTCCTCGCGATGATTTGACAACGCCATCCTGATTGCCCTGCTGCTTCCGACCAGGACAACCAGCTTTCTTCCCCTGGTCAGTGCGGTGTACAGAAGGTTCCTGCGCAGCATCACAAAATGCTGATCGTGCAGGCACGTCACGACCGCCGGGAATTCGCTGCCCTGTGCCTTGTGAACGGTCACCGCGGAGGCCGACGAGAGGTCTTCCTGCTCCTCTGGTTTGAAAAACACGTCCCTGCCCTCGAAAGCTACCGAGATAGAGCCGTTGTCCATGATCCCGGAGACAATCCCGATGTCTCCGTTGAAGACTTCAAGATCATAATTGTTCCTGTTATGGATCACCCGATCTCCAGGCACGAAACGCGGGCCATCGTCTGCGTCTGATTGATCCGTCAGGTTCAGACGTCGTCGAACAGATTCGTTCAGTGCGTCAGTCCCGCATGATCCCTTTTTCATGGGCGCCAGAATCTGAATATCCCGCGACGGATCAAGTCCAAATCTGGCCGGTATCCGGTCGCAGACCAGGGCAATCACCATCTCGGCGGCCGCGGCCGGGTCATCCCTGAACACCAGGTGAAACTCCCCGGGGTCGACCTCTGACGAACGGTCCGAACGAGGCATTTCTCCCGCCAGCACGGCGTGGGCCGCACGCACGATCGAGCTGCCAGCTCCCTGACGAAAGACCTCGGACAGGCGCGCCACCGGCACCCGCCCGGATTGTATGAGTTGTCGGAAGGGGTCCCCCGCTCCGACAGGCGGGAGCTGGTCTGCGTCGCCGACCAGGGTCAGTCTGCACCCCGGTCGGACGGCCTCGACGAGCATCGCGAACATCTCCATGTCGATCATTGAGGATTCGTCGACGACAACCCAGTCCGCCTCGACAGGATTGGCGGAACAGCGTGCGAAACAGCCGGTCGCGGGGTTGTATTCGAGCAGACGGTGAAGCGTCACGGCCTCATGGCCGGAACTCTCCCGCATCCTCATCGCGGCACGGCCGGTCGGAGCGGCCAGCGCCAGCCTCAGCCCGGAATCCCTGCACAGGCCCATCAGGAAGGATACGACGGTGGTCTTACCGGTGCCGGGACCTCCCGTCAGTACCGATATCGGCGAGGATATCAACCTTTCGATCGCCAGGAGCTGGGATGGGGCGAGCACGCCAGGGTCCCGGCCGGACAACGGAACAACCGGACGACATCGCGAGCCAGCCAGCATTGCAACCTGCCTGGCGGCGGCAAGTTCCTGATCCCGGGCTTCCCTGCGGTAGACTACGGTCTCTTCCCCGAGACCGTCGGCGACCAGGCTTCCACCGGCCAGCAAGGAGTCCAGGGATCGATGGAGAGCCTCGGGTGGAACCCCGGTCAGGGCGGCGGCGGTGTCGATCAATCTGGACTCGTCAAGAAACAGATGTCCCTGGGCGGCCGAGGAGGACAACGTATACTCAAGAGCCGCCTCAAGTCGCGCGGGGGCATCAGAAGAAATGCCTGTCGCCAGCGCAATCCTGTCGGCGGATCTGAAGCCAAAGCCTCGAAGAAAACGTTGAAGATCCCATGGGTTCTCGGCGACTCTCGCGGGGGCGGATTCGCCCCAGACAGAGACGATTCTTGCGGCCTGAGCCGGCGACAATCCCATCTCGCCAAGCAGGATGGCGGCCTCGCGCAGCGAGGTGCCACGCTTCCACGCATCATGAATGGCGGCGGCCCTCGCCATTCCGATTCCGCGACACAGTGTCAGAGTCGCCGGACCTTCGTCGAGTGCCGCTCTGAGCCCATCTCCAAAGTGCTGGTGAAGACGCTTCGCAAGAACCGGTCCGATGCCATCTATACGGCCCGAAGACAGAAAGGCCACCAGTCCACGGCCCGTTTCGGGCGGCACCACCATGCCCGACATGAAGCGGAACTGACGTCCGAACCTTGGATGGTTCTGGAAATCCCCGTTGAGCCTGACGTTGAACCCGACCTGAACATCGGACAGACCGCCGACCGCCACCACCTGCCGTCCGGCCATTTCCACCGGCTCCGAGACCATGACATCGAAGACCTGAAAGCCACGGCCCTCATCGCCGAAACGCAGTCGAGACACTTCTCCGACAAGGGTGATCAATCTATCCGCCATCCGAAACCCGGAGTCGCATTATATCCTGTATTTCCGCATCAAAACGCGTGGCCGTTGTAAGATATGGACACGCGGGCTGCTTTGCATTAATTCAGTGCCGTCGCAATGGCCTTGACGGCCTACTCAGGTGAAAGAATGAACAGGCTGATGGTGCTTCCGCTATTCTTCCTGACTACCGTGTTCTGGCAGGGTTCCGCTTTCGCGCAACCGCTTCCGATGGTCTATGAGGCCGTGACGCTTGCCTCGCCTCCGGGCTCGAACCAGACATTGACGGCAGTGGTCCCCAGATCGGTCGCGTTGTCGTTCCCCCACGATGGGACGCCCGACGAGCAGACCGTGATGACCATCTTCGACCGCATGAGAACCAGATTTCCCGCAGCCTACGGGTCTACCGTCATCAAGATCCACGGATCGCCCAGAACCTCGGTGACGATAACTCTGGACCAGTCCCGCAAAGAAAACTGGCCGCTGGTCCTTGCCGAACTCTACTACACGCTGAAGTCCATGGGATTCGGTGAAATCCGAGCGCCCCTCTTTCTCAACGAGCCCCTCGGGCCGCTGTCGATCGACGCAATCGTCATGTTGCCGGCGCAGCCCTGGTTCAGGGCTACCGGAGCGGACTCGCCTGGAACCGCGCTGGTGATCATCGACGACGGCCGGATGATGACCGCGGGGGCATTCAGACGCGCCCTTTCCGATGGCACCCCGGAGATCGTGGCCATGGTAGCGGCCGGAATGAAATCTCCGGACGAAGTGGTTCGACTGGCGGCAACCAGGGCACTGGCCCTGACCAGGGCACCGGCTCTCCATTCCGAGGCAACGGCGCTGCTGAAGGACGGCTCCACCGCGATCCGCAGGACCATGCTCGATCTGGCCGCCAGGGGAATGACAGCCGTGCCGGATCAGGATCTCGTCAGGGTCGCGGACTCGGATCCCGAGCCGGAACTGCGCCTGATGGCCGCCAGGATACTGTCGACGCGCGGCAATCATGCGTACGACCACGTCCTGGAACTCTCAAACCTTCAAAGTGCCGATCCCGCGGTCGTGCTCGCTTCGCTGCGCCGACTGGGTCAATCCGGCCGGGCGGACATGGCGCCGGCTGTTGCCAGGACGCTCTGGTCCGGCAATGCCGAGGTCCGCAGACTTGCGGTCCAGGTGCTTGCCAGACTGGGATCCGCGGAGGCTATGAGCCGTGCGCTGGCCTCAGGTAACGTCCCGTCGGATGTGGCCGAGGCGCTGGCGATCGAAACGGTCAATCTTTGTCCGATGGACGCCACGGCACTTGGCTGGCTCGCCGGCCGGGGAGGGACAGAATCGGCGGCCAGGGCAATCGCGACCGCGTGTGACCCGTCCCTGGTGAACCATCCGGCCTCGTGCGGTCAAACCGCGCCCCCGTTGAAGATACTGGCGACAGTGACCGCACGGGACGAACAACCGCTCAGAAAAAGGGCGGTAGAGTGTCTCGGTAATTCGGCGGATCCAGCGGCATTGGACGTCCTGATGCCGCTGTTGACGGATGCCGTGGTTGGCGCGGACGCTTCCAGCGCGGCGTCCAGTGTCATGGCTAGACAGCCGCAATCCAGTCTGGTCGCGATCTCGACGTCCGCGCAGGGAAAGGACAGGACGCGCCGGCTTCTGGCGCTTCAGGCGATGTCCCTGCTCCCTCCTGGTTCATTCGAACCTTTCGCGCTGACGGCGCTCAAGGGACTGATGAAGGACCCGGACCAGGATATCCGCAGGGCGGCAACGAACGCCCTGGCGGTCTCAGGCGACCCATCCGTGTGCGAAGCGATGCTTGGCGGCATCGATGACCAGGACGAAGGGATTCGGCGCGCGGCGGTCCTGGCCGCGGCAGGACTGTCCGGACCGGCTGCCGAGGCGGTGCTTAGAAGATCGCTCGAGGACTTGTCAACCAGCGTCCGGATCGCCGGTCTGGAAGTGCTGACGCGACGCCAGGTCCCGGAAACCAGGGCGCGCATCCGGATTCTGGCCGGCAACGCGAGACCGGAAGTCAGAAGACTGGCGGTACGTGCCTGGTTGAATTCGCTGGCGCCTTCGGAAGAAGCACTGATCTTCCCGTTCGTGTCTTCGCTGCTCTTCGACAGCGACGAAGAAATTCGAGTGGTGGCCGTAACTGCCCTCAGGGATATGAACGATACCCAGACCGCGAACGCGGTCGGCGCGCTCGTGATCGACCAGTCGCCAAGGGTCAGGGAGGCTGTGGCATTCGTGCTGGGCAGGATGAGAACCGATGCGGCGCTCGGGTATTTGAGAAGGCTGTCCTCGGATCAGGACGCATCGGTGCGTCTCGCGGTTGTTAATGCACTGGGCCGCTTCAGCTCCGATCAGGCGGGCCCGATCCTGAAAGACATGCTCGGCAGGGAAAGCGATGACCAGATCCGAACCACGATCGGTGAACTGCTCGCCCGATAAATCTAGAAAAATGCGTATCCGAACCCGATGTCGGTGAAGAAGGGGAAGTTCAGATCGGTCAATCCACCACTGGATGCGAAGTACCCCGAGAAACCAACCTGAATCGTCATGAAAACCGATCTGGACAGAAACACGTTCACCCCGACGGCCGCAGTACCGCCGAACAGGAACGAGGGATCCCTGACATCGGACGAAAGGCACAGATCAGGGTCATCCGGCCACAGTTTGCACCTGGGATCGGTGCTGGATCTGAATCCGCTGAGGTAATCCATCTCGAACCCGAAATGGGTGTAGGCCCTTCCCCACGAGAAAACCGCTGAATACCCCACGCCCATCGCGACCCGAATGCTCCAGAAGTTGTCGAGCAGGTCGCCATATCGATCCTCGAGAGAATTGTAGATGTTGACCTTCATGAACGTATCCAGGCCGGGTTGGATCTGGTAGGCAAGTCCGGCGGACAGCCCGAGGTTGTGAAAACCTGTCCTGGTTGTCCCGTCCGTACCAAAAATGCTGTACGAGAATGATGTATCCAGAAAAAGCCGCGGCAGGCGGCGCATGGTGTCGGTTCGGGAGGGCAGATCCGCGCAGGCCAGCCAGGCAGACACCGCGGCAGATGCCGAGTCCGGCCCAAGCCACAACCTGGAATCCCGGCTGACATCAATCCTGTCGCCGGCCGCCGCTCTCTTCTCGAAAACCCGTGTTTCGAGCAGTACTTCCCCTTCCCGGGATGGCGCCAGATACATGTAGACCAGGGCGTCCGCCCCGATCGAATCCAGAAAACCCGCCATGCGTTCCGTGGTCTCGAGTGGATTCTCCCGGATCGTCGACTCCACGAAATCCAGCGCGGCGGCCCTCAGGGCGCTTTCCTCCCTGGCGGGAAACCACCCGCTTCGAAAACGCCTCGACGGATCGTGAAGGAACACGTTCTTCAGCGCGATGTGGGCAAGATCGGGCTTTCCGGTCTCAAGCCTGCACAACCCCAGATAAAGATAGAGTTCCGAAACAAGCTCAGGGTTCAAAGCGTCGAGCCACGATGCCCTGGCCATCTCGATCGCGGCCTCAAGAATCCCGATCGCCTTTTCGAGCCTTATCGCCCTGTAGTGCTCGATTCCCAGGTGAAGCATGCCTCGGATCACGAAGTCCTGATCGGCATCCCGGGACGTTTCCGAGCGAGCCGCATCCAGCAGCATCACCTCGGGTTCAGCGGCCAGCGTTGAAAGAGCCGCGCCCATCGCGGAACCGGTCTCACCTGTTTCCGCGTATTCCGGCAGTTCCTCGACAAACAGGGATTCAGGATCGACCCTGAAATCCCTCGGCGCTGCCACGATGATACGCCTGACCGGCCAGTCGACCGCTGCGGCGGCCACGGGTGTCGTCACAAAACCGATGGCGATCAGACAGACCGCCGCGCGGTATACCCGATTCGTCATCTGTTCTCCACGGCAACCCCGGATGAAATCGCCAGTTCTCCGTGTACCAGAGGATCGTCGCATGCCAGAAGGTCCGCACCGACCTCGTCCCAGGTCCTGACCCTTCTGAACCTGACCCGGGGCGCAGCCTCGCGATCCCCGCCCTCGATGACCAGCGTCCCTTCCAGATAGTCGTCCTGCTCCTGCCCCAGAAGCTGGGTCGAAGCGATGTAATCAAGAGATGCTATGACGAACCGCGTGGCGGCGGACCCCGGGCAGTCGCCGTTCTCCCTGAAGGCAAAGCTGACCTGAAGACCTTCGACGGTTCCACCCTCGATGTAGCGGCAGTGGCACATGTCCGGAGCGGGAATGATGAAGCGGTCCTCTGAAAACGCCGAGACGATCCCGGTAACATCCGGGCCGTACTGGGCAAGGACCAGCCTGACCCATGCGCCCTGCTCGAAACCGGGTACCCCCTCGATCGAGACCGGCAGCTCGGACTGGAATACGCCCGAGGCCATACGACTGGAATCACAGGAGAGCATCAAAGGTAACAGGCAAGCGGTCAGCAGAGGGATGATCGGCCTGAGGCCGGAAGACGAAATGCGCATCATCCAACCCAGCCAGAGGTCAGTCACGATTCGGGCCGGTCGACCGACGCGGCCGGACCGACATCATCGCCGCCCTCGACCTCCTCGGCGTCAAGCGTTTCCCAATCCTGGTCGCACGGCGACGAGGAATCCTCAAGCACGGGCCGTGGCTTGCCGGTCGTGACAAGACACAGTCTGTCCTCGGCCAGATCGAGCTGCATCTGGGTGATCAGCCATGCGCGGCGGTTGTGCTCGGCCTTGCGGACCGCGACACGACGCATCTCGTCGCTCTCTGCAAGCCGCCTGCGGCAGTCCTCGAGTTCGGCCCTGAGCACCCTGATATCGCTGGCCTGGGCATCCTCGGCCGCCGCCAGCGTGTCGGCAACGACCTTTGCCGGCCGCTCGGCGGAACGCTGTTGAAGAAGAGCCGTCAACCTCTCGTTGTCGGCCTTCAGCCGGGAATTCTCGGACTTGAGGTGCGCCTCCAGCGCCTTTGCCGACGATTCGAGCAGTCTCGCGGCCTCGACATCCCTGTGGGCAGCCTCGATCTCGGCAGCACCCACGGCGCACCGCTGTTCATAAAAAACGGCAGCCTTCTCGGCGTTCGTTTTCGATTCATTCAGCCGCGCGACGTCTCGGCGAAGTTCCTGTACCTGACGCTCCAGCGCCGCGGCAGAATCCGCGGCAGCGTTTCTGGCCTGCTCGGCCGTCGCCACCTTCTTCATGGCAGAGGCGAGATCGGCCTCGGCCTTCTGAATACGGACGCCGGCCTTCTCCAGCTCGGAGCGCAGTTCCAAAATTTCCCTGTTGCCGAAAAGACTCACGGATGACCTCAAAAGCGCCGAAACCTGATAAAGGTCCGGCGGTCAGGAAAAAATCACAGTTCAACCACGTCGAACGATCCCGAATCAAGATCGACGCGATACTCGAGCCTCTTGAAAACGGCGTTGTCCTCGTCGGGCACGACCACGGGGACCACCAGCGAGCCGAGGTCCGTGGAATCGATCTGAATCCAGGCAGCGATGATCACCTTGTCGCCGGCCTGAGCCTGGTGAGCCGCAGCCCCGTTGATCTGCACAGTACCGGATCCACGTTCGCCGGGAATGCAGTATGTGGAAAACCGCGCCCCGTTTGTGACATTCCAGACCTCGACCTCTTCGAGCGGCTTGACGCCCGCCGCATCCAAAAGATCGCGGTCAATAGTGATCGAACCGACGTAATCCACGTCCGCGTCAGTCACCGTCGCCCTGTGAATTTTCGCCCTGAGAAACCTTCTGGACAACATGATTGCCTCCCCGGGTCAATCTGTCGCGGGAATGCTAGCCGATTTACGATTGTAAGTACAGAACCTTATGTGACAGACGTCGTTGCTATCGCACGCGGTGATCGGTACAATACGGTCTGTTTTCGTCTGTACAGGGTATTTGTGCCTGGAGGTTTCAGACCATGAATAGATATCTGGCCACGTTTTTGACGGTGCCGGCTCTCTTGTTCGCTTTCGGGTGCAGTGATGATGGGATTGTCAACCAGGACGTGCCGGACGTAAACATCGGTGTCGACCAGATCTCGCCCGATTCCACTGACGAAGACACGACAATCGACCGTGATATCCTGGAAACCGTCGATGCTGTCTGCACCCCCGGTTTCGGGTTCGCCCTGGAAAAGGAATCCGAGGAATTCGACGCCGACCTGGTGATGTCGGGAAGCCAGGTCCGCAGCGTTCCGATTTACTACCGCGACTGCGAAGGTGACGACGCCGACAGGCTGGTCAGTTTCGAGCTGATCGACGGTTCGGAATAC
Source organism: uncultured Anaeromyxobacteraceae bacterium (assembly GCA_964573455.1). Taxonomy (GTDB): domain Bacteria; phylum Myxococcota_A; class UBA9042; order DTJE01; family DTJE01; genus JAGOFO01. The sequence goes on along the minus strand of CAZNJW010000032.1, from coordinate 12,827 downwards.
TGCGAATCGAAGGTCCCGAACACATACACCGACGAAGAAGGTATCGCTCGGGGCTCGGTCTCCAGCAAGTCGCGCACCGGCTACTGTCACATCAAGGCGTGCGCCGCCGACCTGGAAGACGTCTGCGTGACGATCACGGTATTCGTGCAACCCAAGGGCGTCCCTCCGCTCAGGATCGAATTCGAACCTTACGACGGCAACTACGCTCTGAAGCTGAACGCGGTTCAGGTGCATCTGATCCGCCAGACCGAGACCAGAAAAGTCATGTGCGCGGACATCGACCCGCGCGCAGTACTTCAGCGCGACGTTGACAGCAGCTGGTATTCCATCAACGAAGTCGTCCTTTTCACCTCGCTGCCTAATCTGAATGTCGACTTGGCCCAGGATTACACCGTTGTCGCCATGGGTTACGAATTCGAAACCGAAGCAAGCGAGGAAAATCCCCTGCGCGCCTGGTCCTGCGACGACTCTCGCGGGCATGTCGAATTCGGTGCCATGACGACCTTGACCATGAAGCTGTGGGACGTCACGCCTAAGATCAGCGGCGCGTGGAACATCGACAGCAACTTCGACCTGACCTCGGGCCTGCCGGATACCGTGGACGAAATCCTGGACGTTCTGATCGGGCTGTTCACATCACCGACCGGCCAGGTTCTGCTTCTGATGTGCGACGAGGATATCATCGGCCTGAACATCGGAAACGACATCTGCGGCTACATCTTCGCGGACGCGGAAAACCCGACACTGGGTGAATACGGCACGGTCGGCTCGTTCGTCGTCGGGATCATCGACGCCGTCATCGAGAATCTGTTGATCAACAACTGCCCATACGAGGATGACCCGGATCTGTGCAAGAACATCTATTTCACCGGTAAGGACGTAGGCGCGATCCTCCAGAAATTCCGAATCAAATCGACCATGAACTGTGATGTTGAACCCCGGATGGACTGGAGCAACCCTTCGGCCGGCGCCATCATCAGTGAAGGCGACTGTTCCGAGACCTGGCACACGGTCGTGTTCCGCTGGTCGCTCGGAAAGGACTGCGACCCGTCCGACGATGAATGCGGCGCCATGTCGTTCTCGCTCGCGGCCATCCCCGGAATGGGCAAGGCCATCTACGCCGACATCAGTGGCGCGGTGCTCGATGGCCAGTATCTTCAGATCGACTCTCACGCTGTGAACTTGAAGTACGGCGCTCTGATCAACTTCGCCCTCGAAAAAATCCTGCTTCCACAGGTATTCGGTGACGGTTCGGACGGCATGCCTGCGGTCGATTCCTACGAAAAACTGATCGGATCTCTGCTCGGCGGTCGCCAGTGCCTGTCGACGATGTCGTGCTGTGAGGACTTCGACAACACCCTGACCCAGAAATACACATGGCTGCCCGCGGGCCTCGCCGAGGGCGCCTGTGACGCCTTGATCGATGTCGCGGTCTCATACATGCGCGACCAGCTCAACGCCCTCGACGGCGACTCGGGCAACTTCAAGATCGGAACCCCGATCGACGACCCGGCCCTGCTTATCGATACCAACGATGACATGCACTTCGACACCATCGGCAACAAGATGGAGTTGTGCAACTGGGACGCTAACCTGACCATCGGCGCCAGCGTCTACGACCCGATCGGCCTGTTCTGGGGCACCAGGTGACGGTCCAGGGCCGGACTAATAAAATGACACCACCGGAAGCAAAAGTTCGCTTGGGCGTGCTGACGAATCCGTCCGCGCAGCGCAACGAAAGATTCCCATTCACACATCGAAACCTCGAAAAACATCTTGATTCAATGTCGGACGCGGCGGTGACGGCCAGTGCCGCCGAATGTGGCGCGGCGGTCAGGCACCTGCTGGTCGAACGCGGCGTGAACGTTCTGGGAATCAATGGCGGCGATGGCACCATCCACAGCACCATCGCGGCCATCATCGATCTGAAACGCCTCGACCCGTCCATCCCGATGCCCACCCTGCTGCTGCTTAACGGCGGCACCTACAACATCGCCAGCCGGGCCATGCGCACGAACCACAACCCGGCGGACACGCTTCGCAGATTCAAGAGCAGATGGGCCGACGAGCCCCTCGCGTGCGTCTCGACCCGCAAACTGGCTCTGCTTCAGGTCACGCCCACGCGGGGCGATGCCCACGCGCCGATTCCCGGCATGGTGTTCGGTTCCCAGGTGATCGCGAACGTGCTCGACCTGTGTGACGGTATCGGAGGCGGATATGTCGGTTTCTCCGAGTTCCTCGCCAGGGGCGTGGCGGGTTACGCGTTCAAGACCACATTCTTCAACTCAAACAAGTGGCGTCTTCAGCACACGGCGGATCGCATCCAGGTCGACGGAGTCTGCGAACACGGCACGGTCGGCGTCGTCGCTTCGACCATCGATCTGAAGCTGGCGCGTGGACTCGTCTGGGCCATCTCGGCAACGGACCCGGCAGACGGTTTCCATTCGAAGACGATACGAGCCATGAATCCATCGGACGTGGTCAGGCTGATCCCTTATCTGATGTGGGAATTCCCGCACCCGATGATCGTGGCGCGGCCGCATACACAAACAATACAGACCTCGGGCCCGTTCACCCTCGATGGTGAACTGTACCCGGACATGGGGCCGATTGAGGTCTCGATGGGTGACTGGCGTTTCGATGTTGTTGCAGGGGAGGACATCTGATGGACTCGGGCCCATCGGTGCGTCTGCCGCTCGAATCCGCGTCCTTCGAGACCGCCAGGGGGATCTGCCGCGTACTCGGCAGAGCTGGGTTCGAGGCGTGGATCGTCGGCGGTTCGGTGCGCGACCTGGTGATGGGGGTTTCGCCGCACGACTGGGACATCGCCACGTCCGCCACGCCCGACAGGGTGATCTCACTGTTTCCCAGGACCATAGCGGTCGGCGTCCAGTTCGGAGTGGTGATCGTCAGGATGCACGGCATGGACTTCGAGGTCGCGACGTTCCGGGCCGACACCGGCTATTCGGATGGGCGCAGACCCGACTCCGTCAGGTTCACCGACCTTCGCGAAGACGTCCTGCGGCGCGATTTCACGCTCAATGGTCTCGCGCTCGATCCGGAGACCGGCGCCGTCGTCGATCTTGTCGGGGGCATTCAGGACATCGCCGATCGAATGATAAGGGCCATCGGCGATCCGGAGATGCGCTTTCGGGAGGACCGTCTCAGGCCATTGCGCGCGATCCGTTTCGCGGCCGTCACCGGTTTCATGATTGAACCCGTGACATTCGAGGCGATCCGGGATAACGCTCCTTTCATCAACCAGGTCAGCGTCGAGCGCATAGCGGCCGAGTATTCCAGGATGCTGACCGCCAGGGATCCTTCGACAGGCTATCGTCTTGCCGTGGAATCCGGCCTGCTTGCGGCCACCATCCCCGAGCTTGACCCCGACGATCCGATAACGCCTGTGGTACTCGACAGTCTCAAGGGTTCCGCCAGTGACCTTATGTGGGCGGCCATGCTGCACCGGGTCGGGCCGGCGGGGGCCACGGACACCATGCGGCGACTGAAGATGCCGGGAAGGGACTGTGCGGCGGTCGCCTCGATAATCCAGACCGCGCTTGACCTGCAGACAATCCAGATCGACGATGTTGCCGCCCACAAGCGAATCCTTCGCAGGCAGTTCACCCCGGACGCTCTCAGGCTCCTGCGGGCCTGGCTCGAGGCTTCAGACAGCCCGCAGACAACCGCAGAAACGGCGACCGAGCTCCTTGCCCGTTACGACACAGCGGCCCTGAACCCGACATCGCTGATCAACGGCAATGACGTCCTTGCCGCCGGCATCCCGAACGGGCCAGGCATCGCCAGCATCTTGAAACAGGTCGAGGACGCGCAGCTTCGTGGCCAGATTGAAACCAGGGAAGAGGCGCTTGAAATGGTTGCCCGGGCTCGGGAAAACTGAACCTGCCTACTTGACGTCGAGCAATTCAACATCGAAATGAAGGATCGAATTCGGGGGGATGACGCCACCCGCCCCACGGGCGCCGTAACCGAGTTCCGGCGGAATAATCAGCTTGCGCTTGCCGCCGACCTTCATCGTCGACAGACCCTCGTCCCAGCCGCGAATGACCATTCCGCGCCCCAGAACGAAAGAAAACGGCTGGCCGCGATCCACCGAGCTGTCGAACTTCTTTCCGTCGACGAGAGTGCCGGTATAGTGAACGATGACCGTCTGGCCCTGCTGAGGCGTTACGCCCTCGCCCACCTTGTAATCCAAGTACTTCAGTCCGCTGGGGGTCGTGATCTCTTTCATTGCTTCCTCTTTCTTGACGCTTTCCTGCTTGCATCCCGCGGCCGTGAAAACCAGGCCGGCGAGCAGGACTGCCGAAAAAATGTGGTGAACCATCCAGGTCATCTCCGGATTGAGAGAGGGAAGATTCCGACAACGCGGACCCGGTGTCAAGTCCCGGACGGCGAATGTAATTCTGAACGGCGAATGTGATTCTGAACGGCGAATGTAATTCGCCGCTACGGGTCGGGGGCCGGGGCGAATGGCAATCCGCCGCCACGAGGCCCGGTTCCGGCGTAGGGGCGAATGGCAATCCGCCGCCACGAGGCCCGGTTCCGGCGTAGGGGCGAATGGCAATTCGCCCTTCCACGACAATACGATGTCAGGGGCAGGAGGGCGAAGGGGCCCGCGACAGAGCCATCGACACCAGCACACGCGCGAAATCGGTCGCATGCATGGGCCCGGACGCGGTGACCATCCATCCAGCCGAGACCACCGGCTCCTCGACGAAAACAGCGCCGGCGGATTCGATCGAGCTACGGTACGACGGATGACTTGTGGCACGCCTCATGTCCAGAAGACCGGCGCCCGCAAGCACCAGAGGCCCGGAGCAGATGGCGCCGATCACGGCACCCGCGCCGGAGACACGTTTCACGAGACGGGACGCGCGTTCAAGGCCTGCCTGGTCGGCCGACCAGTCTCCGCCGATAAACGCCACCGCCAGGTACGCTGCGGGTTCCACGGCTTCCGGCTCAAGCGTGACCTGAAGCATCGGACCGTCGTCCGCTCTGAGCCAGCCGATACGCGGTGAACACAGATCGATCTCAAGACCGGCGTCGGAGATGACCGCGGTCACCACGCGACGTTCGTGATCGTTGAATCCGCTGCCAGGAAGCACCAGCAGTAACTTGCGAACAACGTCCCACGGCAACCTGTCCATGAGCTCCTCCCGATCAGATCTTCCAGCCCATCAGCCGAATCGCCGCGCCAGCCATATAGAGCGAACCGGCAACCAGCACAGTGCCTCCGTGTCCCGCCATGGAGCGTCCGAGACGGATCGCGGTCGGGATATCCGGTTCGACGCGCACCTTCACCCCCGGGGCTGCATGCCGCGACGCCACGTTCGCGACCACCGCGGGATCGGCGCCGCCCTCAAACGAGGTCTCGATGATACCGTCAACGAACGGGGCTATCTGGGCCAGCACCCCATCGTAGTCCTTCTCGGGCCTGGTCGCGTGGACGAGGATGAGCGGTCTCGACAGTCCGGGCAGTTCTTCCTTGAGACTACGGGCCGCATGCACGTTGTGGCATCCGTCGAGGATGGTGACTGGTTCCGAGTCGACCGTCTGGAACCTGGCCGGCCAGAACGCTTCGGACACGCCACGGCGGCATGCATCCGAGTCCGCCACGAACCGCCCGGAATCGGCAAGGCAACGCACCGCAGCCAGCGCGAGTCCCACGTTCTCGTGTTGATACCTGCCGGGAAGTCCAGGATGAAGACCGGATATCGTCTCGTTCCACCCCTTCCAGACCAGGCCGTCCGCCCCCTCCACGCACGAAAAATCCACCCCCGATCTGACGACCGGCCGGGCACCGACCGCCGAAAGGGCCGGGCCAACAGTGGATTCGAACAGCGCGGAATCGACCCCGGTCACGAACGGACGACCTTCACGGGCGATCCCTGCCTTTTCCATCGCGATCATCTCCCGGGTTGACCCGAGGAATCCGACGTGGTCGAGACCGACGTTGGTAAGGACAGACAGAACAGGATTGGCGACGTTGGTCGAATCAAACCTGCCACCCATGCCTATTTCTACGACCGCCACTTCGACGTCGTGGTCCGCGAACGCAAGGAACCCGATGGCGCTCAATGCCTCGAAGAACGTCGGCCTGATGTCTCGGGATTCGATCACCGCCCTGACCCGCGCGCCGAGTTGATCGAAATGATCCTGTTCGATGGTTCTGCCCTCAAGCTGAATGCGCTCGCGAACGTCGACCAGATGCGGCGAGGTGAAACGCCCCGTCCTGTATCCGGCCGACCGCAGAATCGACTCGACCAGGCACGTGGTCGATCCCTTGCCGTTTGTACCGGTGATCAGGATCACCGGATACCCGAGCTGTGGATTGCCAAATGCCTCCATCAGCGCCTGCATGCGGGAAAGGCCCGGAACTATGCCCTGGCGCTGCAGCGCACCCAGAAAACCGAGCTTCAGGACGTCGTCCATCTCGTCTTTTGTCCAGTGTTACTCGAGGAAGGTCTTGAGCTTCTTCGAACGGGAAGGATGACGCAGCTTGCGCAGTGCCTTTGCCTCGATCTGACGGATGCGCTCACGCGTCACCTTGAACTCCTGGCCGACCTCTTCGAGTGTGTGATCGCTGCGTTCGCCGATCCCGAAACGCATCCTTAGAACCTTCTCCTCGCGGGTAGCCAGTCCACAAAGCACCTTTCTCATCTGCTCGGCCAGATTGGCCTTCACCACGGAATCCGCCGGAGAAGGAGTCTTCTTGTCCTCAATGAAGTCTCCAAGATGCGAATCATCCTCTTCACCAATCGGAGTCTCCAGCGAAATCGGTTCCCTGGCGATCTTCATCACCTTGCGAACCTTTTCGACTGGAATCTCCATCTTCTCGCTGATCTCCTCGGGAGTCGGCTCGCGCCCGTACTCCTGAACCAGATAGCGGCTTGTTCTGACCAGCTTGTTGATCGTCTCGATCATGTGGACCGGGATTCTAATCGTGCGGGCCTGATCAGCGATTGCGCGTGTGATCGCCTGGCGAATCCACCAGGTCGCGTAGGTCGAGAACTTGTAACCGCGTTTGTACTCGAACTTTTCTACCGCCTTCATAAGGCCGATGTTGCCTTCCTGGATCAGATCCAGAAACTGAAGACCGCGATTCGTGTACTTCTTGGCGATTGAAACGACAAGACGCAGATTCGCTTCGACCAACTCCCACTTGGCCTTTTCGGTACGCTTCTCGGCTGACATGATCGCCTGCTGGGTGCGCAGCAGGTCGTCAGCGGTGAGGTTCGCCTTCTGCTCGGCGGCCCTGATGCGCTTGCGCGCGTTCTGAACCTTATGTTCCATCTCTTCAAGGGTATCGAGCGTGAAGGTATGTCCGTCCACCCCGACCGCGCACCGGTCAGGCGAAAGGCGCGCGTCGCGAAGCATCCTGCGAAGATTGGCCAGATCGTCGCCGACCATTCTTTCCACGGACCGGATCTCGCACCTGGCAACGTTGATCTTCCTTACGTGATCCTTCAGTTTCTCAACGATATCGCGGATCAGGAACTGGTTTAACCTCATTGACACAAGGACCATCTTCATCTCTTCCTTGTGTCCGGTAAGCTGAGCCTCGAGCGCCTGCCTGTTTCTTGTCGACAGACCAGGTTTTTCGAGCTGCATCATCTCGCGGTGAATCACCTTGTCCAGTTCTTTGGCCTGATCGAGGAGTTCCAGGACCCGCTTGCGGGTCGCGACCTCGTCTCCGACCTCTTCGTCCTCGTCGAGGTCCTTCACTATCTGTTTGATGCCGACCTTGCCACGACGCAGCCTGTCCTCGAGCGACAGGATCTCGGAGACGGCGATGTCGGTCTCCATGATCAGACCGAAGACCTCAAGCTCACCTTCCTCGATGCGCCTGGCGATCTCGACCTCGCCCTCACGATTCAGCAAGGGAACCTCGCCCATCCGCCGAAGGTACATCCTGACCGGGTCGTTTGATTTGCCGTACGCCTCGGAGTATGAATCCTCGTCAACCGGGATGGTCATCGAATCCTTCATCCGGGACGATGACTTGGAAGCTCCGCCCTCGACGACCTCGACGCCCGCGCTTCGAAGCTGGATCAGGACGTCATCGATGTCCTCGGCAGGAACATTGCCCCTGGACATCGCGACATTTACCTCGTCGAAGGTCAGATGGCCGCCGCGCCTCTTTCCCATGTCGACCAGGCGCTTAATCTCTGTCTTTTCCATCAACCACCTCGGTTTTGCGGACGCAAAAATCAAATGGACCCGCGGAATTTCCATCCGCCCGGGCCCACATTCTTCAACTCTCTCTCCATGTCGGTCAACTGACGCAACATCTGCATCTTCGAATCTTCGTCCGTGACATCCATCATCGCCTGCCTCAACGAACCGATCCTCCGATTCAGAAAGGCAATCTTCATCTCAAGACAAGTTCCGTCGAATGCCTTGGCAACGTCGACGATGCCATCCTGTTCCGTTACCGACGCCACCATCAGCGCCGCGAGCGATCCCGGCTCCGGCGACCGCGAGACCAGTTCCGAGACGATATCCATGCCGGACGACACGATTTCAAGCACCTCATCCAACATTGCCACAGATTCGCCGGACGCAAGGAGTTCGCGACCGCCTTTTTCCAGGAAAGAGTCCAGCAGGGCCGGTTCCATGGCGATAAGCTTCATCATCATGACTTCGGCGACCGGTAAGGACTCCCTGGCCTGACTAATTCCGGGGGAACCGGGACTCCTGAGCACCGTCTTCAACTCCCTTACATCAACACCGAGCAGACGAGCGACCTCTTCACGGTAAAGACCGTATCTGATGCGATCCCTCTCGGAGCCGAGGAGCTGGTTCATTTCGTCGATGACGGCCCTGATTCCATGAGGACTCCGGCCATGAACCGACAAAAGGGAGTCAACCACCCACGATACCATCGGCCTTGCAACCTGAACCGCGTTGTTGATCGCCTCGGCACCACCGCTTCTGACCATCGAGTCCGGATCCTCGCCGGCCGGAGTGGAAACCACCGTGCCGTCCGCGCCTTCCTCAAGCAGGATGCCAACCGCGCGTCTGGATGCCTTTCGGCCCGCCTCATCCCCATCGAAAAATATCGTGATCCGGTCCGTGAAGCGCGCGATTTGCCTGACCTGTGCCTGCGTCAGGGCAGTCCCGAGAGGGGCCACGACATTTCTGACCCCGGCGCAGTGAAGGGAGATCACGTCGAAGTTGCCCTCGACAAAAATCGCCCGGCGCGACTGACGCAGGTGCTGGCGCGCCTGGTACAGGCCGAACACGGCGTTGCCCTTATGGAAGACCGCGGTCTCGGGGCTGTTCAGATACTTCGGGCCGTCGTCCGAGTCCAGAAAAACCCTGGCTGAAAACGCAATCGGCACCCCGTCATTGTTGTAAACCGGACAGGTCACCCGGCCCCGAAAACGCTCGTAGTAACCGTGACCACTGCGTGAAGGCGATATCAGGCCTGCCTGCTCGGCCGACTTCATGGTGACGCCACGCCTCTGCAGAGCGCCTGTCAGACCTTCGCCGTTTCCACCATAGCCCAGACCGAAATCGCCAACGGTCCCGCCGTCCAGCCCGCGTCCAGCCAGATATGCCCGGGCTGCCTCGCCGGAGGGACCGTAAAGGCAGTCCAGGAAGTATTCCTGAGCAACACCTAGAGCCCGGAGAATCTCGTTCCGCTCCCTGGCCGCTGCCTCCTCGGCAGGATCCATCGGCGCGCTTTCGGGCAATTCGACTCCGGCCTCGGCCGCAAGCCTCGCAACCGCGTCCCGACCGGACAATCCGCCGACCTGTTTCAGAAAGGAGATCGCGTTGCCCCCGGCCTGACAACCGAAGCAATAGTACAGGCCCTTTTTGGGATTGACGGAGAACGAAGGCGTCTTCTCGGCGTGGAAGGGGCACAATCCCCACCATGTCGCGCCGCGCTTGCTGAGGTGCACGTACTCGGAGATCAGCTTCTGCAGATCCGTGCGACTGAGAATTTCCCTGACTACCTGTTCGAATTCCGCGGACAACGATGCACCTCGGCATACCTGATGCCGGCCCGTCCAGGTACCTGGGCATAGGTAGACAAAAGGCGAAGTAGCATACAAGAAATTCAGGATTATGGGAAGATTTTCAGAATTCCGTCAGACTCACGACCCCGAGTATTGATACAGGCCGTTGCTGATCTCGAGTTCGTAGTCCTCACACGTGGGAGTCTTGAGCGGATCGCGGTAAACGCGAAGGTAAACCGCCGAGCTATTGTCGGAGCAGTAGTTCATGTTGGCCGCGCCGTATCCGGGGCACGACCCGCATTTCAGAGGGTTCGATTCCACGCGGATGCATTCGGAGTAGTCCGTCGGCGACGAGCAGCCCGGCGAGAAGGCGGAAGAACAGGGGCACTCGCCCTTCCTGGCCGTACCTGTTCCGGTCGAGAAGTTCGTGGCCCACTCGTGAATGAGCGCCCCTCCGCAGATCTGATTGGCCGCGGCACACGATCCGCGGTAGATGTCGAACACGAACTGGCTGCCCGGATTCTTCGTGAACTTCACTTTGACGTTGTAGAAGTCGCAGGAGTCGGTCTCGCCGTTCCAGGTCGGGTCGGACGCCTGGAATCTGTACCAGTCCTCATCCGTGTTCGGCACGATCGAACCCCTGCTGTTATCGGACGCAACCCTGAATCCGCTGTCCGGAACCGCGCCAAGATCGACCGCCGTGTTGCATGTCTGACCACCGAACTGTTCGGACATGTCGGCCTGGCATTCACAGCCGTCGACGATCATCTCGTTCAGATCAAACCAGCCCGGAACGTACGCGCCCGTGCCGTCGGTGGTCGCCGGATCGCAGGCGCCCACCTTGCAGAGCTTGTCGCAGACCGTCGAGCCGTGCATCTCGACACCCGGGGGAGGTGGACACAAATCCGCGACATCGCCCTCGTCGGTTCTGCCGTTGCAGTTGTCGTCAACACCGTTGCAGATCTCGTCACCAGTCGAATTGATCAGCGGGTCGTTGTCGACGCAATCGCCGGCGCGCGTGGCGGTGTAGAGACCGGACGGTGCACAGAGGCACTTGAATTTGCTTGGCAGACCATAGGTGTCCTGATCCCCGTCGAAGTAGTAGGGCATGCACATCAACGCATTTTCGGTGTCGGTGGCGCCGTCGCAGTCGTTGTCTATGCCGTCGCACTTCTCCTTGCACTTGTTGGAATCCGGACAGATGGCGGAGTTCGTGTCGTCGCAGTCACCAACGACCGTGCCGGTGAACGGAGGAACCGGGCCGCACGTGCAACGCTTTTCGCCGGGCTGCCCGAAACCATCGCCATCATTGTCCAGAGAGTAGTCGCGGCATCCGGTGGAACCGTATTCATCGGTTTCGCCGTCACAATCATCATCCATCCCGTTGCAGAATTCCTTGGCCGCGGGGTTCATGCCAACCGAGGAGTCGTTGCAATCGCCCGGCTTGGTCGAGTATCCGAGTGGCGCCTCATCGCCGCAGACGCAATGCTGGATGCCGATTCCCCATCCGTCCTGATCATTGTCGACGTAGTAAGGCGTGCATCCGACCGAGCCCGGATTGTCCGTGACGCCGTCGCAGTCGTCATCGACCTTGTTGCAGGCCTCGACCGCCGGATTGCGCGCGTCGCACGGGGTCAAGCCACTTTCGAGACACTCACGGATGCCGGTGCATACCCCGTTCGCGTTCGAGACGAAACATGTGGTGCTGGCTCCGGCCAGTATCGATGCGTCGGAGCAGGAGCACTCGCCGGTTTCGGGGACGCACTGATTCACCGTCTCGCCACCGACCACCGAGACCTGTTCGCAGGTGAAGCCATTCGGGCAGGGCGGATCGCCGGCCTCGCCACACGAAGTTCCGCAGAAGTTGCCGGACGAACCATGAACAACGCAGCGATCCTTCGAGAGATTCATGTTGGACGAGCAGTCATCGTTCTTGTCGCAGGGGCGGCAAAGGAATACGCCGGTCGGGACGCAGATGTAAATCGGGTCGCCGCCGGACGCGACCGCCCTGCATTTCCAGCTGTCCGGGCAATCGCCCTCTTCGTAGCAGCCCTTGGTGCAGATGCTGCCCTCGGCGGACTGGACGCAGTAACCAATAAAGCACTCGGTGTTCTGGACGCACGGCCAGCCGTAGGCCCCCGGAATAATCCCGGTGTCCTCCTCGCCGATGTCCACGCCCGTGTCGACGAAAACGTCATCACCTTCGATTGTGTCCCGGCCCTCGTCAGAGCCCGTGTCCTGGTACCCGTAGTCGACGGTGATCACCACGTCGACCCTGACATCCGGGATGCCCTCGTCGGGCTGTCCCAGATCACCGGGCTCTTCAGTACCGCCGCAGGAAACCGCAAGAAAACCAGCCAGAAACGGTAGCCATATCGGCCGCTTCATCGGTCGACCTCCAGCCGCTAAAACGGCTAAATCACTTCGACAAGCACCACCGTGATGTTGTCCCGCCCACCCTTGATATTGGCCCTGGATACAAGCTCGTTGCAGCAACGATCAAGATCCGATTTGAACTCAAGGACGGTGTCGAGGATCTCGTCATCGTCAAGCTCGCCGGAGAGACCATCGCAACAGAGAAGGAAGCAATCACCGGGCCTTGTCTGCTCAAGACGGGTGTCCACGACAACCGTCTCCTTCATCCCAAGTGCACGAACTATAATATTTTTGTATGGAAAATTCTTGATCTCCTCGTCGGAAATCCTGGCAAGCTGCTTGTACTGTTCCAGCAACGAATGATCCGTGGTCATCTGCGCAATGGCGCGATCCCTGATCCGATAACACCGGGAATCACCGACATGGGCGATCGAGGCGACGTCACCTTCCAGATGAACCGCCACG